>NZ_JBHRSJ010000012.1:0-246992 GCF_042643485.1 Azotobacter bryophylli | reverse complement strand
CGGAAGCTGCCGGCGGCGACCCGCGCCTCCAGGTCGACGTGGGTGGCGGCGATCACCCGCACGTCGAGCCGCCGGACCCGGTTGGATCCGAGCGGCTCGACCTCCTGCTCCTGCAGCACCCGCAGCAGCTTGGCCTGCAGCGGCAGCGGCAGGTCGCCGATCTCGTCGAGGAACAGGGTGCCGCCGTCGGCCAGCTCGAACTTGCCGATCCGTGCGCGGCGTTCGGCGCCCGTGTAGGCGCCCGGCGCGGTGCCGAATAGCTCGGCCTCCACCAGGGTGTCGGGGATCGCCGCCACGTTGACCGCCACGAAGGGCCCCTGGGCGCGCGGCGAGAGGTTGTGGATGCCCTGGGCCAGCAGCTCCTTGCCGGTACCGGTCTCGCCGCGCAGCAGTAGCGTGGCGTCGAGCTGGGCGGCGCGTCGCGCCTGGCGCTTGACCTCGGCGGCGGCCGGGCTGGTACCGATGAAGCCGGCGATGCTGTAGCGCGCCCGGCGCGCCTGCAGCAGCTCGCGCTGGGTGGCGGCCAGCTGGTTCTGCAGCTGCCCGTACTTGGCGACCAGGGGCTTCAGGTACTGCGCCCGGTCGAGCAGGACGAAGCCGATGGCGCCGACCAGGGTGCCGTCCTCGTCGCGCAGGGGCAGGCGCGTGACCACGAAATGCTCGTCGCCGACGGCCATCAGATCGAGCAGGTGCGCCTGACCGCTTTCCGCCACCCGGCGCAGCAGACTGGCCGGGAGGATCTCCTCGATCTCCCGGCCGCGCACGCTGCGCGGATCGTCGATGCCCAGGCGAGCCGCGTACTTGTCGCTGAGCCAGACGATCCGCGCCTGGCGGTTGACCACGACGGTGCCCTCGCACTGGGCGTTCAGATGGTCGAACAGCAGCGGCATGGCCACTTCGCGGAAACGGTCGGGGGAGAGGCCGAGCAGCAGGCCGTTGTCGTCCAGATCGCTGCGGGTGATCGCCATTCCATGGCTCCTGAGGGTAGGGGGCAGGCGATTATGGGCAGCGCCCGCGGCTCACGGCAAGGAACCCCGGCCCGCCTGCCGGGTCGGTTCTGAAAAGGGCCCGCGCGGGGCCGTTGCGGAGGACTCTTCCATGGATTTGCTGCGCATCCTCGTCGCCATCCTGCTGCCGCCGCTCGGGGTGTTCCTGCAGGTCGGCTTCGCCGGGGCGTTCTGGCTGAACGTCTTGCTGACCCTGCTCGGTTATCTGCCCGGCATCATCCACGCGGTCTACATCATCGCCAGACGCTGAGGCCCGGCGGCTAGCGCACCCGCTTCTCGCTCTGCTCCAGCATCCATGCCACCACCTGCCGGCTGAGGGCATCGCCGGCCTGGCCGAAGGCGGCGACCACCGCGTCGAGCTTCTCGTCCTCGCTGGGCTGGCGCACCTCGAAGCTGCGGCTGGCCAGTACTTGCTGGCTGGAGCTCTGCACCAGACTGGCCTCGAGGCGGATCACCACCTGGGCTTCGCCGTCCACGTACTCGGTGTGGAAGCCGCGCAGGTCGCTGACCAGCTCCAGGTCGGTGTGCAGGCGCTGGTCGTCGCTGATGACGTTGGCCACCCGGCCGTCCTGGCGGAAGGCCTCGACCAGGCGGTCGCGCAGCAGGATCGGTGCCGCGTCGCTCCAGCGTGCGCCCTCGTAGCTGCTGACCCGGTTGTGCTTCGGCACCACCACGATGCGGCCGCTGCCGAGCATGCGGTCGGCCTGCGGCGTATCCACGACCAGTGTCTGCTCGAGTCGCGGCGAATCCGCCGGCGGGCGGTTCGCGGGGCTGCTCGGCAGACGGTAGATGTGGATGGGTTCGGCTTTCGGCAGCACCGAGCAGGCCGACAGCGGGCCGAGCAGGACGAGCAGAAGCGCGGCGCGCAGCGGCTGGGGAAGACTCATGGGTTGAACTCCTGCAACTTCTCCCGGCCGAGCAGGAAGCCGGACGGATTGTCTTCGAGATGCTGGGTGACCCGGCGCAGCGAGGCGAGGGTCGCGCGCAGCTCGCCGATGGCCGGGCCGAGGTCGGCGACCCCCTGCAGGCCGCTGTCCAGGGCCTTGTCGTTGTCCGCCAGCAGCTTGTCCAGACGCGAGGTCGAACGATCCAGGGCGGCCATCGAATGCTTCGCGCTGTTCATCAGGTCGCTACCGTGCTCGTCCAGCAGGCCGTTGGCGGTATGGGTCAGCTTGGTGATTTCCTCCATGGCCAGACCGGCCTGCTTGCCCAGGCTGTTCATGTGCTGGAGGGTCTGGCGGAATTCCTCGCGCTGGGAGGCGATGGCCTCGGTGGCCACCTCCAGGTGTTCGAGGGTATGGCTGAGATGATTGGTGTTCTCCGGCGAGAGAATCCGGTTGGCGCTGCTCAGCAGGTTGTTGAGGTTGCTCATCATGTCCTCGCCGTTGCCCAGCAGGGTGGTGAGCGGCGAGGGGTCGGCGACGATCAGGGGCGGGCCCCTGCGGCTCGTCAGCAGGGGGCTTTCCGGAGTGCCGCCATGCAGCTGGATGTTCATGTTGCCGGTGATGTTGGCCAGCGCCAGGCGTGCCTGGGTGTCCTGCTTGACCGGCGTGCCGGCGTAGACGCGGATCAGCGCGTGGACCTTGCGCGGGTCCTGGGGATCGAGCCAGAGCTGTTCGACGTTGCCGACGCGGATGCCGTTGTATTCCACTAGGCTGCCGGGCGCCAGACCGCTGACCGAGCTGTCGAACAGGATCTCGTAGTTGTCGAAGTCGCGGTCCAAGCTGGACTTGCCCAGCCAGAGGGCGAAGAGCAGGGCGCCGAGCACCGCGGCAACGGTGAACAGGCCGATCAGCACGTGATGCGCTCGGGTTTCCATCAGGGGGTCTCCTGCAATTCGGCGGCCTGCCTGGCCGCGCGGCCGCGCGGGCCGTGGAAGTATTCGCGGACCCAGGGGTCGTCGGTCTCGGCCACTACCTCCAGGCGGTCGGCCACCAGTACGCGCCGGTTCGCCAGCACCGCGACTCGGTCGCAGGCGGTGTAGAGGGTGTCCAGGTCGTGGGTGACCAGGCATACGCTGAGGCCGAGGGCGTCGCGCAGGGTCAGGATCAGCTGGTCGAAGGCCGCCGCGCCGATCGGGTCGAGGCCGGCGGTCGGCTCGTCGAGGAACAGCACTTCCGGGTCCAGGGCCAGGGCGCGGGCCAGGGCGGCGCGCTTGATCATGCCGCCGGAGAGCTCGGCCGGGTACTTGCCGGCGGCATCGCCCGGCAGCCCGGCCAGGGCCAGCTTGAGCCGGGCCAGGTGTTCGGCTTCGTGCCGGTCGAGGCCGACGTGCTCGATCAGCGGCAGGGCGACGTTCTCCGCCAGGTTCAGCGAGGTGAACAGCGCGCCCTGCTGGAACAGCACGCCGAAGCGCCGTTCCAGCCGCGAACGGCGCTCGGGGGGCAGGGTCAGCAGGTCCTCGCCGAACAGCTGTACGCTGCCGGCATCGGGCCGGCGCAGGCCGACGATGCTGCGCAGCAGCACCGACTTGCCGGTGCCCGAGCCGCCGACCACGCCGAGGATCTCGCCGCGGTAGATGTCCAGGTCGAGGTTCTCGTGGACCGTCTGCCGGCCGAAGCGGTTGACCAGCCCGCGCACCCGGATCAGCGGCTCCCTCGGCCGGTCTCCCGTCTGCGCGCTCACCAGTCCATCTCCATGAAGAACAGCGCGGCCAGGGCATCCAGCAGGATGACCATGAAGATCGACTGGACCACGCTGGAGGTGGTGTGCTCGCCCACCGACTCGGCGCTGCCGCCGGCCTTGAAGCCCTCCAGGCAGCCGATCACGGCGATCACGAAGGCGAACACCGGAGCCTTGCTCAGGCCGACCAGGAAGTGGCTGACGGGAACCTCGGTCTGCAGGATGTTGAAGAACTGGACCGGCGAGATGTCTAGGGCCAGGGTGCAGACCGCCAGGCCGCCGAGAATGCCGCTGAGCATGCCGATGAAGGTGAGGATCGGTAGGCTCACCAGCATCGCCAGCACTCGCGGCAGCACCAGCAGTTCGATGGGGCTGAGGCCGATGGCCCGCAGCGCGTCGATCTCCTCGTTGGCCTTCATCGAGCCGAGCTGCGCGGCGAAGGCGCTGGAGGTGCGGCCGGCGAGCAGGATGGCGCTGAGCAGCACGCCGAACTCGCGGAGAAAGGAGAAGGCCACCAGGTCGACGGTATAGATGGTGGCGCCGAAGTCGGCGAGCACCGTGGCGCCGAGGAAGGCCACCACCGCGCCGACCAGGAAGGTCAGCAGCGCGACGATGGGAATGGCGTTCAGTCCGGTCTGCTCGATCTGCGCGACCAGCGCGGTGACCCGCCAGCGGCGCGGGCGCGGCAGGGTCAACGCCAGGGTTTCCAAGGTCAGGCCGATGAAGCCGAGCAGCCGTCGCTGCTGCAGCCAGACGCCCTCGATCACCTGGCCGATGTGAGCCAGCTCGTCGATCAGGCTGGAGCGCTCCTTCTCCTCTTCGGGCTCGGCGGGCTTGGCCAGCGCTTCCGCCACCGTGTGCAGCAGGGCCAGTCGCTCGGCTGGCAGTTCGGGGGCCCATTGCTCGATGCTTCCGGCACGCTCGGTGCCGATCAGCTCCACCAGCAGGCCGGCACCGGCGGTGTCCAGGGCGCCGAGTTGCGCCAGCTCGATCGGGGTGGCCTTGCCGAGCTGCGGACGAATGCGCTGGACTTCCCGGCACAGCGCCGGGTAATGCTCCAGCGTCCAATCGCCGGCGATGTTCAGCCGGGCCGGCTGTCCCGTGCCCTGTAACCGCAGCTCGCCCGGCGTTGATGGAGTTGACTGCATCGATGGCCTGTCTGTGCTGTTACCTGTCATGGGGGAGGAAAGGTTCTTCTGCGCTTCGTTGCAGTCTACGCCTTCCGCAGCACGGTGGCATGGGGAACGACCGTACAACTATGGTCGGCGAGGAAGCGAAACCGGATGGGGGCGAAAACTGCCGGCCGCATGATAGCACCTGGCTATGTATCCATGGAGGCGCCCTCGGGCTAGGCTAGGGTCTGTTTTCCCGCCAAGGATCCCCCCATGCAAGAATTGCCCGTAACCCTGCAAGAACCGCTGGATGCCATCGAGATCCGCATTCTCGGCTGCCTGGTCGAGAAACAGGCGACCACCCCGGAAAGCTACCCGTTGACCCTCAACGCCCTGGTCCTCGCCTGCAACCAGAAGACCAGTCGCGATCCGCTGATGAACCTGAGCCCCGGCCAGGTCGGGCAGAGCCTGCGCCGGCTGGAGGGGCTCGGGCTGGTGCGTCTGGTCATGGGTAGCCGCGCCGACCGCTGGGAGCACCGGCTGGACAAGGCCCTGCAACTGACACCGCCGCAGTCGATCCTGATCGCCCTGCTGCTGTTGCGCGGGCCGCAGACCGTCGGCGAACTGTTGACCCGCTCGGGTCGCCTGCACGATTTCGAGGACGCCGACGAGCTGCAGCATCAGTTGGAGCGCCTGATCGGCCGGGAGCTGGTCTGCCGCCTTGAGCGCCAGCCGGGGCAGCGCGAGGAACGCTACACGCACCTGTTGGGGCGCCCGGAGGAACTGCAGGAATGGCTCGCGGCCCGCGCCGGTCAGGCCGAGGGGCAGGAAGGCAGTATGCAGGTTGCTGCGCGGATCGAGGCGCTCGAAGCCCGTATCGCGGCGCTGGAGGAGCGTCTGGCCAGGCTGGAAGGGGAGCGGGGAATTGACGAAGCGGAGAGCTGACTAGGCGAAGCGCGGAGATCCGCGAGGGCCTTAAAGCACAGAGGGGAGCCGTGGCTCCCCTCCAGTACTGCTGTGCTTTGTTTTTGTTCTCGTTCGGCCTGTTGTTGTTATTGTCGACCGTCACCTTATGGCCGGTGTGTGCCGGCCCCAGTCGGGGCCAAAAGCAAGCATATTTCTTTGGAAGCTGACGTTGCGGTGATCGTTCAGTGATCCAACCAATGCAGGCGCTACCTTGGGGTAGTTTTGTTCTTCTCGGACTGGTTACAGGGCGCGAGCCCCGATAAGCGCATCCTCTCCAAAAAAATCTGTTTGCTGCGTCTCTGCCGTGATTATCGTTGTTATGCCAGAGCCGTTACGTATTGTTGTTATGGGGTGTGTCGTTATTGTTGTTGTTGTGTCTATGACAAAGCAGTATGCATGCCAAAAATTAAAAAAACAATAAAATCAATAGGTTATGTTTTTATAGGGTTCCAGCTCCCACCTTGGCACAGAGGATATGTTTCCGTTCCACCCAGGTTGCGCTACCTGCGGGCCGGCGAGGGTAACAGTGGCCGTTTCCGGGGAAACGCCCGGGCGCTGTCCGTCATCGGGAACACGCGAACTTCATTGCCTCCCGGTTTCTCTACTGTTCTGAGGTCCCGCGCAGGGGCAAGAAGTCAGAGGGAGCCGCGGCATGACCGATTCCGCCTCCAGCGCCTGTCCGTCCAAAGAGCTCGGCGAATTCGACTGCCTGGTGGTGGGCGGTGGTCCGGCCGGCCTCACCGCCGGCATCTACCTGGCGCGTTTCCACCGGACCTGTCTGGTCGTCGACGCCGGCAGTAGCCGTGCGGCGCTGATACCGCGCTCGCGCAACTATCCGGGTTTCCCGCCCGGGATCGCCGGTCACGACTTACTGGCACGCCTGCGCGAGCAGTGCGCCGTCTGCAGCGTCCGGCAGGAGCAGGGGCTGGTCGAGGAACTGCAGCTGCATCCCCTGGGATTCCAGGCGCGCATCGGGGGGCGGGCCTGCGTCGCCCGGCGGGTGATACTGGCCACCGGCATCGAGGACAGCCTGCCGCGGATGGCCGATGCCGAAGCCGCCATCGCCGCCGGGGCCCTGCGCCTGTGCGTGATCTGCGACGGCTACGAGGTGAACGGGGACGCCGTGGCGGTCCTCGGCGAGGCGGAGGACGCCATCGGCCACGGGGTGTTCCTGCGCACCTTCAGCGACCGCGTCACGGTCATCTCCCAATCCGCCCGGCCGCCCGACGCTCGGGCGCTGGCCCTGGCCCGCCACCATGGCATAGAGGTCATCAGCGCCAAGCCGAAGAGCGTGCGCTTCGAACCCGGCCGGGGTATCGAGCTGACCACCGAGGACGGTCGGGTCCTGTGCTTCGATATCCTCTACCCCAACCTCGGGGCGCGGGTCCGCTCCGGGCTGGCGCGGCGGCTGGGCGCCCGCTGCGACGAGACGGGAGCGCTGTTGGTCGACCAGCACCAGCAGACCTCGGTCCCGGGGCTCTACGCCATCGGCGACGTGGTGGCGGGGCTCAATCAGATCAGCGTGGCGGTCGGGCAGGCCGCCCAGGCGGCGACGGCGGTGCACAACGGGCTGGAGGCGAACCCCTGGCTTCGCCCAACTGAGAAGGCCGTGCGCCGTCAACCGGGCGTCGAGGGATAGCCGTTACCGCGCGGGGTAACAGCCGTTCCATGCATCCGCGTCCGGATCTCAGCCGCGCAGCGGCCCGGCGTAGCGGGTATATCGTTCGATCAGTTGCGCCTCGCTCAGCCGCGGGGCCGGCCGGCGAACGCCGCTGAGTCCGCTGAGACGCTCGCCCAGCGCGCGGGTCTCCTCGACCAGCGAGGCCGCACAGGCTTCGAGCATGCAGGTCACGGCATCGGGCTGGCTGAGGCGGATGTCCACGGCCTGTTCGTCCCGCAGGCGGCGGCGCACCTTCTGCATGCACTCGAGTATCTCCCTGGTCAATTCCATCTGTTGTCTCCTTCGATCACCTATCTTCAGGCGGGAATGCGCCCGCCAGCCGGATCCGGAGTGCTCTCGACCGTGCGCGTCCCGGCGGTCAGGCTCCTTGCCGGGATTTAGCAACTCCCGTACCAGGGAAGAATCGGCCCGATTTCCACGGATCGCCCGAAGGAGGCCCCGGGTTCCTGCGCAGCGCCGGTGCCGCCTGCACCGGCGTGGCGCGGCCATGCGCCGGCCCTAGCGGCCGGCGTCCAGGCTCTTCCATTCGGGGATGTTCTCCAGCACGTCGCACAGCGCCTGGGCCGCGGCGGACAGTTTGTGGTCCGCCAGGCGCAGCAGGCCGATGGGCCGTTCGATCCGCGGCTCGTCCAGGGCCAGACAGCGGGCGCCGAGTTCCTCCATCTGGTCGCTGCACAGGGTCGGCACGGCGCTCACCCCCAGGCCGTTGGCCACCATGCGGCCGACGGTGACCAACTGGTGGCTCTCGAAGGCGACCGGCAGCTGCAGGCCGTGGCTGGCCAGACTTTCCTCGAGGAGCAGGCGGACCACCGAAGGCCGTTGCAGGGTGATGAAGCTCTCCTGCAGCAGTTCGCCCCAGCTCAGGCCCGAACGGTCGGCCAGCGCCGAGCCGGCCGGCACCACGGCGACGAAACGGTCGGTGTAGAAGGGGGTGAAGACCAGGCCTTCGACGGTCTCCGGCTCGAAGGCGATGCCCAGTTCGACCCGGCGGTTGCGCACCATCTCCAGCACCTGCTCGTTGATCACGTCGTGCACCGCCACGTTGACCCGCGGATGGCGACTGCGGAACGCCTTGAGCGCCAGGGGCAGCAGGTTGCCGGCGAAGGAGGGCATGGCGGCCACGGAGACCTTGCCCAGTTGCAGGGTGAAGTGCTGACGCAGCAGTTCCTCGGCGTTGTCCCAGTCGGCCAGCAGCCGGCGGGCGATCGGCATCAGGACCTCGCCCTCCGGGGTGAGGCCGACGCTGCGGGTGGTGCGGACCAGCAGGGGGCCGCCGAGGGAGTCCTCCAGGCTCTTGATCGCCAGGCTCAGGGCCGGCTGGGACAGATGCAGACGTTCGCAGGCCTGGGCGAAGCTCAGGGTCTGCGCCACGGCGAGGAAGGCGCGCAATTGCTTGACGGTCATTGTTCTATTTTTCTTATCAATGCATTGGAGAAACAAACTTAACAAATGAGTCGCAGGGGAAGAAGCTGTCAGCGCTCCACTCCAATAACGACAAGAGGCGCAACACCATGGCCGGACTCGACAAGCGCGTGGGCTCCTACGAAGAAGCCCTCGCCGGGCTCAGCGACAACATGACCATCCTCGCCGGCGGCTTCGGCCTGTGCGGCATTCCGGAAAACCTCATCAATGAGATCCGCCGCCGTGGCGTGCGGGGCCTGACGGTGGTCTCCAACAACTGCGGGGTCGACGGCTTCGGTCTCGGCGTGCTACTGGAGGACCGGCAGATCCGCAAGATGATCGCCTCCTACGTGGGCGAGAACGCCCTGTTCGAGCAGCAGCTCCTGAGCGGCGAGCTGGAGGTTGAGCTGACCCCGCAGGGCACCCTGGCCGAACGGATGCGCGCCGGCGGCGCCGGAATCCCCGCCTTCTACACTGCCACCGGTTACGGCACGCCGGTCGCCGAGGGCAAGGAAGCGCGCGAGTTCAACGGCCGCCATTACATCCTCGAGACCGCCATCATCGGCGACTTCGCCATCGTCAAGGGCTGGAAGGCCGACCACTTCGGCAACGTCGTCTACCGCCACACCGCGCAGAACTTCAACCCGCTGGCCGCCATGGCCGGGCGCGTCACCGTGGTGGAGGTGGAGGAAATCGTCGAGCCCGGCGCGCTCGAGCCCAGCCAGGTCCACACCCCGGGCATCTACGTGGATCGCATCATCCAGGGCCGCTTCGAGAAGCGCATCGAGAAGCGCACCCTGCGCGGCTGAGCCATTTCCGCGCCGCTCCCGACAAGACCGACAACAAGAGGACTACTGCCATGGCACTTTCCCGCGAACAGATGGCCCAGCGCGTCGCCCGCGAGCTGAGGGACGGCGATTACGTCAACCTGGGGATCGGCATTCCCACCCTGGTGGCCAACTACGTGCCCCCGGGCATCGACGTGATGCTGCAATCGGAGAACGGCCTGCTCGGCATGGGTGCCTTCCCCACCGAGGCCGAGGTAGACCCGGACATGATCAACGCCGGCAAGCAGACGGTGACCGCCCGGCCGGGCGCGGCCATTTTCGATTCGGCCGAGTCCTTCGCCATGATCCGCGGCGGCCACGTGGACCTGACCGTGCTCGGCGCCTTCGAGGTGGACGTGGAGGGCAACATCGCTTCCTGGATGATCCCCGGCAAGCTGGTCAAGGGCATGGGCGGGGCCATGGACCTGGTGGCCGGCGCCGACAACATCATCGTCACCATGACCCACGCTTCCAAGGACGGCGAGTCCAAGCTGCTGCCGCGCTGCAGCCTGCCGCTGACCGGCGTCGGCTGCATCCGCCGGGTGCTCACCGATCTCGCCTACCTGGAGATCCAGGACCGCTGCTTCGTGCTGCGCGAGCGGGCGCCGGGGGTGAGCGTCGAGGAGATCGTCGCCAAGACCGCGGGCCGGCTGATCGTCCCGGACGACGTGGTGGAAATGTCCTTCTGACATCCCGAGCCGAACGACAACAAGAATAGCGCGAGGTCGTCCCATGACCATGGATAGCGTCGATGTCCGTCAAGAGGCCACCCGGGTGGCCGAGAACCTGCAGGAAAGCCGCGCCGCCCGCTTCGCCATCGCCTGCGCCGCCTGGGCCGAGCGCTGGTTTCCCGACTCCTGGGTGTTCGCCGTGGTCGCCGTGCTGCTGGTCAGCCTGGCCGTGCTGGCCCTCGGCGCACCGCCCCAGGCCGCGGCCAAGGCCTTCGGCGACGGCTTCTGGAGCCTGATTCCCTTCACCATGCAGATGGCCTTCGTGGTCATCGGCGGCTACGTGGTGGCCAGCTCCGCGCCCGCCGCCCGGCTGATCGACCGGCTCGCCCGCCTGCCGCGCAACGGCCGCTCCGCGGTGTGCTGGGTGGCGTTGATCTCCATGCTCGCCTCGCTGCTCAACTGGGGCCTCAGCCTGGTGTTCGGCGGGCTCTTGGTGCGCGCCCTGGCCCGTCGCGAGGAGCTGCGCATGGACTACCGCGCCGCCGGCGCCGCGGCCTACCTGGGACTGGGCGCGGTGTGGGCGCTCGGCCTGTCGTCCTCGGCGGCGCAGCTGCAGGCCAACCCGGGCAGCCTGCCGCCGTCGATTCTGGCCATCACCGGCGTGATCCCCTTCACCGAGACCATCTTCCTCTGGCAGTCCGGGGCGATGCTGCTGGCTCTGCTGCTGGCGTCGCTGGCGGTCGCCCACGTCACCGCGCCGGGTGCCGGCAGCGCTCGGGATGCCCGGGCCTGCGGCATCGACCCGAGGCCGGCCGCACCGACGCAGGCCGGGCCGAGCCGGCCGGGGGAGTGGCTGGAGCACAGCCCGCTGCTGATCGTCCTGCTGGTACTGCTGGCCGGCGGCTGGTTGCTCAACGAGTTCTCGACCAAGCCGGCGATCCAGGCGATCTCCGGGCTCAACACCTACAACCTGCTGTTCCTGATGCTCGGCGCGCTGCTGCACTGGCGGCCGCGCAGCTTCCTCGATGCGGTGGCACGCGCGGTGCCGGCCACCACCGGCGTGCTGATCCAGTTCCCGCTGTACGGCTCGATCGCCGCGCTCATGACCACCGTCCAGGGCAGCGACGGCCAGAGCCTGACGCACCACCTCTCCAGTTTCTTCGTGCAGATCGCCTCCCACGACAGCTATGCGCTGCTGATGGGCGTGTATTCGGCCATCCTCGGCTTCTTCATCCCCTCCGGCGGCGGCAAGTGGATCATCGAGGCGCCCTACGTGATGCAGGTGGCCAACGACTTGCACTACCACCTGGGCTGGGCGGTGCAGATCTACAACGCCGCCGAGGCCCTGCCCAACCTGATCAACCCCTTCTACATGCTGCCGCTGCTCGGCGTGCTGGGCCTGAAGGCCCGCGACCTGATCGGCTTCTCCTTCGTCCAGCTGCTGGTGCACGTACCGCTGGTGCTGCTCCTGCTCTGGGCCCTGGGCGGCACCCTGGAGTATTCGCCGCCGCTCATGCCCTAGGGTGAACGGCGGCGGGGTTCAGTCGACGATGGCGCCGTCGACGATCGCCCGCAGCTCCTGGCGGATCGGGTAGGTGGAGGAGGGGATCAGCTGGGTCATGAACAGCACCAGCAGGTCCTCCACCGGGTCTACGAAGAAGCTGGTGCTGGCCAGGCCGCCCCAGCCGTATTCGCCGACCGAGCCGTTGATCTGCGACTTGGCCACGTCGGTGCGCACCGAGAAGCCGAGGCCGAAGCCGGTGCCCTCGAAGGTGGTCTCGCTGAAGGCGCCGACCGACAGCCCCGGCAGGTCGCGGTTGCCCGGCAGATGGTTCAGACGCATGAACTCCAGGGTCTTGCGGCCGATGATCCGCGCGCCGTCGAGGGCGCCGCCGTTGGCCAGGGCCTGGGCGAAGCGGTAGTAGTCGTCGATGCTGGACACCAGCCCGCCGCCGCCGTAGAGGCAGACGGCGGGGCGCAGGAAGCGGGAGGTGTGCGGGTCGTCCTGCAGGCGGAAGCCGCCGCCGTGGCGGTACTGGTAGCAGGCGGCGAAGCGTTCGGCCTTGTCCGCCGGCACCTGGAAGAAAGTGTCCCGCATGCCCAGCGGTTCGAAGATGTGCTCGGCGAAGTACTGGTCCAGCGACATGCCCGAGAGCAGCTGGATCAGATAGCCGACCACGTCGGTGGCCACCGAGTAGTTCCAGGCGGTGCCGGGCGAGAATTCCAGGGGCAGGCGCGACAGCTCGTCCACCATCTGCTCCAGGGTGATCTCCGGGTCGGTGTCCAGCTGCAGCGCCCGGTAGGCGGCGTCGACCTCGGTACGGTTCATGAAGCCGTAGGTCAGGCCGGCCTGGTGGGTCAGCAGGTCGCGGATCGTCATGGCGCGCCGGGTAGGCTCGGTGACGAACTGCGGATGGCTGCCGCTCTTGTAGACCCGCAGGCCCTTCCAGCTGGGGATGAAACGGTGCACCGGGTCGTCGAGCAGGAAGCGCCCCTGCTCGTACAGCTGCATGAGGGCGACGGAGGTGATCGGCTTGGTCATCGAGTAGATGCGGAACAGGGTGTCCCGCTCCACCGGCAGCCCGCGCTCGACGTCGCGCAGCCCCTGGGCCCTGACGTAGGCGATCCGCCCGCGCCGGGCCACCAGGGTCAGGGCGCCCGGCAGCTTGCCCGGGGCCAGATAGTTGCGCTCGATGTGTTCGCCGATGCGCTCCAGGCGCTCGACGTCCAGGCCGGCGATGAGGGAACTGGACATGGTTTTTCCTCCTTGATGCATGCGTGTTCGGACCGGCTCTCAGCGGGCCGGCGTGATCCGCCAGACGGTGTCGCCCACGTCGTCGGCCACCAGCAGCGCCCCGGCCTTGTCGACCTCCACGCCCACCGGGCGCCCATAGGCTTTGCCCTTCCTGTCGTCGACGAAGCCGGCGAGGACGTCCTCCGGCGGTCCGGCGGGGCGGCCCCAATCGTCGAAGGGCACGAAGATCACCTTGTAGCCGCTGCGCGGCCGGCGGTTCCAGGAACCGTGCTGGCCGATGAAGGCGCCGTTGCGGTAGCGCGCCGGTAGCAGGTCGGCCTGGTAGAAGGCGAGGTCGAGGCAGGCGGTGTGCGCGCCGAGAGCGTAGTCCGGCACCAGGGCCGTGGCCACCAGATCCGGGCGCGGCGGTTGGACGCGGGCATCGACGTGTTGGCCGAAGTAGCTGTAGGGCCAGCCGTAGAAGCCGCCGTCCTTGAGCGCAGTCATGTAGTCCGGCACCAGGTCGCTGCCGATCTCGTCGCGCTCGTTGACCACCACCCAGAGCGCGCCGCTTTTCGGCTGCCAGGCCAAGCCGTTGGGGTTGCGCAGGCCGGAGGCGAACAGACGGGTGGCGCCGCTGGCCGGATCGACTTCGAGGACCGCGGCGCGGTCGCGCTCTGCCTCGATGCCGTTTTCCGCCACGTTGCTGTTGGAGCCCACGGTGACGTAGAGCTTGCGGCCGTCGCGGCTGGCGATCAGGTCCTTGGTCCAGTGGTGGTTGATCGGCCCGGCCGGCAGGTCGGCCACCTTCTCCGGCCGGGCGTCGATCCGGGTGTCGCCCTCCCGGTAGGGGAAGCGGACGATGGCGTCGGTGTTGGCGACGTAGAGCCGGTCGCCGACCAGGGCCATGCCGAACGGCGAGTTGAGGTGCTCCAAGAGCGCAGTGCGGGTTTCCGCCACGCCGTCGCCGTCCGCGTCGCGCAGCAGGCTGATGCGGTTGGCGCTGGGCGCCCCGGCGCCGGCGCGGGTCATCACCTTCTTCATCACCCAGCCGCGGATGCCCTTGGCGTCCGCCGGCTTGGGCGGCGCGCCGGTCTCGGCGACCAGCACGTCGCCGTTGGGCAGCGCCAGCAGCGTGCGCGGATGCTCCAGGCCGCTGGCGAAGGCCTTCACCTGCAGGCCGTCGGCAGCCCTGGGCGTTCTGCCCGGCGGCCAGCCGACGGCCTTGGCGATGTGCACGGTCGGAATCAGGCTGTCGTTGGGCTCGGGTAGCAGCGGCCGGGGTCCGTAGCTGTCGCCGAGCGGGAGCCTGGCCGTGTCGCCGCAGCCGGCGAGGGCGAGCAGCACGCCGAGGAGCGGGGGAGGGAGCAAGCGCAGCATAGTCGGTCTCCGCAGGGGCATACCCTGGTATGACTCCCGCCGCGGCGAACGGTGCGCTTGCTCCGGCTGTTCAGTACAGAGGTTCGTCGTCGCGGATCAGCACGCAGCGTCTGCCCCGCTCGTCCTCGTGGCAGTCGTGGACGTAATACATCACCACCTCGCCCGACTCGGTCGTCGCCGCCACGTAGTCGCCGATCTCGGCCAGGAAGAAGGCACGCGAGCCGGGCCGGGCCGCGCATTCGACGAAGGCGTCGAAGAACAGCGCAGGGTCGGCATCGCCGAAGAACTCGGCGCGCGCCGGCTCGTCCCAGTCCGCAGGCGCTTGGAATGGCCCGTCGAAGAGGACCCTGGCGTCGCCCAGATCCTCTTCCTCGGCCTCCGGATCATGCTCGTCCGGCCGGTACAGCGTGCAGTCCTGCGCCTGCGCGCTGCCCAGGATCGCCAGCCGGGCGGCCATGCGCCGCTCCGGGTCCAGCCCTTCGGCGTCGCAGATCTGTCGCCACATCGCCTCCTGGGCGAGGGTCTGGTCGTTTTGCTGCATGGGAATCTCCGCTTGCTCGATCGTTGCCGGCTGGCATTGTCGCAGGCTACGGGCGGGCTGTCCCGCCCGGGCTCCGGCGGCGCCTCACGCGCCGACCGCGGCGTCGCGCCGGCCGGTATGGAAGACGTAACGGTTGCGGCCTCCCTCCTTGGCCCGGTACATCGCGGCATCGGCGCTCTGCACCAGGCGGGCGGCATCCTCGCCGTGCTCGGGATAGAGCGCGATGCCGATGCTGGAGCCGATGCGCACCTCATGGCCGTCGATCGGAAACGGCGACTGCAGGGCGTTCACCAGCTTCGCCGCGATGTTGCCCGCCGTCTCGGCGCCAGGGATGTCCTCGAGCAGGATCAGGAACTCGTCGCCGCCGAGACGGGCCACGGTGTCGCTGGCCCGCACGCTGTCCGTCAGGCGCCGGGCGACCGCCTGCAGCAGGTGGTCGCCGGCTGCGTGACCGAGGCTGTCGTTGACCTGCTTGAAGTAGTCCAGGTCGAGGAACAGGAGCGCCAGCCGGCTGCCCGTGCGCCGCGCCTTGAGCAGCGCCTGCTGCAGACGGTCCTGAACCAGCACGCGGTTGGGCAGGCCGGTCAGCCGGTCGTGGTAGGCCAGCTGATGGACGCGCGCCTCCTCTTCCTTGAACTTGGAGATATCGGCGAAGGCCGCCATGAAGTGATGGGCGTTGAGCTCTTCGTCGCAGACGGCCGCCAGCGACAAGCGGGCTATGAAGGTGCTGCCATCGGCGCGCCGGATGGGGGCTTCTCCCAGCCAGTGACCGCTGTCCGCGACCCGTGCCAGCAGGGAGTCGAACGGCACGTCGGAAGACTCGGCAGCCACCAGGGCGCCGAACGGGCGTCCGGCGAGGGCGGCCTCGTCGTATCCGGTCAGACAGCAGGCGGCGGGGTTGAGCGAGACCACCCGCTGCCCGGCATCCATCAGGACGATGCCTTCGTTGCTGCACTCGAACACGCTGGCGGCCAGCTCGAGATCCCGGGCCTGCGCCTCCAGACGCCGCGACAGCGGACGGATGACCTGCCAGGTCAGCAGGCCGCCGCCGGCGGCGAGCAGCAGGATGCCCAGCAGCGGCCAGAGCAGATCGGCGCGCGCAGCGGCATACAGGCGGTCGCGATCGATCAGCAGGCCGATGGCCCAGCCCGGGTGCCCGTCCAACCGGCGGATGAAGGCCAGCTGCCGTCCGTCCCTTCCCAGCGGCAGCGCGCTTTCCGTGTCGAGCCCGGCTCCCACGCGTGGCAGCAGACCGCGCAGCGGACAGGCGGCGGGGGCTTCGCTCAGGCCCAGCGCGGGCGTCTGCACGTGCATGACCTGGCCGCTGCCGAGGTGAATGAGATGGCTGTGCGTCGCCGGATGCAGGGGAATGGCATCCAGCCGGCCGGCGAGCTTCTCCAGTCGGAAGGCGGCGATGTCCGTGCCCAGGCGGCGGCCTTCGCGGGACAGGATGGGGGTGCCGATCAGCAGCGCGATTCGCCCGTCGAGCAGCACCGGAACCGAGCGTTCCGACCGCTGCCCGGAGGCAGCAGGTAGCGGCCAGAGTTCGGCGGGAATCCGTTCGCGCAGGCTGAGCACCGGTTCGCCGCGCGCGTCGAGACGGACCAGGCCGGCGATCTCCGGAGAGTGCACCAGCGCATCCTGCAGGCGCGGAGCGGAAAAGGCCCGCAGCTCGTCCAGGCCGATCTTGCCGTCGTCGTAGCGCTCCAACGCGTTGCGGATTTCCGAGCGCGAGCTGAGCTGCGCGGCCGTGTTCTCAAACCGGTCGAGCAGATTGTCGGCGGTCTGCGAGAGGAGCTGCGTGTCGAATGCCGTGCGCTGGTCGATTTCCTCGCGCAGGTGCTGGTACATCGGCAGGAGCGTGACCAGACCGACCAGGAGGGCGGTCAGCAGCAGTCCCCCCAGGGTGAATCGTTCGATGTGGCGCTGCAGGTGGATACGCGGTTGCCGCTCGGCGCCGACCGCGACAGGCTGCTTGTGCTGGAGCATTTGATAATCGGTCGTCAGTTCGCTGGTAGGGTGCCCGCGACGAGAAGCGCGGGCGCTCCGCCGGTCATTGCGGCATCACGTAGCCCTTTTCCTTCACCAGGCGGACGACGGCATCCACCACCTCGGGGTCGTAGAGCTTGCCTTTGCCCTGTTCCACCTCTTTCAGGGCGACCTCCAGCCCCAGCGCCGGACGATAGGGTCGGTGGGAAGCCATGGACTCGAGCACGTCGGCCACCGCCAGCACCCTGGCCTCGGGGAGGATCTCGTCGCCCTTGAGCCCCCGGGGGTAGCCGTGGCCATCCATCCGCTCGTGGTGCTGCCAGATCGCTTCGGCCACCGGCGCGGCGAACGGCACGTCCTTGAGGATCTCGTAGCCGGCCTGGGCGTGTCCCTTCATCAGCTCCATCTCCAGGGGCGTGAGGCGGCCGGGCTTGGTGAGGATTTCCGACGGCACGGCGATCTTGCCGATGTCGTGGACCAGGCCGATCATTTCCAGGTTATCGCAGCGCTCGGCCGACCAGCCCATCTCCCGGGCGATGGCGCTGGCGATCAGGCCCACCCGGCGCTCGTGGCCGGCGGTGTAGGGGTCGCGCAGCTCGACCATGTTGGATACCGCCCGCAGGGTTCCGTGCATCGAGCCTTCGAGCTGCTTCACGTAGGCGGCGATCTGTTCCTCCGCGCGCCGGCGTTCGGTGATGTCCTGGACCATGACGATGGCGGCGGGCAGACCGTCGTCCCAGGTGATGGTGGTGGCGTTCAGCCCCAGCTCGATGATCTCGCCGTTCTTGCGGCGCAGGGGCACATGGTATGCCACGTTGCGCTCGCCGGCCTCGACCCGGGTCCAGGCCTCGACGATCTGCGCCCGGTTGTCGGCATCGTCCGTGGTGAACTTCATGATCGGCTGCTCCAGCAACTCCTCGGCCGACCAGCCGGTCATCTTGCAGAAGCGCGGATTGACGTAGATGAAGCGGTCGTCGCGGCGGACGTACATGCCGCTGATGCTCTGCTCGACCATGTTGCGGAAACGCTGTTCGCTGTCGCGCAGGGCCTGCTCGCTGCGGCGGATCTCCGTCAGGTCGGTCCAGGCCAGGATGATGTCTTCGCCCACCATGGTCATGGTGGCGACCGCCACCCGCAGGCTGCCGTCCTTGCAGCGCAGCGTGCGCTCGGACAGGCTCACGGTCAGGCCGAGACGGGCCTTTTCCATGGCGCGGTTGAACAGCGTCTTGAACTTCTCCCGCTCGGCCTCCGATTCGTAGACCTGCTCGAACCAGCAGGCCTGGCCCGAGATATCCTTGAGCGGGTAGCCCAGCCACTGCCGATGGGCCAGGTTGATGCTGCTGATGTGAAAATCGACCGACGAGTGGATCTGCATGGGGACCGGCGCCGCGTCGAACACCTTCTGCAGGCGCTGGCCAGACTCGAGCACGCTCTGCTGGTAGGTCCTGGCCTCGACTTCGGTATCCAGCTTGTCCAGGGCGAAGCCGATCTGGTTGGCCATGTTCTGGAACAGGGCCTGCATCTGCGGGTCGGAAAAGCCTGCCTCGGCGGAATAGAAGGTCAGTGCCCCGACGGGCTTGCCCGCCCGGCGGATCGGCAGCGAGGCCGCGGACACCAGGTCGTAGCGCAGCAGCCGCTCCCGCCAGGGGTCCGAGCACGACTGCTCCCGGAAATCTTCCAGCCAGACCAGCCGGTTCTCGCGGATCGCCGTGCCCACCACTCCCTGACCCAGGGGCTCGTCCTCGCGCACCGAAACGTCGAGATTCTTCAGGAATTCTCCGGACTTCTCGCCGTAGGCGCTCAGCGGCATGACCTTGCCGGAAGCTTCTTCGACCAGCCCGATCCAGGCCAGGCGCATGCCGGCCGAGTCGACGACCACCTGGCAGATGCGCTCGAACAGGGCGCTGCGGGAGGTGCAGTGGACGATGGCGGCGTTGCATTCGCTCAGCGCCGCATACAGCCGGGCCAACTGCTGGATGCGCAGCACGCTCTGCATGCGTTCGGTGATGTCCGAGTGGGTGCCGATCATGCGCAGCGCCCGGCCGTCTTCGCGGCGCGTGATGACCATGCCGCGGTCGTGCACCCAGACGTAATGGCCGTCCTTGTGGCGCAGGCGGTATTCGCTCTCGTATTTCGGCGCTCTGCCGTCCACGCAGGACTGCAGGCGGGCGAGGGTCCGCGCCCTGTCGTCCGGGTGGATGCGCTTTTCCCACTCGTTCGGGGCGTCGCCGATGTCCTGCTCGGCATAACCGAGCATTTCCTTCCAGCGCCCGGAGTAGAACACCGATTTCCGCTCGACGTCCCAGTCCCAGACGCCGAGCCCGGAGCCGTCGAGGGCGAAGTTCCAGCGGTATTCGCTGTCGCGCAGCAGCTGTTCGTGCTGGCGGATGTCCCGGGTGAGCTTCCGGGCGAGGCGATGGGCCTGGTAGCGCGTGTTGAGCAGCGACCAGACCACCCGGGTCAGCAGGATGCTGATCAGCAGACAGCCGGCCAGTGTGATCCAGACCGTGCTGTAGTCGACCACCAGGGCGGCCGGGTCGCGCTCGAAGACCAGCAGCCAGTGATGATCGTTGAAGGCGATGCTGCGCTGCTGGCGGAAGATGGTGGGGGCGGTTTCCGTGGCGCCGGGCTGGCTGGCGTAAAGTCGGGCGTCGCCGGTCGGATTGAGGCCGTCGTAGATGGCGAGGTGGATGTCCCTGCCGAGCCGTTGTTGCCAGTCCTGGAGGATGCCGTTCATCAGATCGACCATCCGGTACGGGCTGTAGGACCAGCCGATCAGCGCGGCCTGGCGCTGATCGACGGTTTCCGTCGGCATGCCCTGGCGATAGATGGGCACGTACATGAGCACCCCGGGCTGGATGCCCGTATCGGTCTCCTGGACCAGCTCGACCTTGCCGGACAGGGCGGCGTTTCCGGTATCCCGCGCGTGGGCCATCGCCTCGTGCCGCACGGGTTCGGAAAACATGTCGAAGCCGAAGGCCCGCAGGTTGCGACCGTTGAAGGGCTCCAGATACACGATCGAGGAATAGACCTCCCGCTCGCCGTGCGGATGGACGTCATAGTCCGGGAAGCCTTCCCGGCGGACCTGTTCGACATGGGCGGCGAGCCGATCCGGCGGAATGAGCTGGGCGAAGCCGAAACCCAGGACGCCGGGCAGGATCAGTTCCGGTTTCAGGGTCTCCCAGTAGTGCCGCCAGTCGCTGCGAGTGACCTCCTCCGCGGTGGCGAAGAGCCCGGCGCCGCCGTGCAGGATCAGTTCCTGGGCGGCCAGGCGGTCGCGAATCTTCAGCGTGATCTGGTCGCTGGCGTAGGAAAACCCGTTCACGGCGTCCTGTTCGACGTCTTCCTTGACCTTCAGGCCGATCAGGGCCGTCGCCAGCAGTCCGGCACAGAGCGCCACCCAGGCCAACAGCGTTTTTTTTGTAGGAGTGTCTTGGTGCATAGGGGGACCGGGTGGAGGAGGGTGTCACGATGAGGTCGGCATAATGGCACGCCGGTAACAATGGCACGACCCGCGATCCGGGTGAAGGGTAAATCGTTTACCGGGAGTGCCTGCTTTCCGGTCAGGCCGGCGTGCTTTTTTGTAGTTATATTTTTGATATTGAGGGATATTTTGCGACAGGTGTCGCAAAACGAACAGCGTGTCCCGGCTTGATCCGGGCCAGGTCCGTTTCTGGTGAGTTATGCCATAGTGCCTCGTCGGTAGCGACGGGCATTCCCCGCAACCCTGTCGGCGCCACCTTCGGGCGCCGGTTTTTCAGCGTCAGGCGGTCATCTTGCCTGGTGGAGCGGTTCCAGCGGTCATCGTCCGTGTGTCCCCTGGTCGCGGTTATGCAAGAGTCTGAGTGCAGGGGGGCTGCTCGATGGAAGAACAAATCAAGAAATGGCAGCGGCGGACGGCTTCCCCGCGAGCCGCCGCGAAGCGCTTCCTGATCGGTTACCTGTGTTCCGCCGCGGTGCTCACGGCGGCGGTCAAGGGTGTGCTGGTGATGCACGCGAGCGCCGATCTCGCCGCTCTGAAGGCTCGCGAGGCGGCCAAGGTCGCCATCGCCGGCAACATCCTCGAGCGACGCCTCGAGATCGTCGCCGCCGATCTCCGGGTCCTTGCCCACACCTCGATGGTCGAGTCGCTGGCCGGCCACGACGATGCCCAGCATCGCGAGCGCACGGCCAGGCTCTTCAGCATCTTTTCCCGGGAGAAGCAGATCTACGACCAGATCCGCTACCTGAATGCCGCCGGGAAGGAGGTGGTGCGGGTCGATCTGGAGGACGGCAAGCCGGTGGTGGTGCCCGACGCGCAGCTGCAGGACAAGAGCGGACGCTACTTCTTCCAGGACGCCATACGCCTGCAGCCGGGGGAGATCTACGTGTCGCCGTTCGACCTCAGCGTGGAGAACGGCCGGATTGTGGTCCCCTACAAGCCCATGGTGCGCCTCGCCACGCCGGTGTTCGACGAGGCCGGGGAACATCATGGCGTCATGCTGCTCAACCTGCGCGGCGACATGCTGCTGGATCGTTTCCGCCAGCTCATGGGCACGGAATACGCGGCCATGCTGCTCAATCGGGACGGCGACTGGCTGGTGGCGCCCGACCCGTCCCTCGAATGGGGCTTTATGTTCGGGCGTCCCCAGGGCTTCGCGCGCAGCCATCCGGCCGTCTGGCAGGCCGTCACCTCGATGCCCAGGGGCAGCTGGCTGGACGAGGCGGGCCTGTTCACCTATGCCACAGTCTTCCCGTTGCAGGGCCGACAGCGCTCGGCGACGGGGTCGCCGCTACCCGTGGGGGCGAGCGAACACGAGCTCGACGCCGCCTCCTACTTCTGGAAGGTCGTGTCCCAGGTGCCGGCCAAGGCCCTGCCGTCGGCCGACATATTCGCCGGCCCGCTCTCGACTGCCGTGTATGCCGGGGGCCTGATCGTCCTGCTGGTGCTGGCCGGGTATCTGTCGTACGTCGTCGGCTCCCGCCATCGCTTGCATCTGGAAGTGCTGCAGAATGCCAAGCGATTCAAGGAAATCACCGACAATCTCGGCGAAGGACTCCTCGTGCTCGACCGCGACGGACGCATCGTCGAGGCCAATCCCGAGGCGGAGAAACTGCTCGGCAGGAGCCGCCGCGAGCTGGCGGGGCAGGACGCGCACGCCGCCATCCATCATCCGCCGGAGCACGGCGTTCCCCTGGAGCAGTGCGCCATCCGCAAGGTCGCCATTTCCGGGGTTCCGTACCGTAGCGAGGACGAAGCGTTCATCCGCAAGGATGGTACGCAGTTCCCAGTGGGGCTGAGCGCGGCGCCCCTCACCTGCGAAGGCGACATCGTCGGCTCGGTGGTGGCCTTCCGCGATATCACCGAGATCAAGCGGCAGCAGGAAGAGATACGGCAACTGGCCTACCACGACACGCTCACCGGGCTGCCCAATCGCCGCATGCTGACAGACCATCTCGATCTGGCGCTCGGTCTGGCCCGGCGGTATCGGCGCAGTCTGGCGCTTCTGTTCCTCGATCTCGACCACTTCAAGCAGATCAACGACACCTACGGGCACGAGGGCGGCGATGAACTGCTCAAGGGCCTCTCCGCGCGGCTGTGCCAGGTCGTGCGCCAGACCGACACCATTTCCCGGCAGGGAGGCGACGAGTTCGTCATCCTGCTGGCCGAGATCGAAGCGCCGGAGGATGCGGCTTTCACCGCCCGCAAGATCCTTCGGGTGCTGAGCGAGCCCTTACCGGTGATGGGGCGGCTGCTGCCGATCGGCGTCAGCATCGGGATCGCCGTCTACCCCGACGATGCGGACACGGCCGATGCGCTGATGCAGAAGGCCGACTCCGCGATGTACGCCGCCAAGCAGGCCGGCCGCAATCGCTACTGCCTGAGCGGAGCGGCCCCGCGGACCCTCGACGACGCGGACATGCCGGAAGGGTGAGGCGAGGCCGGCCGATCGGGGAGGCGGTGGTAAGGGGGCAAGTGCTCACGGGCGGTTCGGCCAACCGCCCATGAGCCGCTTTTTCAGTTGTAGGTATAGCGCCGCTGATCGGGCGCCGGCGGGAAGTACTGGTACAGCCAGGTCTCGCTCAGGGTCTGCTTGTCCGCACGGCGGCGCAGGAAGCAGCGAATGTTCACCGGCTCGGTGCTGTCGCTGGTGGGATACCAGTCGAACAGGACGCGGAAACCCTTGACGTGGGGCTGTAGCGCCAGGACCTGGAAGTCCTGGACGCGCCCGTCGGCGACCGTGACAACCGGCTCCAGGTCTTCGTCGGGCGGCATGTTTTCCAGGGGGCCGCCGGCGAAGTCGATGGCGAAGCGCCGGGCCCAGACCTCGGGGTAATGCTCGCCCGGCGCCCAGCCCTCGGTGAAGCCGCCCATGCCCGAACGCGTCGCCTGCACCTGAGCCAGGCCGGGGGCCACCGGCGGCAGGGCGCTCCAGAACAGCTTGTAGCCGTAGTGCAGGGACTGGCCGGCCTCGACCGGCTCCTTCGGCGTCCAGAAGGCCACGATGTTGTCCAGGGTTTCGCCGGTGGTGGGCAGCTCCATCAGGTTGATGGCGCCTTCGCCCCAGCCCGTGGTGGGCTCGACCCACAGGCTCGGACGGCGATGGTAGCTGTCGACGGTGTCCTGGTAGGTCTCGAAGTCATGGTTGGTCTGAACTAGACCGAAGCCCTTGGGGTTGCTGTCGGCGAAACTGTTGAACTGGATGCGCTTCGGGTTGTTCAGCGGACGGCAGATCCATTCGCCGTTGCCGCGCCACATGGCCAAGCGGTCGGAGTCGTGCAGGTTCGGGTGGATCGAGTCGCACATGCGCCGCTCGTGGCTGCCGCAGCTGAACATGCTGGTCATGGGGCAGATGCCCAGTTGCTTGATCGCCTTGCGGGCGTTGACATGGGCGTCGATGTCCATGACCACCTGTTCGTCCTGGCAGTCGATGTCGAAGCGATAGGCGCCGGTGGCGCTCGGCGAGTCGAGAAGCGCATAGACGGTGAAACGCCGGCTGTCCGGCGCGGGCCGCTCGAACCAGAACCGGGTGAAGTTGGGAAACTCCTCCGGGTGGTCGGTGAAGGTGTCGATGGCCAGGCCGCGGGCCGACAGGCCGTACTGCCTGTTGCCGTCGATCGCGCGGAAGTAGCTGGCGCCGAGGAAGGACACCAGGTCGTAGCGGTGCGGGTCGGGATGCGGGAACACCCGGAAGCCGGCGAAGCCCAGATCGCCCTTGAGCTGGCTGGTGTCGACGCCGGTGTTCTGGTAGCCGAACAGTTCGGGACGGAAGTGGATTTCCCGGGCCATCCCGGCCTTCGGATCGACGCTGTACATCCGGACGGGCTGCTTGAAGCCCATGCCCACATGGAAGAAGCGTACCTCCAGCCGACCATCCTGGTCGTGCCAGAGCGAATGTGCGGGATCGTAGTGGATCCGGTTGAAATCCAGCGGCGACATGTTCGCCAGCGTCGGCGGCAACACCTGGCTACCGTCCGCATAGGGGCTGCGGGCAAGCTGGCGGGCCTCGGTCTGCAACCGTTCGAAGGAAAAAGGCTTGCCCTCGCCATCGGCAGTAGCGGCAAGAGCGCGTGCGGCGAACAGGCTGGCGGAAGGCAGACCGGTATAGGCGGCCAGGGCGAGGGAGGCTTTGAGGAGGTCTCTACGCTGCATGAAGAACCTTGAGATGGCACTATCGTTCAGGGGGAGGACTGTAGCGTGCAGAGGCTCTCTTGTGGGGGCGGAGAGGAATTTTTCTTGCGGGCGCGAGGATCTCCAACGTCCGCGGGAGCGCCCGGTCGGGCACTTTTCGGCCTGGGGTGCGTTGGCGGTGCGACGGTCTTCATCGCACGAAACCATCTCCTCGATCCGCGACGATCATCCACTGGCAAAAACGAAAAGCCCCCGCCTCTTGCGGGGCGGGGGCTTCAATTGCGTGTGGTGGGCCCGCAGGGACTCGAACCCTGGACCAAAGGATTATGAGTCCTCTGCTCTAACCGACTGAGCTACAGGCCCCCAGAAGGCCGGCGGATTATACCGGCGGGTTTCTGTCTGTGCTAGGCGATGCGAGCGGAAAAGGCGGGATGCCCGCCATGAAGCCCCGGGCTCCAGGTTCCCAGGTGCGTGTTCTCAGCAGCAGTCGTCTTCGACCCGCTCCAGCAGGGCCAGAGCTTCCTGGTCGTGGTGGCGGGCGAAGATTTCGTAGACGACGTTCACCTGGGCATGCAGCAGCAGGCGGGCGTCGCTCTCGGTGCCGTCGCGGGAGCCGATCTTGTCGCGGAAATAGTTGCAGATCGGGCAGTCGCCCGGGTCCTGCTGCAGGTAGTGCTGGATGCGCGCGTAGATGGCGCGGATGCAGCGATCGCAGTCGATGTAGGGCAGGGATGCTTCGCCGCAGATGCTGCGATAGGTCGTCGTGGTCATGGATGCTCCTCCTGCGAGCGGATATCGGAAGCGTCCATGCTAGGAGGAGGTACAAGGAGCGTCTGTCAGCCGTCCGACACCTTGGCGGGCCCTTGGCTGCGGGCGTGCAGGCGTTCGGCGTCGTGGATGTCGAAGGCGCCGTTACCGGCACGGCTGAGAATGCCTTCGCGGGCCATCCGGTTGATCAGCGAAGAGACGGTCTGGCGGGTCGTGCCGAGCAGGCGGGCGATGTCCTCGGTGCGCAGATCCAGTTCCAGGCGCAGGCCTCCCTGGTGGGGGCGGCCCTTGCGCATCAGCATGCCGTCCAGGAATCGCGCCAGGCGGCCTTCGACGTCGCGGAAGGCCAGGTCCTCGATGACGCGCATGCTGTTGGCCAGGGTGCCGCCGAGTACGCGGATGATCGCCGGGAAGGCCCCCGGCAGCGATCTCAGGGTGGCCATCATGCGCGAGGTATCGCCCATCAGCACTTCGCTCGGGCGCACAGTCTGGACGTAGGCCAGGCTGTGGGTGCTGTAGATGTCGCCGGCCTCGAGGAAGGTGAGGGTGTACTCCTTGTCCTCAAAGGCGAGGAACACCCGGATGCGTCCACTGCATACGATGAACACGCTGTCGCGTTCGCCGTTCGGGCTGCCGAGCAGCTCGTTCTCGACCAACTGGCGCTGGTGGAAGCCCTGCAGCAGGGCGGCCTGTGTAAGTGCGTCGAGGCGTTCGAGCAGGTTGCCGGGATCGAGTCCTTTCATGGGGAGTGCATCGCGAAGGGAGCTGTACGAGAGCGCAGTATAGGGGCGTCTTTCGTCCGGCCGACAGTGGAAAGCAAAACCCCCGGCGGGGCCGGGGGGTTTGTCGTCACTCGTCGAGGAAGGAGCGCAGGTGCTCGCTTCGCGAGGGGTGGCGCAGTTTGCGCAGGGCCTTGGCCTCGATCTGGCGGATACGCTCGCGGGTGACGTCGAACTGCTTGCCGACCTCCTCGAGGGTGTGGTCGGTATTCATGTCGATGCCGAAGCGCATGCGCAGGACCTTGGCTTCCCGTGCGGTGAGGCCGGCGAGGACGTCGCGGGTGGCTTCCTTGAGGCTTTCCACGGTCGCCACGTCGATCGGCGACTGCATGGTGGAGTCCTCGATGAAGTCGCCCAGATGCGAGTCTTCGTCGTCGCCGATCGGGGTTTCCATGGAGATCGGCTCCTTGGCGATCTTCAGGACCTTGCGGATCTTGTCCTCGGGCATTTCCATGCGCTCGCCCAGTTCTTCCGGGGTCGGCTCGCGGCCCATCTCCTGCAGCATCTGGCGGGAGATGCGGTTGAGCTTGTTGATCGTCTCGATCATGTGCACCGGAATGCGGATGGTGCGCGCCTGGTCGGCGATTGAGCGGGTGATCGCCTGGCGGATCCACCAGGTGGCGTAGGTCGAGAACTTGTAGCCGCGGCGGTATTCGAACTTGTCCACCGCCTTCATCAGGCCGATGTTGCCTTCCTGGATCAGGTCGAGGAACTGCAGGCCTCGGTTGGTGTACTTCTTGGCGATGGAGATGACCAGGCGCAGGTTGGCCTCGACCATTTCCTTCTTGGCGCGGCGGGCTTTGGCCTCGCCGATGGACATGCGGCGGTTGATGTCCTTGATCTCGGCGATGCTGAGGTCGACCTCCTTCTCGAGGTCGATCAGCACCTGTTGGTTCTGCTTGATCTCGTCCGCCAGCTTGCCCAGGGCTTCGGCGTATTTGGCCTTGCCCTTGGAGATGAAGTCCACCCAGTCCAGGTCGACTTCGTTGCCGGGGAACTGGCGCAGGAAGTCGGCACGCGGCATGCGGGCGTCGCGCACGCACAGCTGCATGATGGCGCGTTCCTGCTGGCGCACGCGGTTGAGGGTGCCGCGAACGCGCTCGACCAGGGCGTCGTACTGCTTGGGCACCAGCTTGATCGGCATGAACAGGATGGCCAGGACTGCCAGTTCCTCGATGGCTTCGGCGCTGCCGCGGCCATACTGCTGGAGGGCCTGCTTGGTTTTCTCCAGCTGCTCGGCGACGGCGCCGAAGCGCTGACGGGCGACCTCCGGATCGGGACCGCCATCGCCTTCTTCCTCTTCCGCCTCTTCGCTGCTGGCCTCTTCTTCCTCGTCCTCGGGCTCTTCGACGGCAGCGGCGGTCTTGCTCTTGATCTCGACCGGCACCTCTTCCTCGGCGGGCGCGGAGCCGTCATCCGGGTCGATGTAGCCGCTGAGGATGTCGGACAGGCGGCCGCCTTCGCTGGTGACGCGCTGATACTCGTCGAGGATGTTGTCCACGGTGCCGGGGAAGTGGGCGATGGCACCCATCACCTCGCGGATGCCTTCCTCGATGCGTTTGGCGATCTCGATCTCGCCCTCGCGGGTGAGCAGCTCCACGGTGCCCATTTCGCGCATGTACATGCGCACTGGGTCGGTGGTCCGGCCGATATCGGTTTCCACGGCGGCCAACGCGGCGGCGGCTTCTTCGGCGGCTGCTTCGTCGGTGTCGGCTTCGGCCAACAACAGGGCATCCGCATCCGGAGCGCTCTCGAATACGTTGATCCCCATGTCGTTGATCATGCGGATGATGTCTTCCACCTGTTCCGGATCGGAAATATCCTCCGGCAGGTGGTCGTTGACCTCTGCATACGTCAGGTAGCCCTGTTCACGGCCACGAGCGATCAACTCTTTGATGCGAGACTGCTGTTGAGCTTTTACGGACATAACACCCTATCCACTGAAGGTTCTGGCGGGCTGAAAATCAAGCTGAGCATTATAGCTGAAACCTGACCTCACGCGCCAGTTGAGGTCGGGGGGACGGGGGCGGCTCTCCGGCTGAGCAGGTCGCGCAGCTGATCTTTCTCCTCCGTGCTCAGTTCGCCCTGTCGGGCCTTGCTGAGCAGGCGCTCGAGGCTGCGCTCGCGCTGACGTGCCGCTAACGTAGTTATAGTGTCGAAAAACTGTTGTTCAAGGTTGTCGGTCGAAATCAGCCATTCCTTTTCCGCCAGAGCGCGCAGCAGCCGACCCTGCTCGGTGCCGTGCCAACGGGCGATCAGTTGCAGCGGGCTGAGATTCGGATTCTTCTGCAGGGCTTCCAGCAGGGCGACCAGCAGCTGGGCATAAGTGTCGTCTTCGCTGGCGAAATGGCTGGCGTCCTCGACCTTCTGAGCCAGTTGCGGATGATGCAGCAGCGTGCGCAGTGCGCTCAGGTTCGGCGGCTCGACGCTGACCGCCGTGCGCGGGGTGCGCGGCTGGAAGTCGCCGCGCCCCTTGCTCTTCCATTTCCTGCCATCTTTCTTCCATTGGCCCTTGTTCTGGGGCTGGCGTTCGAAGGGCGCGGTCGGCTCGTGGTCGGCGAATCCGGAGTAGTCTGCATAGCCATGGTCCGGCGCGGCATCGTAATAGGCCTCTTCCGGGTAGGGCGGAGGGGCGTCCTGGGTGATGGCGGCGCCCGGTGCGTGGGGGCGACTCAGTGCCTCGCCGCTGAGACCGGTGATTTCGCCGAGGCGCTGGCGCATCAGGGCGCGCAGGTTGGCGCCGGGGATCTTCTCGATCAGTGGGGCAGCCAGGGTCGCCAGGTGCGCCTTGCCTTCCAGCGAGCGCGGATCGGCTTCCCGGCCAAGCTGCTCGAAGAAGTAGTCGGCCAGCGGCTGGGCCTGCTGTTCGAGGCGGGCCCTGAAGGCGTCGCTGCCTTCGGCGCGCACCAAACTGTCCGGGTCCTCGCCTTCGGGCAGAAACAGGAAGCGCGCCCGGCGGCCGTCCTGCAGGTTCGGCAGGGTGGCTTCGAGGGCGCGCCAGGCGGCCTTGCGTCCGGCGGCGTCGCCGTCGAAGCAGAACAGCACGCTCGGCACCAGGCGGAACAGGCGTTTCAGGTGTTCCTCGCTGGTGGCGGTGCCGAGGGTGGCGACGGCGTTGCGCAGCCCCTGCTGGGTCAGGGCGATGACGTCCATGTAGCCCTCGACCACGATGATCTCGTCGAGGTCGCGGTTGCTCTTGCGCGCCTCGTAAAGGCCGTAGAGTTCCTGGCCCTTGTGGAACACCGGGGTTTCCGGGGAGTTGAGGTACTTGGGCTTGTCGTCGCCGAGCACCCGGCCGCCGAAGGCGATGACCCGGCCGCGGCTGTCGCGGATGGGGAAGACCACTCGGTCGCGGAAGCGGTCGTAGCGCTTGCCGGTCTCGGCGTTCTCGATCAGCAGGCCTGCCTCGATCATCGCCTTCTGCTGCAGGGCGTCGCCGCTCAGGTGCTTGAGCAGGTTGTCCCAGCCGGGCGGGGCGAAGCCGAGGGCGAAGTCGCGGGCGATGGTGCCGGACAGTCCGCGACCCTTGAGGTAGTCGACGGCCGCCTTGCGCGCCGGATGGCTCTTCAGGGCCTGGCGATAGAATTCGGCGGCCGCCTCCAGCAGCGGATAGAGCGGCGAGTCGACGCTCTGGCGCGGTCTGGTGCTGCGGCTGCCTTCTTCGTGGGGGACTTCCAGGCCGGCGCGTTTGGCCAGTTCCTCGACCGCTTGGGGGAAGTCCAGGTGGTCGTGATCCATGATGAAGCCCAGGGCGTTGCCGCCGGCACCGCAGCCGAAACAGTAATAGAACTGCTTGTCCGGGCTGACGGTGAAGGAGGGGGTCTTTTCCTTGTGGAACGGGCAGCAGGCGCTGTAGTTCTTGCCGCTCTTCTTCAGCTGGACGCGCGAGCCGACCACGTCGACGATGTCGGTGCGGTTCAGCAGGTCGTCGATGAAGCCTTGGGGGATCAGTCCGGCCATTGGGGGTCCGCTGGGGTCGGTGCGTTGGCGTCGATCAAGTGGTCAGAAACGCCAAAAGCCCGGTTTTTAGCCGGGCTTCGGTGAAGCGTGCGAGGGGTGCTGTAACTTAGTACAGGCGCTCGCGGCGACGCTGCTCGCGCTGCACTTTCTTGGCGTGGCGCTTCACGGCGGCGGCGGCTTTGCGCTTGCGCTCGGCAGTGGGCTTCTCGTAGAACTCGCGGCTGCGAACTTCGGCCAGAACGCCGGCTTTTTCGCAGGAGCGCTTGAAGCGACGCAGGGCTACGTCGAAGGGTTCGTTCTCTTTAACTTTGACGGCGGGCATCCAGGGCTACCTTAAACAATTGACCGGTGTTTGAGCGCGCGCTCCTGGCATTCGGCACCGGAGAACGTCTCTTTTCAAGGGTGCGGATATTACCGATTTGTCGCACGAATGCAAAGCCCCGAAGCGCTCCCCATGCGGCGCTCCCGCGTTGCGGATGGGGCGCCCCGGGTTTCGCGAGTGCTCGCCGGGCCAATGTAGCAGCGGGTTCGGCGCATGCCGGGCGCCCGCTCTCGGCATGCGCTCAGAGCGGTAGGCGCAGGGGAATCATCGACGAACGGGCGAAGCCCTGGCGGGCATAGAAGCGCTGGGCATCGGCATTGTCGGCATCGGTCAACAGAGTGATGCGTCGGCAGCCCCGGGACTTGGCAGTGGCGATCGCGGCTTCCAGCAACTGAGTGCCGAGACCGCGGTCGCGGGCAGCGGTATCCACCACCATGTCTTCCAGCAGGGCCACCGGCGCCCCTAGCGCAGTGGAAACCGTATACAGCAGGTTGACCATGCCGATGATTCGGCCGAACTCGCAGGCGACCAGGATCTCGCCCGTGGTGGCGTTCCGGATGATCTCGCTCAGCCCCCTCTCCTGGGCGGCACGGTCGGGGCTGAACTCGGCCTCCTGGGCGAACAGCTGATCGAGCAGGCTGCATAGCGCCGGGATGTCGGCGAGGACTGCGGTGCGGATGTCCATGGGCGATTCCGATGGTTGGGGGAGGCAGTATGCGCCATGTTCTTAGCGTATTGGTGGCGATCTGCCCGGTGCCGACAAGCCGCTGCCGACGAAATGACCGGGGCTTTGTCCATTGGAAAGGCGGCGGCCGGTGAATGGCCGCCTGCTCGCGTCTTTTTCTGTCGTTGCCGCGCGCCCCTCGCGTGGGCGAAAATAGGCGTCTTTGTTCGATTCAGCCCCCGCAGGAGATTCAGCGATGCCCAGCCGTCGTGAGCGAGCCAATGCCATCCGTGCCCTCAGCATGGATGCCGTGCAGAAAGCCAACAGCGGCCACCCTGGCGCCCCCATGGGGATGGCGGACATCGCCGAAGTGCTGTGGCGCGACTACCTCCGGCACAACCCGGCCAACCCGCAATGGGCGGATCGCGACCGCTTCGTGCTGTCCAACGGTCACGGCTCGATGCTCATCTATTCGCTGCTGCACCTGACCGGCTACGACCTGTCCATCGACGACCTGAAGAGCTTCCGCCAGCTCGGCAGCCGCACCCCGGGGCACCCGGAATACGGCTACACCCCTGGCGTCGAGACCACCACCGGTCCGCTCGGTCAGGGCATTGCCAACGCGGTCGGCTTCGCCGTGGCGGAGAAGGTGCTGGCGGCGCAGTTCAACCGTCCCGGCCACACCATCGTCGATCACAACACCTACGTGTTCCTCGGCGACGGCTGCATGATGGAAGGCATTTCCCATGAAGTCTGCTCCCTGGCCGGCACCCTGGGGCTGTCCAAGCTGATCGCCTTCTACGACGACAACGGCATCTCCATCGACGGTGAGGTCGAGGGCTGGTTCACCGACGACACGCCGAAGCGCTTCGAGGCCTACGGCTGGCAGGTGATCCGCAACGTCGACGGCCACGATGCCGACGAGATCAAGACTGCCATCGAGACGGCACGCAAGAGCGACCAGCCGACCCTGATCTGCTGCAAGACCATCATCGGCTTCGGCTCGCCGAACAAGCAGGGCAAGGAAGAGTGCCACGGCGCCGCGCTGGGTGCCGACGAGATCGCGCTGACCCGCGCCGCCCTGGGCTGGAATCACGCGCCGTTCGAAATCCCCGCCGAGATCTATGCCGAGTGGGACGCCAAGGCCGCCGGTAGCGCCCGCGAGGCCGATTGGAACCAGCGTTTCGCCGCCTACCAGGCCGCTTATCCGGAACTGGCCGCCGAGTTCCAGCGGCGCATGAAGGGCGATCTGCCGGCCGATTTCGGCACGAAGGCCGCCGCCTACATCGCCGAGATCGCCGAGAAGGGCGAGACCATCGCCAGCCGCAAGGCCAGCCAGAACGCCCTCAACGCCTTCGGGCCGCTGCTGCCCGAGTTCCTCGGCGGCTCGGCCGACCTCGCCGGCTCCAACCTGACCCTGTGGAAGGGCTGCAAGGCGGTCAAGGCCGGGGATGCCTCCGGCAACTACCTGCACTACGGCGTGCGCGAGTTCGGCATGAGCGCGATCATGAACGGCATCGCCCTGCATGGCGGCTTCATCCCCTACGGCGCCACCTTCCTGGTGTTCATGGAGTACGCCTGCAACGCCGTGCGCATGGCGGCCCTGATGAAGCAGCGGGTGGTCTTCGTCTACACCCACGACTCCATCGGCCTCGGCGAGGACGGCCCGACCCACCAGCCGGTCGAGCAGCTGGCCAGCCTGCGCTGCACGCCGAACCTGGATGCCTGGCGCCCGTGCGACGCGGTGGAGTCGGCGATCGCCTGGAAGTGCGCCGTCGAGCGTACCGACGGTCCGAGCGCGCTGGTCTTCAGCCGGCAGAACCTGCCGCACCAGGTGCGCGATGCCCGCCAACTGGCCGATGTCGCCCGCGGCGGTTATGTGCTCAAGGACTGCGCCGGCGAGCCGGAACTGATCCTCATCGCCACCGGCTCCGAGGTCGGGCTGGCCGTCCAGGCCTGCGACAAGCTGAGCGGGCAAGGGCGCAAGGTGCGCGTAGTCTCCATGCCCTCCAGCGACGTGTTCGACCGCCAGGATGCCGCCTACAAGCAGTCGGTGCTGCCGGTCGAGGTCGGCGCGCGGATCGCCATCGAGGCCGCCCATGCCGACTTCTGGTACAAGTACGTGGGGCTCGACGGCCGAGTGATCGGCATGACCAGCTACGGCGAGTCCGGTCCGGCCGCGGCGCTGTTCGAGCACTTCGGTTTCACCCTGGACAACGTGCTGGCCACGGCCGAGGAACTGCTGGAAGACTGACCTGTCGCAGCGACGGATGGCGCCGGCGCCATCCGCCCACAGGCTTCCGTCGGGTGGCAGCGCCGGCCCAGGCGCCACCCGTCCGCAGAACGAACAAGAGCGCCCATGCCCAACAGTCCCTTCCGCGTCGCCCTGAACGGCTACGGCCGCATCGGTCGCTGCGTCCTGCGCGCCTTCCACGAGCGAGGCGCGCGGGACGGCTTAGAGATCGTCGCCCTGAACGATCTGGCCGACCAGGCCAGCGTCGAATACCTGACCCGCTTCGACTCCACCCATGGCCGCTTCCCCGGCGAGGTGCGGGTGGAAGGAGACTGCCTCTATCTCAACGGCAGCAGCGTCAGGGTGCTGCGCCAGCGCGTGCCGGAAGGCGTCGACTGGGCCGCGCTCGGCATCGACCTGGTGCTGGAGTGCTCCGGCGCTTACCACACCCGCGCCGACGGCGAGCGTTTCCTGGCCGCCGGCGCGCCGCGGGTGCTGTTCTCCCAGCCGATGGCCAGCGAGGCCGATGTCGACGCCACCATCGTCTATGGCGTCAATCAGGCGCGCCTCTCCGGTTGCGAGAGGCTGGTGTCGAACGCCTCCTGCACCACCAACTGCAGCGTGCCGCTGTTGAAACTTTTGAACGAGGCAGTGGGTCTGGAGTACGTCTCCATCACCACCATCCATTCCGCGATGAACGACCAGCCGGTTATCGACGCCTATCACCACGAGGATCTGCGCCGCACGCGCTCGGCCTTCCAGTCGGTGATCCCGGTGTCCACCGGGCTGGCGCGGGGGATCGAGCGTCTGCTGCCGGAGTTCGCCGGGCGCATCCAGGCCAAGGCCGTCCGCGTGCCCACTGTGAACGTTTCCTGCCTGGACATCACCTTGCAGACGTCGCGCGACACCTCCGCCGCGGAAATCAACCAGGTGCTGCGCCGGGCTGCCGAACATGGCCCGCTCAAGGGGCTGCTGGACTACACCGAGCTGCCCCATGCCAGCTGCGATTTCAACCATGACCCCCATTCGGCCATCGTCGATGGCAGCCAGACCCGCGTTTCCGGCCCCCGGCTGGTCAACCTGCTGGCCTGGTTCGACAACGAATGGGGTTTTGCCAACCGCATGCTCGACGTCGCCAGCCATTTTCTGCGCGCCGCCGAAGCCGACCTCCAGTAAGGACTGTTCTCCATGACCGTGTTGAAGATGACCGACCTCGACCTCCAGGGTAAGCGCGTGCTGATCCGCGAAGACCTCAACGTGCCGGTGAAGGACGGCGTGGTGACGAGCGATGCGCGTATCCAGGCCTCCCTGCCGACGATCCGGCTAGCCCTGGAGAAGGGCGCCGCGGTGATGGTCTGCTCGCACCTGGGCCGTCCGACCGAAGGCGAATACACCGAGGAGAACAGTCTCAAGCCGGTCGCCGAGTACCTGTCCAAAGCCCTCGGCCGCCAAGTGCCGCTGGTCAAGGACTACCTGGGCGGCGTCGATGTGCAGCCGGGCCAAATCGTGCTGTTCGAGAACGTGCGCTTCAACAAGGGCGAGAAGAAGAACGCCGACGAGCTGGCGCAGAAGTACGCCGCGCTGTGCGACGTGTTCGTCATGGACGCCTTCGGCACCGCCCACCGCGCCGAGGGCTCGACCCACGGCGTCGCTAAGTTCGCCAAGGTCGCCTGCGCCGGCCCGCTGCTGGCCGCCGAGCTGGAAGCCCTGGGCAAGGCCCTCGACAAGCCGGCCCGTCCGATGGTCGCCATCGTCGCCGGCTCCAAGGTGTCCACCAAGCTCGACGTGCTCAACTCGCTGGCCGAGATCTGCGACCAGCTGATCGTCGGCGGCGGCATCGCCAACACCTTCCTGGCCGCGGCCGGCTACAAGGTCGGCAAGTCGCTGTACGAGGCCGATCTGGTCGACACCGCCAAGGCCATCGCCGCCAAGGTCGCCGTGCCGCTGCCGGTCGACGTGGTGGTCGCCAAGGAATTCGCCGAAACCGCCGAGGCCACCGTCAAGGCCGTCAGCGAGGTGGCCGACGACGACATGATCCTTGACATCGGCCCGCAGACCGCGACGATGTTCGGCGAGATGCTCAAGGCCTCGCAGACCATCCTGTGGAACGGTCCGGTCGGCGTGTTCGAGTTCGACCAGTTCGGCAACGGCACCAAGGTGCTGGCCCAGGCCATCGCCGCCAGCCCGGCGTTCTCCATCGCCGGCGGCGGCGATACCCTGGCGGCCATCGACAAGTACGGTGTGGCCGAGCAGATCTCCTACATTTCCACTGGCGGCGGCGCCTTCCTCGAGTTCGTCGAGGGCAAGGTCCTGCCGGCCGTGGCGGTGCTGGAAGAGTGCGCCAAGTGATGCCGTAGGGTGGTCAACGGCGTAGCCTTGCCCACCCTACGCCAGAGCGGGTATCCGCCAGCAATCCCCGAACACTTGAATCCGGCCTGTCGTCGCGGCAGGCTGGACCCCGATCATAAGATCCTTACTGGGAGCTACTGTAGATGGCACTTATCAGCATGCGTCAGCTGCTGGATCACGCCGCCGAATTCGGCTACGGCGTGCCGGCCTTCAACGTCAACAACCTCGAGCAGATGCGCGCCATCATGGAAGCGGCCGACAAGACCGACTCCCCGGTGATCGTCCAGGCTTCCGCCGGTGCCCGCAAGTACGCCGGCGCCCCCTTCCTGCGCCATCTGATCCTCGCCGCCATCGAAGAATTCCCGCACATTCCAGTGTGCATGCACCAGGATCACGGCACCAGCCCTGACGTCTGCCAGCGCTCCATCCAGCTGGGCTTCAGCTCTGTGATGATGGACGGCTCGCTGCGCGAAGACGGCAAGACCCCGGCCGACTACGACTACAACGTGCGCGTCACCCAGCAGACCGTGGCCATGGCCCACGCCTGCGGCGTGTCGGTGGAAGGCGAGCTGGGCTGCCTGGGCAGCCTGGAAACCGGCACCGCAGGCGAGGAAGACGGCATCGGCGCCGAGGGCACCCTCGACCACAGCCAGATGCTCACCGATCCGGAAGAAGCCGCGGCCTTCGTCAAGGCCACCCAGGTCGACGCCCTGGCCATCGCCATCGGCACCAGCCACGGCGCCTACAAGTTCACCAAGCCGCCGACCGGCGACGTGCTGGCCATCGAGCGCATCAAGGAAATCCACAAGCGCATCCCCAACACCCACCTGGTGATGCACGGTTCCTCCTCGGTGCCGCAAGAGTGGCTGGCGATCATCAACCAGTACGGTGGCGACATCAAAGAAACCTACGGCGTGCCGGTCGAGGAGATCGTCGAAGGCATCAAGCACGGCGTGCGCAAGGTCAACATCGACACCGACCTGCGCCTGGCCTCCACCGGCGCCATGCGCCGCATGATGGCCGAGCAGCCGAGCGAGTTCGATCCACGCAAGTTCTTCGCCAAGACCATCGAAGCCATGCGCGACATCTGCATCGCCCGTTACGAAGCCTTCGGCACCGCCGGCAACGCCTCCAAGATCAAGCCGATCTCCCTGGAAGGTATGTGCCAGCGCTACGCCAAGGGCGAGCTGACCGCCAAGGTCAACTGATCCGGCGCGTCCCCTCGAAAGCCCCGCCTAGGCGGGGCTTTCGTCTTTCGGAGAGTACCGTGAGCTCGCGACTTCCCGTGGTCTTCCTCGCCATCGGCCTGCTGGCCGGCTGCGTCAGTCGTCCCTCCGGCGAGCCGCCGACCGCCGTCGCGCCCGCTGTCCGCTCCGGCGCGGCGGAGGACCCGCAGACCTGCCAGAACAGCATCGACTGCTCGCTCAAGTCCGCCCGCACCTTGCTGTTCGTCTACGACTACGCCTACCTGAGCAGGCTCCGGCCCGAGCGCCAGGGCAGCCTGATCTTCACCCCCGGCGATGCGGCCCGCGGGGAATGGCCGGCCATCCGCATCCGCCTGCCGGAAGCCGACAGCCGTTTCCGCTTCGACAGCGTCTGCCTGCGCCGGCAATGCCGCTACACCCATGCCGAGCTGCGGGCCATCTATCGCCGCTACCTGGCCGGCGAACCCTGCGTCCTGCCCGGCGATCCGCGGCGCGACTGCAGGCTCAAGCCCTGATCCGTCGCCGCTGGAAAAGAAAAAGCCCCTGCGGACAGGGGCTTGGGCGGTTTACTGCCGGGGCGTCACGGCGTGCAGCCGTTCCCCATCACCAGGTATTCGACGGTATGCCGATGGCCCTGGTGGTCTTCGTAGGTCATTTGCCGGGGGACGACCGCGCAGACGGCGGGAATGGGGGTCTGGTCGATCACCCGGGCGATGTCCAGCTTGCTCGAATAGCTGTAGTGCTCGAGGGCGGGTTGGGACTGGGCGTCCGCGGCTTCGGCGGTTTCGGTGGCGAGAGCGAAGCCCGAGGTGGCGGCCATCATCAGAGCCAGTAACACTTTCATTCTGTCGGTACCGAGATTTGCAAACTTTGCGAGCCCCAGTTGTTTCGTACTTCTACTGAAGCGACCGCGAAACATCCGGAGGTCGTTTGCTTAAGCCTCGTAAGATGGTGTTTCGCTTTCCCTTTTCAGGTGCGAGCAAGTTTACGAGCGCTTTTATTGAGGAAAAACCGGCTTTGAGATCAAGATCTTTGAACTGTCAGTAAACAGTCTGTAATAAACATATGCTAAGCGGCTATTCCGGCCTTCCTGGCGGTCGCTCGCCCAGGCAGGTTCCCATGACGGAAAAGGAGCCGACGGATGGCGCCGACAGGGCAATTTGCACGTTCCGTTCGGCGGGCATCTTGCATTTTGCATGGCCTCTGCCGGGAGATTCCGACGCAACCCGTTGATCCGCCGGCCATCTTCGGTTGGCATGAAGGCTGCTGAACAGCAGGCCCACGGGTCAACCAGCGGAGTCGTTGCCATGAAGCAGGTAGAGGACATCCTCAGCACTGCGTTTCCCGAGTTCGACGTCGTCACCCAGCACCGTCCGGATGGCAGCCTGCTGCTCAGCCTGCAGCAGGGCGGACGCCCGGTGCTCCGCCGGGCGCTGTCCTACGGGCAGGTGCAGAGCCGGCTGCAGCTCGACTGGGTGATCGGTTCGGTGCGCCGCGATCTGGCCATAGAGGCCGGCCAGGCTCCGGCGATCGCGGCGCTGCAAAGCCAGAGCCGCATCCGGCTGCCCCGCTACGAATACCGCTGAACCTCCGGGCGGGAGGCCCGCAGGCCGTTCCGCCCGCGCTCTTGTCGACTGGATCACAATCGGCCCGGAAGCCGGCGGCATGGCTTTGCTCCGGCTCGGCGACCTGTTTTACTGGCCTGCCCGGCCGGGCACGGCGACTGTCTGGCTATCCACTACAAGGAGTTTCCCATGGCCGGCAGCAGCCTGCTCACCCTGATCGACGATATCGCCACCCTGCTCGACGACGTGTCCGTGATGACCAAGCTCGCGGCGAAGAAGACCGCCGGGGTGCTCGGCGACGACCTCGCCCTCAACGCCCAGCAGGTCACCGGCGTGCAGGCCGAGCGCGAGCTGCCGGTGGTCTGGGCGGTGGCCAAGGGTTCGCTGCTGAACAAGCTGATCCTGGTGCCGGCGGCGCTGCTCATCAGCGCCTTCGTGCCCTGGCTGGTCACTCCGCTGCTGATGCTCGGCGGCGCCTTCCTCTGCTACGAGGGCTTCGAGAAGCTGGTGCACAAACTGATCCACAGCCGGGCCGAGAACCAGGCCGAGCACGGCCAGCTGACCGCGGCGCTGACCGACCCGAACATCAATCTGGCCGCTTTCGAGCGGGACAAGATCAAGGGTGCGGTGCGCACCGACTTCATTCTCTCGGCGGAGATCATCGCCATCACCCTCGGCACCGTGACCGGTGCGGCTCTGGCTACCCAGCTCATCGTGCTGGCGGGCGTCTCGCTGGTCGTCACCCTCGGTGTCTACGGGCTGGTCGCCGGCATCGTCAAGCTCGACGACCTCGGGCTGTACCTGGAGCGCCAGCCGAGCGTGCTGCAGAACCGGCTCGGCCAGTGGGTCCTGGCCGCCGCGCCCTGGCTGATGAAGGCCTTGTCGGTGATCGGCACCGCGGCCATGTTCCTGGTCGGCGGCGGCATCCTGGTGCACGGCCTGCCGGTCCTCGGCCACCTGCTGCACGGTCTGGAGGTCGATGCCGGCAACCTGCCGACCCTGGGCACCGTCCTCAACGCCCTGACCCCGACGCTGATCAACGCCGGCGTCGGCATCATCGCTGGCGGTCTGGTGCTGGTCGGCGTGAGCCTGGTGAAGAAGATCCTCGGCCGCTGATTCCTTCCCTCCTCAAGCGACGTCCAGCACCTGGTAGCGCTGGCACGCCGCACCCAGCTGCAGCTCGATCTCGTCGCCCGCGTCCCGGCCCAGCAGGCGCTGGCCGAGCGGCGAGTGCGGGGTGATGACCATGAACGATCCGCCCTCGTCGGCGATGCGCAGGCCCGCGGCATCCGGGCCGAGGAACAGGGTCTGCTCGCCGCCCCGGTCGTCGCCCAGGCGCACCAGCGCGCTCAGCTCGATGCCCCGCGCGGCGTCGAACGGGCGCAGCCGGAGCGCCCGGTAGCGCTGCAGGGCCAGGCGGAACTCCTCGACCCGCCGCGCCTGTCCCGCGGCCAGGTAGGAGGCCTCCAGGCCGCGGGTGTCGTACTTGTTCTCGGCGACGCTTTCCTCGTGGGTCGCTGCTTCGTGGGCGGCCTGCGCGGCGCGCGAGGCCAGGTCGAGGTCTTGCTCCAGGCGGGCGAGGATCAGCGTGAGGGCTCGGTCTTTGGTCATGGGCGGATATCGGTGCGACGGTGGGCGGGAGATTATTCCCGTGCCGGCCGGCGGACGACAGCCCGCCGTGCCGGAAAGCGCTGGCGCCGCGGGCGGCACGGTCCGCCCGCAGTCCTGCCGGAGGCGCTACAGGGTGCGCAGGAAGGCCAGCAGATCGGCCTTCTCCTCCTGGCTCAGGCCGCGCTGCAGGACCAGGTTGAAGAACTCCACGGTGTCGTCCAGGGTCAGCAGACGACCGTCGTGCAGGTAGGGCGGGGAGTCCTTGATGCCGCGCAGGGGGAAGGTCTTGATCGGGCCGTCGGCCTTGGCCAGGCGACCGTTGATCGTCTGCGGCTCGAAGAAGCGCTCCGTGCGCAGGTTGTGCATCAGGTTGTCGGTGTAGTAGGGCGGCGCGTGGCAGCCGGCGCAGCCGCCCTTGCCGTGGAAGACCTGCTCGCCGCGCAGCTCCTGCTCGCTGGCCTTGGCCGGGTCGAGCCGGCCCTCGACGTCCAGCTTGGGCGCCGGCGGGAAGTCCAGGATGTTCTGGAACTCGCCCATGAAGTGCACCTGGCTGCCGCGCTCCAGGACGTTCACCCCCTTCTTGGTGGCGATCACCGGATCGCCGTCGAAGTAGGCGGCGCGCTGCTCGAACTCGGTGAAGTCCTCCACCGACTTCAGCGCCCGCTGCGAACCGAACAGGCGCTGGATGTTCACTCCGCGCAGCGGCGGGGTGTCCAGGCGGTGGCGCAGCTCCTGCGGGCGGATGTCGCCGACCAGGTGGGTGGCGCCGTTGCTGTGGCCGTTGGCGTGGCAGTCGAAGCAGGCCACGCCGCGGTGCGGATGCTCGCTGCGGCGGTCCTCGGTGGCGTTGAACTGCTGCTGCGGGAAGGGCGTGAGCAACAGGCGCAGGCCTTCCAGCTGCTTCGGATTGAGGATGCCGTTGAACAGCTCGTTGAAGTTCATCAGCGTCACCAGCTTGCCCTGGGACACGTCGCCCAGGTCGGGCCGGGTGGTGAGGTAGATCGGCGCGGGGAATTCCGGCAGGAAGCGGTCGGGCAGGTCGAAGTCCAGGTCGAAGCGGGTCAGGTCGCGCTGTTCCTGGCGGTTGATCTCGTCGATGGCGAACTTCGGGAAGAGCATGCCGCCTTCGCCGTGCTTGGGATGGGGCAGCGGCAGGAAGCCGGCCGGGAACAGCTTGCGCTGGCGGATCTGGTCGGGGCCGAGGCCGGCCAGTTCGTGCCAGCTGGTGCCCATGGGCAGCTTGACCCGCACGCCGCCCTGCACCGGCTTGCCGCGGCTCATGGTGACGCCTTCGACGGGGCGGTCGGCGAGGTCGTAGCGCTGCTCCAGCAACGCCTTCTGGGTCTGCATGACCTTGTCCTTCTCGCCTGCCAGACGCTGCATGACGCTGTGGAAATCCTCGGTGATCGCCACCGGAAGGTAGCTGGTCGGTTTCTCCTCCTGGGCGGCGCCGGCGGCGCCGCCCAGGGCCAGGGTCAGGACGAGCGGCAGCGCCCGGCCCAGTTGCCCCGCTGGGGCTGATCGACTCATGGATACCTCCACGGGATGCGTTCGTGGGAAAGGAACTGCATGTGGCGAGGTTAGGTATAGACGAGGCGGGCGCCGAGGGAGGACCCGCTCGGGTGCCCGGCTGCACGCCGGGCGCCCGAGTCAGCCGGCGGCCAGGAGCGGCTGCCTAGTCTGCTCCGCCCCGGCGGCGGTGGCGGGGGCGCTCGATCGCCGGCTGGCGGTGTCCTCGATCAGCAGCCGATGGGCGGTCTGCGCGTGGTAGCTGCACCAGGCGGCGATGCCCAGCCACTTGCAGCCTTCCTCAACCAGGAGCGCCGCCCCGTGCGAGGCGAAGTGGCCGAGGTCCGCGGCCAGCGACAGGGCGAACAAGCCCAGCGCCAGGACGAGGAAGAGGCAGCCGGTGCGCAGGATCAGCCGGCGGAAGGCGACGAGGAAGGCCAGCTGGGACAGCGCCAGTGTCGCGAGCACGAGTTTTTCCGGCACGCTAAGATAGTCGGGGGCCAGGCGTTCGTGGATCTGGAACAGGTCGTCGAACATCAGGTACAGCGACAGCAGGGCGGCCGCCAGCAGGAAGCGGGCGCTTTCGCCGTTCCTGCGCTCGAGGGAGAACAGCGCGAACAGGCTGATCGCGGCGCTGGCGCACCAGAGCAGGATGCCCAGATCGGACAGCATGCCCGACAGCGGATGGAGGCCGGCGATGGACGACACGTCCATGACGAACTGTTCGACGCCGGCCAGGCCGAGGGCGTCGGCGATGCCGACCCCCGCGAGCAGGACGATGGGGAGGGCGAAGGTGATGACCAGCGGTCTCGTGGTGCTCTTCATGCTTTTCAATCCTTTGAACGGGCATGTCGTTGTCCCGGCCGCCGTCCGGCAGCCGGAGTGCTTCCAGGCGGGAAGAGCATGAGCCAGTCGTCACCGGTTTGTCATCAGCCCGACCGGCTGTTCGTAACCTTTTTCTGTTCGTCCGTTTCCGTCGTCCGCGCCGGGGGAACGGCCTCGTCGCGGCTCTCGCCCAGCAATTGCGCGACCAGCCGGCGCAGCGGGCCGAGCTGGCGGCCGATCAGCGCCAGCTGGGTCTGCACCACGCGCAGCGGGTCGTCCTCCTGCTCGTCGGGCAGTTGCTCCAGGGACCGGGTCAGGCTTTCCTCGGCCTCGCTGCGGACCGCCAGCGGACGCTTCTCGTCCAGGCTGCGGGCGATTTCCTCGAGGCTGTCGGCCAGTTGCGCGGCGGCGCCGTCGATCAGTTGCCGGCGGGTCTCCTCGGGCAGCGCCTGGCGGTGCGCGCCGAGGGCGGAAAGATAGCCGAGCAGGGTGTGCGAGAGCACCAGAAAGCGGAAGCCGGTGTCCGCCTCGCGGCGGAAATGGCCGGGCTCCATCAGCATGTTGGACAGGGTCGAGGACAGCGCCGCATCGGCGTTGTGGGCGTTGCGCCGGGCCAGCCGGTAGGCCAGGTCGTCGCGCTTGCCGCTGCTGTACTGCTGCATCAGCTGGCGCAGGTAGCGGGCGTTGCAAGTCAGGTTGGCGGCCAGCACCCGGTTCAGCTGGCGGCCCTGCCAGTCGGGCAGGATCAGCAGCACCGCGAGGCCGGCGATCAGGCTGCCGATCAGGGTGTCCACCAGCCGCGGCCAGATCAGCCCGTAGCCGTCGCCGACCTGGTTGAAGCAGGACAGCACCAGCAGGGTGATGGCGATGGTCGCCAGGGTGTAGTGGCGGGCCCGGGAGGCGAAGAAGACGACCCCGGCGGCCACCGCGAAGAGCGACTGCACCAGCGGGTTGGGGAACAGGTCGAACAGCGCCCAGCCGGCCACCAGGCCGAGCACGGTGCCGACGATGCGTTGGCTCAGGCGGCGGCGGGTGGCGCCGAAGTTGGGCTGGCAGACGAACACTGTGGTCAGCAGGACCCAGTAGCCCTGGCTCGGGTGGATGGCGTGCAGCACGCCGTAGCCGGCGGTCAGGGCGACGGCCAGGCGCAGGGCGTGGCGGAACGGCCGGGAGGTCGGCGTCAGCTGCTGGCGGATGCGCATCCAGGCGTCCTTCAGCGACTGCGGCTCGCGGTCGAGCAGGCTGCTGTCCTGGGCATCGGCCAGGGCGTCGGGGTTGCTGGCGTCGCGCAGCAGGCGGTCGAGGGTGGCGAGGTTGCCGGCCAGCGCCCGCAGCGAGCGCAGCAGGCCGCGCCAGGCCGGGTTGCTCTGCAGGTGCAGGTGCGCCAGCGAGGCCTGCAGGTCGTCCAGGGCCTGGGCCTGGTTGCTGTAGTCGAACGGCTGGCGCAGCTCGATGGCCCGGGCCAGGGCCTGGCAGGCCTTGCCCTGCTGGCGCAGCAGGAGGCGGCAGCGGAACAGCACGTCGCTGTGGAAGAAGGCCTCCACCAGCTCGTTGTAGGGGTAGTGCGAGGAGCTGGCGCGCTCGTGGATGTCCTGGGCGAGGAAGTACAGCTTCAGGTAGCGGCTCACCTTCGGCCCCGGGCGGCCGTTGCCGACCCTATGCAGGATGATCTCCTTGGTCGCGTTGAGCGCCGCCACCACCCGGCCGTTCTGCTGCGCCAAGGCCAGCCGGCGGCCTTCCACGTCGAGTTGGCGCAGCGGCTCGAACAGCCCGGCCTTGATCTTCAGATACTGGCCCAGCTCGCGGAACAGGCGGGCCAGGCTCTGCTGGACCGGCTGGTGGGTGAACAGCGCCTGCCAGAGCACCGAGAGCAGGCCGTACCAGGCGGCGCCGGAGAGCAGCAGCAGCGGTTCGCGCCAGATGTCCGGGTTTGACTCGCCGCGCTGGTCCACGGTGATCATGGTGTAGATCGACAGGATCAGGGTGCCCGAGGCGATGGTGGCGTAGCGCTCGCCCAGCGCTCCGAGCATGGTTAGGCTGAAGCTGGACAGGGGCAGGGCGACGGCGAACAGCCAGGGATAGGGGAATATCAGCTCGACGGCGAAGGACGCCGCGGCGAAGCACGCCAGGATCACCAGCAGGGCCAGCAGGCGGCCCTGCCAGCTGTCGTCGGTCTCCGCCAGGGCGCTGGCGATGATGCCGAGGAACAGCGGGATCAGCAGGTCCATGCGGCCCTGCAGCCAGCACAGCGTCATGCTGCCGGCGAGGGCGATGAACACCCGCAGGCTGTAGCCGAACGTGTCGTGGGCCCAGAGCTGGCGCAGGGACTGGCGCAGGGAGGTCGAATGCATGGGGTCGGCCTGGTGGTGAGGGCTGGCTATTGTAGACATCGGGGGGAAGGCGGGGGAGGCCCCGAGCCGTACGGTTTCTCGTCGGTCTTGGCAGCTGTCTCCGGCGCTGCTGGCAAGCACTTTCCCCAGGACGCGCCCGGCCCTCACCGCGTGATGACGCACCGGCACCCGTCCAGAGGCTTCGAGCCGAGCCCCTCGTCTATCCTTTTCCTATCGACCCTCCTCGCCAACCGGAAACCCCATGCCCGTTTCCGTCCGCCTCCTCCGCCGGGCTCTGGCGCTGGCCTTGCTGCTGGCCGCGCTGCCGGCCGTCGCCGCTGTGCCGCCGGTGTCGGTCCTGTCGGTGGACGGTCCGATCGGCCCGGCCAGCGCCGACTACCTGATCCGCGGCTTGGCCCGGGCGCAGAAGGAGGGCGCCCAGCTGGTGGTGATCGAGATCGACACCCCGGGCGGCCTGGACACCTCGATGCGCTCGATCATCAAGGCGATCCTCGCCAGCCCCCTGCCGGTGGCCAGCTACGTCTCGCCCAGCGGCGCGCGGGCGGCCAGCGCCGGCACCTACATCCTCTACGCCAGCCATATCGCCGCCATGGCGCCGGGCACCAATCTGGGTGCCGCCACCCCGGTGCAGATCGGCGGGCTGCCCGGTGCGCCGCCGGAGCAGCCGCGCGAACCCCCGGAAAGGGAAAAAGGCAGACATCCGGGCGCGCCGGAGCCGGAGCGCCCGGCCGCCCCCGAGTCAGCCGATGCCCTGGGCCGCAAGCAGGTCAACGACGCCGCCGCCTACATCCGCGGCCTGGCCCAGCTGCGCGGGCGCAACGCCGAGTGGGCCGAGCGGGCGGTGCGCGAGGCGGTCAGCCTGCCGGCCCAGGAGGCCCTGAGGCTGAAGGTGATCGACCACCTGGCCGTCGACCTGCCCGACCTGCTGCACCAGCTCGACGGCAAGCGCTTCGCCGTGGCCGAGGGCATGGCCAGGCTGGAGACCACCGGCGCGACCCTGGTCCGCCACGAGCCGGACTGGCGCACCCGCTTCCTCGCGGTGATCACCGACCCCAGCGTGGCGCTGATGCTGATGATGCTCGGCGTCTACGGGCTGATCTTCGAGTTCACCACCCCCGGCTTCGGCGTCGGCGGCGTGCTCGGCGGCATCTGTCTGATCCTCGCCCTCTACGCCCTGCAGCTGCTGCCGGTGAACTACGCCGGGGTTGGCCTGATCCTGCTCGGCATTGCCTTCATGGTGGCCGAGGCCTTCGTACCCAGCTTCGGCGTGCTCGGCATCGGCGGGGTGGCGGCCTTCGTCATCGGCGCGGTGATCCTGATCGACACCGAGGTGCCCGGCTTCGGCATCCCGCTGCCGCTGATCCTGACCCTGGGCGTGGCCAGCGCCGCGCTGATCGTCTTCATCGTCGGCATGGCCCTGAAGACGCGCCGGCGCGCCCTGCAGTGCGGCGACGCCGGGCTGGTCGGCAGCGAGACGCCGGTGCTCGCGGTGGAGCGCGACGACCCGCACGCCGGCTGGGTGCAGCTGCAGGGCGAGCGCTGGCAGGTGCGCTGCGCGCTGCCCCTCGAGCCCGGCCGGATGGTGCGGGTGGTGGCGCGCCGGGGGCTGCTGCTGGAGGTCGCGGCGGCCGGGCAACTCACCCCATAAGGAGATCGAAATGGGCTTCGAACTGAGCTTCGGTTTCATCCTCGCGCTGCTGATCGCGCTGTTCATGTCGGCCTTCCGCATCCTGCGCGAATACGAGCGTGCCGTGGTGTTCCAGCTCGGCCGCTTCTGGAAGGTCAAGGGGCCGGGGCTGATCATCCTGATTCCGGGCATCCAGCAGATGGTGCGGGTCGACCTGCGGACCATCGTGCTCGACGTGCCGACCCAGGACGTGATCTCCCGCGACAACGTCTCGGTGAAGGTCAACGCGGTGATCTACTACCGGGTGCTGGACGCGCAGAAGGCGATCATCCAGGTCGAGGACTACCACATGGCGACCAGCCAGCTGGCGCAGACCACCCTGCGCGCGGTGCTCGGCAAGCACGAGCTGGACGACATGCTGGCCGAGCGCGAGCGGCTCAACGCCGACATCCAGCAGGTGCTCGACGCGCAGACCGACGCCTGGGGGATCAAGGTGGCCAATGTGGAGATCAAGCACGTCGACCTGGACGAGTCTATGGTCCGCGCCATCGCCCGGCAGGCCGAGGCCGAGCGCGAGCGGCGGGCCAAGGTGATCCACGCCGAGGGCGAGCTGCAGGCCTCGGAGAAGCTGATGCAGGCCGCCCAGATGCTGGCCCGCGAGTCCGGCGCCATGCAGCTGCGCTACCTGCAGACCCTGGGCACCATCGCCGGCGACAAGAGCTCGACCATCGTCTTCCCGCTGCCGATCGAGCTGCTGCATGCCCTCAAGGAGCCGGGCGAGCGCGGCTGAAGGCTCAGTGGCCGCCCGCCTCGGGACCGTGCTCGCCCGGCCCCGAGCCCCGCTCGAGCTGGATCACTTCGCCCTTCTCCCAGGCGTCGGCCTGCGGATCGACCGCCGGTGCCGGGATGTCCCGGCGCTGGCGGCGGATCGCGGCGCTGTCGAGGTCCAGACGCCGGTCGCGGGCTTCGAGCAGGCGCGGGTCGAGCTGGCCGTCGGCGGTGAAGCCCATCATCAGCGCCGGGATGCCGAGGGGCAGGGAGCGGTCCCGGTCGGTATGCCAGGTGTGCCAGGTCTTGCCGTAGGTGCCGACGATCTGCGCCATCAGCGCCTTCTCCGCCGGCCCGGGCAGGCCGGGCGCCACCAGGGCGGCGGACTTCACCTCGTAGACGTGGCTGTGCCAGAGATTCTTCTCCTCGGCCGGCAGGCCCTCGAACAGCCGCGCGCTGATGATGTACTCGATGCCCATCAGCCTGGCGTCCTCGCCGTCGCCGTCGTAGATCAGCGCCTGCATCAGGTCCTCGCTGAGTCGGGTGACGTAATGGTGCGCCTCCACCTGGCGGCCCGGAGCGCCGTTGTAGAAGTGGAAACCGTCCAGGTAGGCGCCGACGGCCGAGAGCGGGGTGCGCCGCTGCAGCAGCTTCGCACCGGCCTCCAGAACCTCGCTGGTGGCGCTCTTCGGCGCGCCGGGCGCCTCAGCGGCGTCGGCCTCGGCCAGCAGGATGGCGGTCAGCAGCCCTGCGCTCAGTCTTCTCATCGATTCGCCCTCGTCGGCCCGTTTCGCTAGAGAGTGCCGGCCGCCGGACGAGTTCGGGGCGGAGCGACGGGCTAGACTTCCCCTATCGACTGCTTCGGGCGGAGACAGCCATGCGCATCGGCGTACCCAGGGAGCTGAAGAACCGCGAGTACCGGGTCGGCCTGACCCCGCAATCGGTGGCCGAGCTGACCGGCCTCGGCCATCAGGTCTGGGTCGAGACCCTGGCCGGGGCCGCCATCGGCTTCGCCGACGAGGACTACCAGGCCGCCGGCGCGCGGATCGCCGAGGACGGCGCGGCGGTGTACGCGGCGGCCGAGCTGATCGTCAAGGTCAAGGAGCCGCTGGCCGACGAGCGCGCCTGCCTGGACGCCGGGCACTGTCTGTTCGCCTACCTGCACCTGGCCCCGGATCGGGCGCAGACCGAGGAGCTGATGGCCTCCGGCGCCACCTGCATCGCCTACGAGACGGTCACCGACGGGCTCGGCCGCCTGCCGCTGCTGGCGCCCATGTCCGAGGTGGCCGGGCGCATGGCGATCCAGGCCGGCGCCCATTGCCTGGAGAGGAGCCAGGGCGGGCGTGGCGTGCTGCTCGGCGGGGTGCCGGGGGTGCCGGCGGGACGGGTGACCATCCTCGGCGCCGGGGTGGTCGGCAGCCAGGCGCTGGCCATGGCCGTGGGCCTCGGCGCCGAGGTCACGGTGCTGGACAAGAGCGTCGATGCCCTGCGCCGGCTGGACGAGCGCTACGGCAACCGCATCGCCACCCGCTACGCCTGCGGCGCGACGCTGCGCGAGCAGGTGCTGGCGGCGGACCTGGTGATCGGCGCGGTGCTCGTCCCCGGCGCGGCGGCGCCGCGGCTGATCAGCGCGGAGATGGTCAGCCGGATGAAGCCCGGCGCGGTGCTGGTGGACGTCGCCATCGACCAGGGCGGCTGCGCCGAGACCTCGCGGCCGACCACCCACAGCCTGCCGACCTACCTGGTCGACGAGGTGGTGCACTACTGCGTGACCAACATGCCCGGTGCCGTGCCGCGCACCTCGACCCTAGCGCTGAACAACGCCACCCTGCCGTTCGTCGTCGCCCTGGCGGAGAAGGGCGTGCGCCGCGCCCTGGAGGAAGACCCGCACCTGCGCGACGGTCTCAGCGTCGCCCGCGGCCAGCTCACCTGCGCCCGCGTCGCCGCCGCCCACGGCCTGCCGCACCGGCCGGCGGAGGAGGTGTTGCAGGCGTTGTGAGGGCCGAGCGGGCCGCTCAGGCCAGTCCGGCCTGGGGCACGCCGGGCGTGCCGGACTGGCGCAGGTGGATGCGGCTGCGGCCGTCGGCCTTGGCCAGGTACATGGCCTGGTCGGCCTCGTGCAGCAGACTCTCGTAGCTTTGGCCGTTGCAGATGCTGATGCCGATGCTGGCGCTCAGGCTGAGGCGCAGCTCCCCCAGCTGCATGGGCTGGCCGAGCGAGTGCAGGATGCGCTCGGCCAGGGCCAGGGCCTGCTCGGCGTTGTCGATGGCCTCGCAGATCAGCACGAACTCGTCGCCGCCCAGGCGCGCTACCAGGTCGGTGGCCCGCGCGCTGGCCTGCAGGCGGGCAGCCACCTGGGTCAGCAGCAGATCGCCGATGGCATGGCCGTGGCGGTCGTTGACCGCCTTGAAGCCGTCCAGGTCGAGCAGGATCAGCGCCAGCAGCTCCTGGCGCTGGTGCGCCTGCTGCCAGGCCTGGGCCAGGCGCAGGTTGAGGCCGGCGCGGTTGGCCACGCCGGTCAGCGGGTCCTGCAGGGCCAGCTGGCTGAGCCGGGCGTTGGCCTCGGCCAGGGCGGCGGTGCGCTCGGCGACCCGCTGCTCGAGCAGGCGCTCCTGTTCCTGTTGCAGCTCGCGCGGCTCCGCGACGCCGCCTGCGACGGCCCCCCGCCGCTCCCGCGGGATGCGCCGGCGCCTGAGGCGGGCGGCCATGCCGCAGGACAGCAGGAGCATCTCCAGCGCCGCGCCGAGCTGGATGCCGTGGACGGTGAGCAGGCTGGGCGGCAGCAGGGCGAAGCTGTGCAGCACCAGAAGCAGGGCGCCGAGCATCAGCGGCAGCTCGGCGACTACGAAGATCCGCGCCGCCGGCGAGCCGGGTAGGCCGCGCAGGCCGCAGGCCAGCAGCAGGAGGATGCCGGCACCGGCGCTGACGGCGAGAACCGGCAGCGCCTCGCCGAGGGGCAGCAGCAGCGTCCCCAGGGCCACGCCCAGCTGCGCCGCCGCCGCCAGGCGCAGGGCGCGGTGCCAGCGCGGCAGGGCGGCGCGGGTGCCGAGGAAGTCGCGGGCGAACAGGGTCGCCGCGGCCATCGCCAGGGCCAGGGACAGCGGCAAGGCGCGGTTGCCGAACTCGCCGCCGGCGCTCCACAGGTATTCGGCGCCCAGCCCGCCGTAGGCGAGCATGGCGCAGCCGAGGCTGGCGACGAACAGCGCGTAGAGCAGCAGGCTGCGCTCGCGCACGGCGAGGAACAGCATCAGGTTGTAGCCGGCCAGGGCCATCCAGAGGCCGCAGTAGGCGCTCTGCAGCATCAGGCCGAGGCGACTGTGGCGGGCGAAGGCCTCCACCTGCCAGATCCGCGCGTCCAGGCTCAGGTTGCCGGAGGATTGCGCGCGGAAGTACAGCACCCGCTGCTCGCCGGGCTCCAGGCGCACGCGGAAGGCCGGCGAGAGGTGCTCGCTGCTGCGTTGCCCGGCGGGGACGCTGTCGCCGCCGATCTGCCGCTGCAGGCTGCCGTTGCGCTCGCTGAACAGCTCGATGCGGTCCAGCGGCGCGTAGCCGAACTCGATCTGCCAGGCTCGCGCCCGCTCGGCCCGCGACTGCAGCTCCAGGCGCAGCCAGACCGCATCGCGGCTGAAGCCCAGGTTGAGGTCGGGAGCCGGCGCGAACGGCTGCTCGGCGGCCATCGCCTGTTCGGGCGTCAGCCGCCCGCCGGGGTCGCGCAGCAGTTGCAGGTGGGGGCGCAGGTCGAGCCCCTGCTCGCTGCCGTCCAGGGCCAGTGGTGGGGCGTCGGCCTGGGCGCCGAAGGCCAGCCCCAGGCCCAGCAGCAGGGCGCAGAGCGCTTTGCGCCGTCTGCCGGATAGCCATCGTGGTAAGGATCTTGCCGCGCTGCTCCGGGGCTGGCCCCGCAGATGTGCCTGAGACATGAATTGGCGTGCTTCCCTGTAGGCAGCGGGTCCGCGCCCCCGGGCCGGGGCTGCCGCCGCTCGATGAGCAAACTGCCAGGATTTCTTGCCCTGTTCGTTCTTCGGGACCGTCGTCGCTGCCCATGTGCTGGCGACGTGTCCCGAGCGAATGAATAGTGAAGATCGCCGCCGCGGATTTCGCCAAGCGCAGCGGCGCGTTTTCCCGCCGTCCGGTCGGGCGGCCGGTCGCCTGCTTGGGCGGATCGCCAGTACGGCGGCTTTTCCGGCGTGCACTGGTCATGGCCGGCGAAACCTGTTCTGCTTGATTTCCCGAAACGGACCGTTCAGAGGATGGAACGAGATGCGCGAACTCTTCGAGCTGCGGGGCCGCGAGCCCGAACTGCTGTTTTCCCCCTACTGCTGGCGGGTGCGCCTGGCGCTGGCGCACAAGGGGCTGGATTTCGTCGGCCGGCCGCTGCGCTTCACCGACAAGGCCGAGCTGGCCTTTTCCGGCCAGCAATTGGTGCCGGTGCTGCGCGACGGCGAGACGGTGGTGCACGACAGCCTGGCGATCCTGCGCTACCTGGACGAGCGCTATCCGGAGCGGCCGCTGATCGGCGACGAGCTCGCCGCCAGCCGGCTGCTGCTGATCGAGCGCTTCGCCCAGTTCAGCCTGCCCCTGGCGCTGCTGCGCCTGCTGGTCCTGCGCATCCACGCGTCGCTGGACCCGGTCGACCAGGCCTATTTCCGCCAGAGCCGCGAGCAGCGCTTCGGCATGTCGCTGGAGGAATTCGCCGACGCCGGTGCCGGGCGGGAGCAGTTCGAGCAGGCCCTGAAGCCGCTGGAGGCGCTGCTGGCCAGGCAGCCCTGGCTGGACGGCGCGGCACCGGGCGGGGCCGACTTCCTGATCGGCGGCTTCTTCTTCTGGGCCTGGTGCCTGGGTGAGCAGCCCTGGGCCGAGGACTCGGCCGTCGGCGTCTGGTTCCGCCGCCTGCTCGCCGGCTACGAGGCGCACAAGGGGCCGGTGTACCGGGCCGTCAGGCCCTAAAGGGCGCGCACCTTCAGCGAACGGCCCTTGATCTTGCCGTCGTTCAGGCGCTTCAGCGCCTGTTTGGCGATGCCGCGCTCGACCGCGACGAAGGCCTGGAAGTCGAAGATGGCGATCTTGCCGACCTGGGCGCCGGGGATGCCGGCCTCGCCGGTCAGCGCGCCGAGGATGTCGCCGGGGCGCAGCTTGTCCTTGCGCCCGGCGGCGATGCACAGGGTGGTCATCGGCGGCAGCAGCGGCTCGCTGCTCCCGGCCTTCAGGCCATCCAGCTCGCACCAGTTCAGCGGCGCGCCCTGCAGCTCCTCGACGGCCCGGGCGCGGACGGCCTCGGCCGGCGCCACCAGCGACAGCGCCAGGCCCTTCTCGCCGGCCCGGCCGCTGCGGCCGATGCGGTGCACGTGCACCTGCGGATCGCGGGCCAGTTCCACGTTGATCACCGCCTCCAGCCCGGCGATGTCCAGGCCGCGTGCCGCCACGTCGGTGGCCACCAGCACGGACAGGCTGCGGTTGGCGAACGTCGTCAGCACCTGATCGCGGTCGCGCTGCTCCAGCTCGCCGTGCAGCGCCGCGGCGGAAATGCCGCGGGCAGTCAGCTCGGCGACCAGCTCCTGGCACTGCTGGCGGGTGTGGCAGAAGGCGACGCAGGACTGCGGGCGGAAATGCAGCAGCAGGCGCGCCACGCTCTCGAAGCGCTGGCGCGGGTCGATCTCGTAGAAGCGCTGCTCGATCTGGCTGTCGTCGTGCAGCGACTCCACCTCCACCCGCTGCGGGTTCTTCAGGAAGGTCGCCGCCAGTTGCTCGATGCCGGCCGGGTAGGTGGCGGAGAACAGCAGGGTCTGCCGCCTGGCCGGGGTCTGGCCGATGATCTCGGCAATGCTGTCGTAGAAGCCCATGTCGAGCATGCGGTCGGCCTCGTCGAGGACCAGGGTGTTCAGCCCGGAGAGCGTGAGGGTGCCCTTCTTCAGGTGCTCCTGCACCCGTCCCGGAGTGCCGACGACGACGTGGGCGCCGTGCTCCAGCGAGCCGATCTGCGGGCCGAAGGGCACACCGCCGCAGAGGGAGAGGATCTTGACGTTGCCTTCGGCACGGGCCAGCCGGCGCAGCTCCTTGGCCACCTGGTCGGCCAGCTCGCGGGTCGGGCACAGCACCAGCGCCTGGCAGCCGAAGAAGCGCGGATTCAGGGGCGCCAGCAGGCCGATGCCGAAGGCCGCGGTCTTGCCGCTGCCGGTCTTGGCCTGGGCGATCAGGTCGCTGCCGGCGAGGATCGGCGGCAGGCTCCGCGCCTGGATCGGCGTCATCGCCGCATAGCCGAGGGCCTCCAGATTGGCCAGCATGGCGGCGGAGAGGGGCAGGGTGGAGAACGCGGTGGTGGTCACGGGAGCGGCCTGACGGAAACGGGACGGGCGCGCAGTGTAGCAGGGCGCCGGGGCGCGGATGGATTCCGCCGGACCGGCCGATCCTGCTCCCGGCGGCCGCTACTTGCCGTTCGCCGGGGGGAGTTCCGTGCCGCCCTCCCGGGCGTTGCGTCCGGCTTGCGGGGAGAGCTGCATGAACAGCAGCGCGCCGATCATCGACAGCAGGCCGACGCACAGGTAGGTGGCCTGGAAGGCGGCGAGCACGGAGAGGCCGCCGTGCAGGGTGCTGCCGGCGCTGAAGCCGCCGAGCAGGGCGGCGGCGCTGGCCACGCCGAAGCTCATGGACAGCTGCACCACCACCGAGAGCAGGCTGTTGCCGCCGCTGGCGTTGTTTTCGTCGAGATCGATCAGGGCGACGGTGTTCATCGCGGTGAACTGCAGGGAGTTCACCGCGCCGAGCAGGGCCAGCAGGCCCAGCAGCAGCGCGTAGGGGGTATCGCCGTCGACCAGCCCCATGCCGGCCAGCAGCAGGCCGAGCACCAGGGTGTTGCCGACCAGGATGCGGCGGTAGCCCAGGCGCTGGATCAGCGGGGTGACCACCGGCTTCACCGCCATCGCGCCGAGCGCCTGGGGAATCATGCTCATCCCCGCCTGGGCCGGCGAATAGCCCAGCGCCACCTGCAGCAGCAGGGGCGTGAGGAAGGGCAGGGCGCCGCTGCCGATGCGGGTGAACAGGTTGCCGAGGATGCCGATGGCGAAGGTGCGGGTATGGAACAGGCTGGTGGGGAACAGCGGCTGGGCGATGATCCCGGCGCGCAGCCAGTAGGCCGACAGGCAGCCCATGCCGGCGAACAGCAGCAGCATCACCCGATCGTGGGGCAGCTTCAGTTCGCCCAGCCCTTCCAGGGCGATGCTGAGCAGCAGCATGGCGGCGCCGAACAGGAGGAAGCCGGGGACGTCGAAGGGCGTGCGCGGGCCGCGCAGATCGGGCATCAGGCTCAGCGCGGCGAGGCAGCCGAGCAGGCCGACCGGCAGGTTGATCAGGAAGATCCAGTGCCAACTGGCGTACTCCACCAACCAGCCGCCGAGGGTCGGGCCGATCAGCGGGCCGATCAGCGCCGGCATGGTGATGAAGCTGAGCACCCGCACCAGATCCTTGCGCGGATAGGCGCGCAGCACCACCAGGCGGCCGACCGGCATCATCAGGGCGCCGCCGCAGCCCTGCAGCACGCGCGCCGCCACCAGCTCGACCAGGGTTTCGGAGAGCGCGCAGACCAGCGAGCCGAAGGTGAACAGCAGCACCGCGCCGAGGAACACCCGGCGGGTGCCGAAGCGGTCGGCGATCCAGCCGGAGGCCGGCATCAGCACCGCCACGCTGAGCATGTAGGCGATCACCACCGACTGCATGCGCAGCGGGTCTTCGGCCAGATCGTGGGCCATGGCCGGCAGCGCGGTGTTGAGGATGGTGCCGTCGAGCATCTGCATGAACAGCGCGGAGGCGACGATCCAGGGCAGCAGACGGGCGGTGCGAGGGTCGAGCGTGGGGCTGGGCATGGCGCGTCCTGGCAAAAGGCCCAGTGTAGAGGCTGGCGCTCCGCCGGTGGAGCCCGGGTCGGGGAAATGCTGCTTTCGGAGGGTTGTGGATATCCAGCCCGGATCTGATCAAAATTTGCACGATCGTCCCGGGGCGGCGTGCCGCCTGGGCCCGCAGCCGGGGCCGCACAGGTTATGCACAGGAGTCTGCACAGTAGATGTGCACAAGGCTCTTTATCCACCGTGAACGCTGGTCAAAAAATGCTCTATAGGCTGCGGGCGGCGCGCTTTCTGGGCTTTGGGCGGGTGTGGACAGTTTGTCCACAGGGGTGTCCACGTTCGCTGTGAGTAATGGGAGGCAGACGCCGATGCGGGTTGTCCGGTCGTTCCTTGTACAAGCGGTGGTGCTCTTCTACCTTCACTGAGGGATGCCGACGGCCTGCCTGCCAGGCCATTCATTCGCACAGGAGTTCACCGATGCGTTACCTGCCCCTCTCCGTTCTCCTCCTGCCGTTGCTCGCCGCCGCGCCGGCGCATTCCGCCGACTGGCCGGCCGGAGCCAAGGCCGATTTCGTCCGGGAGTGCCTGAACGGCGCCAAGGCCCGCTATAAGGAGGCGGCGGCGCAGGACTACTGCGCGTGCGCGGCGGATAAGGTCAGCGCCGGACTCAGCGAGTCCGAGATGACGCAGCTGCACAAGCAGAAGCAGATTTCCCCGGAGCTCCAGCAGCGGGTGGCCAGACTTTCCGGCGCCTGCCTGTCTCAGCTCAATCAGTGAGGCCGGAGGCCTGGCGTGTCGTTCCCGCTACCGGCGCCGGCCGCTCCGTCGCGTGGGAAGGGCAGCGCGACGCGGCGCTCGACCTGCTCAAGTGGCTGGCGCTGCTCGGCATGCTGCTCGACCACCTTCGGCATGTCTGGCAGCAGGCGATCTGGGTGTTCGTGCCCGGGAGGACGGCGTTTCCCTTCTTCTGCCTGATCGTCGCCGCCAACCTGGCCAGGCGACGGCGCCAGCCGCAGCGGCGGTCTGCGCAAATGCGCTATCTCGGCTGGCTGCTGCTGTTCGCCCTGCTCTCGGAATGGCCGTACCGGCTGCTGGTGGAGTACCCGGCCAGCGTCAACGTGCTGCCGACCCTGGCCCTGGGCCTGCTGCTGGCCAATGCCGGGCTGCAGCCGTACCTGCCGGAGCGCCTGCTCGGGCTGGCCGCCCTGGCGCTGGCCCTGTGGTTCGACGAGGAACTGATGTTCGGCGCCTTCGGCGTGCTGTTGCCGGCCGCCTTCGTCTTCGCCCTCGACCGCCGTCCTCGGGCCTGGCTGGTACCGGCGGGCGTGGCGGTGGCGGCCAACGCCGATGGCTTCTCGGCGGTGCGGATGTTCGGGCCGCTGTTCGTCGCCCTGGTGTACGGCGCCTGTTTCGCTGCGCCGCTGTTCGGCCTCTGGCTGCTGCGCCGCTCCCCGGCCTTTCCCGTGGCGCCGCTGCGGCGCTGGGCCTACGCCTTCTATCCGGGGCATTTCCTGATGCTGTACGGCCTGCGCGAGTGGCTGTTCGGTTCCTGATGTGACTCGGTGGTCGGCATTTACCGGTTCCTCCGGTCGGGGCTTCGCTGCCGCACCCGTACGGGTCTGGCGTGGCGAAGCAAGAACTTCGCGAAGCAGGGTGGGAGGCCCTTCGCACTTGTTCAGGAAACCGTCAAAGCCGACGCTACTTCGCGCTTCCCTCGAGTTCGCGGGCCGTAGGATACTGGTCGCCCATCCGATGACTGGCAGAGAGCAATTGTTGTCCGATCATTGCCGTGCTGACGCCGCCGGGAGCGTTTCCACACCGTTCATTCTGGCCGAAGGCGAGGACGATCCGTTCGGCGCGGAGCTGGCCGTGGTCCGCCAGGTCCCCCTGCAGTCGGCCTGGTTCGCCGAGGCCAACGAGGGCCTTCGCCAGCTGGAGGAGTTGGCCCAGCGCAGCGGCGCCAACTGCCTGACCGAGCTGAGGCGACTCAGCCGGGTCTTCCGTGCCTCCCGGCGCGAGGCCACCTTCCACTCCTGGGCCGGCTACGCCGGGATCTACGCGCCGAAGGACGCAGCGGCCGATCCCGCCGTCGTCGCCCGTGCCAAGCAGGTCTGCGCGGCCCTGCAGCTGGACAGCGCCGATCTAGACGAGTACCGGCAGAAGCAGGAAAAGGGCCGCGGCTTCCTGGTCTACCTGAGCGCCGCCTTCCTGCTCGGCGGGCTGGCCCTGCTGGGCTGGTTGCTCGCCGCCTAGTCGGGCAAGCCTAGCCGCGCTCTGCCAGTTCGGCGCGCAGACGGGCGATGCGCGCGTCCTTCTCCGCCCACAGGCGCGACACCCAGTCCTGCAGGTGCTGGCGGAATTCCGGGTCGTTCTGGTAATCGCCCTGCCACAAACTCGGGTCCAGGGCGTGGCTGCGGATGTCGACGATCACCCGCGGCAGCTGTCCGCTGAGCAGTTGCCAGAAGCCGGGGATGCGTCGGCCCGGATAGACCACGGTCACGTCCAGCAGCGCGTCCAGCTGCCCGCCGAGGGCGGCGAGGACGAAGGCCACGCCGCCTGTCTTGGGCCGCAGCAGGTAGCGGTAGGGCGAGGACTGCTGGGCCTGCTTGGCCGGGGTGAAGCGGGTGCCTTCCAGGTAGTTGACGATGGTCACCGGGATGTCGCGGAAGCGCTCGCAGGCGCGCCGGGTGCTCCTGAGATCGTCGCCGCGCTTTTCCGGATGCTTCTCCAGATAGGCCCGGGTATGGCGCCGCATCAGCGGGTAGTCCAGGGCCCAGAAGGCCAGGCCGAGCAGGGGCAGCCAGACCAGCTCGCGCTTGACGAAGAAGCGGAAGAAGGGCGTCTTGCGGTTGAGCGCCACCAGCAGCGCGGGGATATCCACCCAGCTCTGGTGGTTGCACACCAGCAGGTAGGAAGTGTCGCGGCGCAGCGCCTCGCCGCCGCGGACATCCCAGACGGTGGGCAGCAGCGCGGCGTAGACGCGCCGGGTCAGTTCGCCCCAGGTCTCGGCGCAGCCCATCAGCCCGTGCGAGCAGAGCCGGCGCAGACGCCGGCCGGGCAGCAGCAGCTTGAGCAGGGCCAGCGGCAGCATCGGGACCAGCATCGCCAGGGTGACCAGAGTCAGCAGCGCGAGCGCACTGAGGGCGGTGAGCAACGGGCGCATGGGGAATCCTCGGTGGACTGGGCCGGATGATAAGCGATTCCCGATGACCGGCGGACGGGCGTGGGCTAGAACGAAAGCCCCTGCTGGTTCCGGCGCCAGGCCGCCAGCCTCCGCTCGAGGCCGGTCAGGCTGTCGATGCCCTGGCGGCGCGCCTGGCTGAACATGATCAGCGCCAGCTCCGCGGTGACCAGGGCGTCAGCGCTGGCATGGTGGCGCTGCAGGACCTGCAGGCCGAAGTGCTGCACCCAGTCGTCCAGCCCGCCGTGAAGGATGCCCGCCTCGGGATTGAGCAGCGGCGCCATCTCGGCCACGTCGAGGAAGGGATTCGCCAGCCGGTAGCCGAGGGTCTGGCGCAGGGCGCGGGTCAGCATCTGCCGGTCGAAGCCGGCGTGGAAGGCCAGCAGCGGACTATTGCCGAGCCACTCGAGGAACTCCAGCTGGGCCTCGACCGGCTCGCGGCCGGCGGCGAGCGTGCCGGGGGAGAGGCCGTGGATCAGCACGCTGGCGCCAAGCCCGGGATCGCAGTGCTGCAGGGTGCACTCGAACTGGTCGGCCAGATCGATGCCGCCGTCGCTGATGGCCACCGCGCCGATCGACAGCAACTGGTCGTTCTGCAGGTCGAAGCCGCTGGTCTCCAGGTCGATCACCACGCAGCGGTCCCGGCCCGGCGGCCGTTCGGACAGCGCGACCGGGGCCGGCAGGCGCTCCAGCCGCGCCTGCTGCTCGGACGACAGTTGCGGGCCGCGGCGCCGCAGCCAGGCCAACGCGCGCATCATCAAAGCCGGTAGCGCAGCGCCAGGCTGCTCTGCAGGCGCAGGGCCTGGCGCAGGGACTCGCGCAGGATGCGCCGGTCCAGGTGGTTGAGGTCGTCCGGGTCCAGGCGGTTGCTGTAGGGCCGGCCCTGGCGCTCCTGCTGCTGGTGCAGCTGCAGGCGGATCAGCTGGATGAACTGGTAGGCCTCCTCGTAGGCGGCGCCGTCGCGGGGCTCGATCACCTCCCGGACCACCAGCTGGCGCAGGCGTTCGAGGGTGTTGCAGTCCTCGACGCCGTGGGCCAGGGCGAGCAGGCGGGCGCCGTCGACGAAGGGCGTCAGGCCCTGCTCCTTGAGGTCTAGGGTGTCCTTCTCGGCACCGCTCCTGGCCACCACGAAATCGCGGATGCGCCCCAGCGGCGGCTTGCGGCGCAGGGCGTTGTCCGCCATCAGACGCTGGAACATCGGCGTGTCGGCGATTCGTTCGAGCAATTCCTGGCGCAGCTGGCGGCAGCCTTCCTTCGGTCCCCAGACCACGCGCATGTCGAAATAGATGGTGGAGGCCAGCAGGTTCTCCGCGGTGGCCGACTGGATGAAGCCGGCGAAGCGCCGCGACCACTCGCTGCGGGACAGGCACAGGGCGGGGTTGCCGGCCATCACCTGGCCCGGGCAGAGGACGAAGCCGCAGTGCGCCAGGTCCTGGTTGATGCGCTGGGCCAGGGGCAGCAGGCGGTTGCGGATCTGCTCCGCCTCGGCGGCGTTCGCGGCCTCGAAGAGGATGCCGTTGTCCTGGTCGCTGTGCAGGGCCTGCTCGCGCCGCCCCTCGCTGCCGAAGCACAGCCAGCTGAAGGTCACGCCGGGATCGCCCAGCTCGGCGATCGCCAGCTCGATGACGCGGATCACCGTGTGGTCGTTGAGCAGGCTGATCAACCGGGTGATCTGCGTCGAGCTGGCGCCGTGGGCGAGCATCCGCTCGACCAGCTGGCGGATGTCGCGGCGCAGGGCGACCAGCGTGTCCAGCCGCTCGGCGTGGCGGATGCTGTGGGCGAGATGGACCAGATCGACCCGCTGCAGGGAGAACAGGTCGCGCTCGGAGAGCACGCCGGTGAGGCGCCCGTCCTCGACCAGGCAGATGTGCGCGATGTGCCGTTCGGTCATCGCCAGCACGGCGTCGAAGGCGCTGGCGGTCGGCGGCAGGTGGAAGGGCCGCGGGGTCATCCGCGTGGCGATCGGCTCGGCCAGGGCCTCGCCGCCGCCGGCGGAAATGGTCCGGGCCAGATCGCGCAGGGTGAAGATGCCCAGCGGCCGGTGGCCTTCGTCGACGATCACCACGCTGCCGACCCGCTGCTCGTGCAGCAGCCGCACGGCCAGCTGCAGCGGCAGCTCGGGATTGCAGACCACCGGCTGGCGCGCCGCCAGCTCGCGCAGCGGGGTGTCCAGCGAGTACTGAGCGCCGAGGGTCTCCGCGGCGCGCAGGCGGACCTGCTGGTTGACTTGGTCGAGCAGGCTGCTGACCCCGCGCAGGGCGAAGTCGCGGAAGGCGTCGGAGAGGGCGAACAGACGGGCGAAGGCGGCCTTCTCCAGCAGCAGGCAGAAGGTGTCTTCGGCGGCCAGGTGCTCGGTGCGGGTGGCCCGTTCGCCGATCAGCGCGGCCAGCGGGAAGCATTCGCCGCTGGCGATCTCGAAGGCGGTCACGCGCCCGCTGCCCAGGGGCCGTTCGCCGTGCACCCGGCCCTGCTTGACGATGTAGAAGTGCTCCACCGGGCCGTCGGCGGGTTTGAGGATGGATTCGCCGGCGGCGTAGAAGCGCAGCCGGCAGTGCTCGACCAGATACGCCAGGTGCGGCGGCTCCATCTGGTTGAACGGGGGGAATTTCTGCAGGAACTCCATGAGCCCGTGAACGTTCTGCAGTACTGCCGACTTGCCCGCCTGAGCGAATTCATCCGCCTTGTTCATGGCTATTGGTCCGGTCTTGTTATCGCTTATGAGGGTCAATGATTGGCCGTGACCGCGGGGCGTCCCATTGGACCTAAGTCTAGGCGGGATATGGAAATAAAAACGCCCCGACTGGCGGGGCGTCTGCTACCGGCTGAGCTTACAGGCCGTTCTTGGCCTTGAACTCGCGACGGCGACGGTGCAGCACCGGCTCGGTGTAGCCGTTGGGCTGCTTGGTGCCTTCGAGGCACAGCTCGAGGGCCGCCTGGAAGGCGATGTTGTCGTCGAAGTTCGGTGCCATCGGACGGTACAGCGGGTCCTTGGCATTCTGGCGGTCCACCACCAGGGCCATGCGCTTGAAGGTCTCGAGCACCTGCTCCTTGCTGCACACACCGTGGCGCAGCCAGTTGGCGATGTGCTGGCTGGAGATGCGCAGGGTGGCGCGGTCTTCCATCAGGCCGATGTCGTTGATGTCCGGCACCTTGGAGCAGCCGACGCCCTGGTCGATCCAGCGCACCACGTAACCGAGGATGCCCTGGGCGTTGTTGTCCAGCTCCTGCTGGATCTCCTCGGCCGACCAGTTGGCGTTCGGCGCCAGCGGGATGGTCAGGATGTCGTCCAGCGAAGCGCGCTCGCGCTTGGCCAGCTCCTGCTGGCGGGCGAACACGTCGACCTTGTGGTAGTGCAGGGCGTGCAGGACGGCGGCGGTCGGCGACGGCACCCAGGCGGTGTTGGCGCCGGCCAGCGGGTGGACGATCTTCTGCTCGAGCATGCCGGCCATCAGGTCCGGCATGGCCCACATGCCCTTGCCGATCTGCGCGCGACCGGACAGGCCGCAGGCCAGGCCGACGTCGACGTTCCAGTTCTCGTAGGCCTTGATCCAGGCGGCGTTCTTCATCTCGCCCTTGCGGATCATCGGGCCGGCTTCCATGGAGGTGTGCAGCTCGTCGCCGGTGCGGTCGAGGAAGCCGGTGTTGATGAACACCACGCGCTCGCGGGCGGCCTTGATGCACGCCTTGAGGTTGACGGTGGTACGGCGCTCCTCGTCCATGATGCCGACCTTCAGGGTGTTGCGCGGCAGGCTCAGGACTTCTTCGATGCGGCCGAACAGCTCGTTGGTGAAGGCGGCTTCTTCCGGACCGTGCATCTTCGGCTTGACGATGTACACGGAGCCGGTGCGGCTGTTCTTGCGGCTGGTGTTGCCCTTGAGGTTGTGGATGGCGATCAGGCTGGTGACCAGACCGTCCATGATGCCTTCCGGCACTTCGTAGCCGTCCTGGTCGAGGATGGCGTCGTTGGTCATCAGGTGGCCGACGTTGCGCACGAACAGCAGGGAACGGCCGTGCAGCGACAGGGTGCCGCCGCCCACCGCGGTGTACTCGCGGTCCGGGTTCATGGTGCGGGTGAAGGTGCTGCCGCCCTTGGCGACCTGCTCGGCCAGATCGCCCTTCATCAGGCCCAGCCAGTTCTTGTAGGCGACGACCTTGTCGTCGGCGTCGACCGCGGCGACCGAGTCCTCGCAGTCCATGATGGTGGTCAGGGCGGCTTCCATCAGCACGTCCTTCACCCCGGCGGCGTCGGTCTTGCCGATCAGGCTGTCGCGGTCGATCTGGATCTCGAAGTGGTTGCCGTTGTGCTTGAGCAGCACGGCCTTCGGCGCGGCTGCCTCGCCCTGGAAGCCGATCAGCTGGGCCGGGTTCTGCAGGCCGGTGGTGCCGCCGCTCTTCAGGCTGACGACCAGCTTGCCGCCGTCGATGGCGTAGCCGGTGGCGTCGACGTGGCTGGCGCCGGCCAGCGGTGCGGCCTCGTCAAGGAAGGCGCGGGCGAAGGCGATGACCTTGGCGCCGCGCACCGGGTTGTAGCCGGTGCCTTTCTCGGCGCCGCCTTCTTCCGGCAGGGCGTCGGTGCCGTACAGGGCGTCGTACAGCGAGCCCCAGCGGGCGTTGGCGGCGTTCAGGGCGAAGCGCGCGTTCATGATCGGCACCACCAGCTGCGGGCCGGCCATGCGGGCGATCTCGTCGTCCACGTTCTCGGTGGTGGCGTGGAAGTCCTCGACCTCCGGCAGCAGGTAGCCGATTTCCTGCAGGAAGGCCTTGTAGGCGGCGGCGTCGTGCGGCTTGGCGGCATGGGACTGGTGCCAGTTGTCGATTCGTGCCTGCAGATCGTCGCGCTTGGCCAGCAGGGCGCGGTTCTTCGGCCCCAGCTCATGGATGATGGCGGAGGCGCCAGCCCAGAAGGCCAGGGCGTCGACACCGGTGCCGGGGATGGCTTCGTCGTTGACGAAGTCGTACAGGACTTTGGCGACCTGCAGGCCACCGACTTGAACGCGCTCGGTCATTATTTGCCTCTTTTTCTGTGTGCTCTGGATAGCGCTTCGGACGGGGGGAACGGTCCTTTGTAGTCCGATGCGCGACATACTACATAAATTCTGCAACAAGGTCCCAGCCTAAGACAAAAGTTGCTGGCCGGGATGCGGATCGGCGCCCGCCAGGGCCGCCGAACTGTCGCACAAAAGTGTCCGATTCTGAACGGCGAGTCAGGAGTTCGTCGCGCCCCCGGCGTTCGCCCGGCGAGCGCCTATACTCCACCTCCTGAACGCAAGCCCCTCGGGACGGCCCCGCATTGGAGGGAGTCGAGCATGGATCATCTGGTATTGACCGTCATTGCTCCGGATCAGCCGGGGCTGGTGGAGAAACTCGCGCAGTGCGTCGCCGAGCACGGCGGCAACTGGCTGGAGAGCCGCATGTCGCGCATGGCCGGACAGTTCGCCGGGATCGTCCGGGTCGACGTGCCCGCCGAGGCCCATGGCGAACTCGGCAGCGCCCTCGAGGCGCTGGAGAGCCAGGGCATCCGCCTGCTGCTGGCGCCGAGCGGCGCCGAGCCGGAGCCCGAATGGCGGCCGATCCTGCTCGATGTGGTCGGCAACGACCGCCCCGGCATCGTTCGCGACATCACCCGCCTGCTGGCCGAGCATGGCGTCAACCTGGAGAGCCTGGACACCGAGGTGGTGCCGGCGCCGATGAGCAGCGAGCCGCTGTTCCACGCCCAGGCGGAACTCGCCGTGCCCCTCGACCTGGATCTGGACGTGCTGCAGGAGCGCCTGGAAAACCTCGCCGACGAGCTGATGGTGGAGCTCAACCTGCGCAGCGAGGAAACCTGAAGCGAGTATCCACGGATCGCGTGCACAGCGCTGTGGATAACCTGGGGAGCCCGACGGGCGCCGCAGAGCGGCCGCGGCTTGGCGAAAATTGCTCGAAAAATGAACAGCTTGGCGGCTTTGTGCACACAGGGGGTGAATGCCTCTGTGGATAAGCTTGGGAGCATCCGCTGCAGCCCGTATGGTACGGGCGCTCCAGAAGATTGATCAGAAAACGTACAGCCTTTCAGCGGCTTCTGCGCAGATTCAGCCAGATATCCACACTGTAGATCGCCAGGCCGATCCAGATGCACAGGAAGGCCAGCAGCCGGTCCGCCTCCAGGGGCTCGCCGTAGACGAACATCGCCAGCAGCAGCACCAGGGTCGGCGCGATGTACTGCAGGAAGCCAAGGGTGGCGTAGGGCAGGTGGCGGGCGGCGGCGTTGAAGCAGAGCAGCGGGGTCAGGGTGACGGGGCCGGTGCCGATCAGCCAGAGCAGCATACTGCCGCTCCACCCGGCGCTTCCGGCGTCCGTCGCCTGCGGGCCGAACAGCAGCCAGGCGAGGGCCAGCGGCGCCAGCAGCCAGGTTTCCACCACCAGGCCGGGCAGGGCGGCGACCGGCGCCTTCTTGCGGATCAGCCCGTAGAAGCCGAAGGTCAGCGGCAGCACCAGCGAGACCCACGGCAGGCTACCTGCCTGCCAGACCTGCTGCAGCACGCCCAGGGCGGCGCAGCCCACCGCCAGCCACTGCAGCGGACGCAGGCGTTCGCCGAGCAGCAGCAGGCCGAGCAGCACGTTGAGCAGCGGGTTGATGTAGTAGCCCAGGCTGGCCTCGAGCATGCGCCCGTTGTTCACCGCCCAGACGTAGAGCAGCCAGTTGCTGGCGATCAGCAGCCCGCTGCCGGCGAGCACGGCGAGGCGCCGGGGATGCTCGCGCAGCTCCCGCCACCAGCCCGGATGCCGCCAGAACTGCAGCAGCAAAAGGCCGCACAGCGCCGACCAGAGAACCCGGTGAACCAGGATCTGCGGCGCGGGAACGGCGGCGAGCAGCTTGAAGTAGAGGGGGAACAGGCCCCAGATGACGTAGGCGCTGAGGCCCAGCAGATACCCGCGGCGCGGATCGGCGGCGTGCATGAGGCTTCCTTGGTCGTCGAGCAGGGCGGCGCATTCTAGACGGCCGCCCCGCGCTTGTCCCGCCGCCGGCCAGCCGCTCAGGGCGCCGGGCGGATGGAGAGGATGCGGGCGTTCATGCCCTCGGCGTGGAACTCGAACTCGACCCGGTCGCCGACCTTCAGGCCCTGGAGCTGTTCCGGCGTCGCCGCGAAGTCCATGGTCATCGCCGGCCAGTGCAGGCTCGGCACCGCGCCGTGGGCGAGGGTGACGCGGCCCTTGACGGTGTCGATGGCCCTGACCGTGCCGCTGGCCCTGGCGCTCGGCGCCGCCTCGGCGGCCGGCCCGGCGTGCGTCCCGGGCCGCTCAGGGGACATGGACATCGGTTCGGCGGCCAGTGCGGTCTGGCCGAGGATCAGCGTCAGGCTGGCGATCAGCATGGGTTTCATCGGGGTTCTCCTTCGGTGGGGATATCGTTGCGGGGCGCGGGCGGCGCATCAGCCGGTAGGCGGCGGGCAGCACGAACAGCGACAGCAGGGGCGCGCTGAGCATGCCGCCGACCATGGGCGCGGCGATCCGGCGCATGATCTCGCTGCCGGTGCCGCTGCCCCAGAGGATCGGCAGCAGGCCGGCGACGATCACCGTCACCGTCATCGCCTTGGGCCGCACCCGCTGCACCGCGCCCTCGTGGATGGCCGCCAGCAGATCGCCGTCGCCGTTGCGCCCGGCCACCTGGTGCGCGTGCCAGGCCTGGCGCAGGTAGAGCAGCATGATCACGCCGAACTCGGCCGCCACCCCGGCCAGGGCGATGAAGCCGACGCCCGCGGCCACCGAGAAGTCGAAGCCCAGCAGGTAGAGGAACCAGACCCCGCCGGTGAGGGCGAAGGGTAGGGTGAGCATGATCAGCAGGGCCTCGTCGGCGCGCTGGAAGGTCAGGTAGAGCAGGACGAAGATGATCAGCAGGGTCGCCGGCACCACCACCTTGAGGCGCGCGTTGGCGCGTTCGAGGTATTCGAACTGGCCGGAGTAGCTGAGGCTCATGCCGGCCGGCAGGCGCACCCGCTCATCGACCGCGTGGCGCAGGTCGGCCACCACCGAGGCGATGTCGCGGCCGCGCACGTCGATGTAGACCCAGCCGTTGAGCCGGGCGTTCTCGCTCTTGAGCATCGGCGGGCCGTCCTCGACGCGGATTCGCGCGACGCTGCCCAGGGTGATCTGGCTGCCCAGCGGGGTGAGGATCGGCAACTGCGCCAGGGCTTCGGGCGAGTCGCGCCACTCGCGCGGATAGCGCACGTTGATCGGATAGCGCGCCAGCCCTTCCACCGTCTCGCCGATCTTCTCCCCGCCGATGGCGCCGGCGACGATGGCCTGCACGTCGGCGATGTTCAGGCCGAAGCGCGCCGCGGCCCGGCGGTCGATGTCGACGTCCAGGTAGCGGCCGCCGGTCAGGCGCTCGGCCAGTGCCGAGCCGACCCCGGGCACGCTCCGCGCCAGCGCCTCCACCTCGCGGGCGACCAGCTCGATCTCGGCCAGGTCGCTGCCGGCCACCTTGACCCCGAGCGGGCTCTTGATGCCGGTGGCGAGCATGTCCAGGCGGTTGCGGATCGGCGGGATCCAGATGTTGGTCAGGCCCGGCACCCGCACCACCCGGTCCAGCTCATCCACCAGCTTCTCCGCGGTCATGCCGGGGCGCCACTGCTCGCGCGGCTTGAACTGGATGGTGGTCTCGAACATCTCCAGCGGCGCCGGGTCGGTGGCGCTGTCGGCGCGCCCGGCCTTGCCGAAGACGTGCGCCACCTCGGGCACGCTCCTGATCAGTCGGTCGCTCTGCTGCAGCAGCTGCGCGGCCTTCTGCGCCGAGAGCCCGGGCAGGGCGGAGGGCATGTAGAGCAGGTCGCCCTCGTCCATCGCCGGCAGGAACTCGCCGCCCAGGCGCCCGATCGGCCAGAGCGTGCTGGCCAGGACCAGCAGGGAGGCCGCCAGGGTCAGCCTGGGGTGGCGCAGCACCGCCTCCAGGGCCGGCTCGTAGAGGCGGATCAGCCAGCGGTTCAGCGGGTTGCGCCGCTCGTCCGGCAGGCGTCCGCGGATCCAGTAGCCCATCAGCACCGGCACCAGGGTCACCGACAGCCCGGCGGCGGCGGCCATGGCGTAGCTCTTGGTGAAGGCCAGCGGGGCGAACAGCCGACCCTCCTGGGCCTGCAGGGTGAACACCGGGACGAACGACAGGGTGACGATCAGCAGGCAGAAGAACAGCGCCGGGCCGACTTCCTGGGCCGCCTCGGCCATCACCCGCCAGTGCTCCTCGCCCGCCAGCTCGCGGCCCGGATGCCGGTGGCGCCAGGCCTCGGCCTTCTTGTGGGCGTTCTCGATCATCACCACCGCGGCGTCGACCATGGCGCCGATGGCGATGGCGATGCCGCTGAGGGACATGATGTTGGCGTTGATGCCCTGCGCTCGCATGGCGGCGAAGGCGATCAGCACGCCGATAGGCAGCGAGACGATGGCCACCAGGGAGGAGCGCAGGTGCCAGAGGAACAGGGCGCAGACCAGGGCGACGACGAGGAATTCCTCGATCAGCTTGTGTTCGAGGTTGTCCACGGCCCGGTCGATGAGCTGGCTGCGGTCGTAGGTGGTGACGATCTCCACCCCGGCCGGCAGGCTCTTCTTCAGCGTTTCCAGCCGGGCGTGCAGGGCCGCCAGGGTTTCCCGGGCGTTCTTGCCGCTGCGCAGGATCACCACGCCGCCGACCGCCTCGCCCTCGCCGTCCAGCTCGGCGATACCGCGGCGCATCTCCGGGCCGAGCTGGATGTCCGCCACCTCGCCGAGGGTCACCGGCACGCCGCCCTCGCCCAGGCGCAGCGGGATGGCGCGGAAGTCGTCGAGGCTGGCGAGGTAGCCGGAGGCGCGCACCATGAACTCGGTCTCGGCCATCTCCACCACGGCGCCGCCGACTTCCTGGTTGGCCTTGCCGATGGCGTCCGTCACCTGCGCCTGGGTGATCCCCAGGCTGGCCATGCGGATCGGGTCGAGCTGGACCTGGTACTGGCGGACCATGCCGCCGATGCTCGCCACCTCGGCGACGTTGGGCAGGGTCTTCAGTTCGTACTTGAGGAACCAGTCCTGCAGCGAGCGCAGCTGCGCCAGGTCGTGGCGGCCGCTGCGGTCGACCAGGGCATACTGGTAGATCCAGCCGAGGCCGGTGGCGTCCGGCCCCAGGGAGGAGCGGGCGGCGGCCGGCAGGCGGCTCTGCACCTGGCTCAGGTACTCCAGCACCCGCGAGCGCGCCCAGTAGAGGTCGGTGCCGTCCTCGAACAGCACGTAGACGTAGCTGTCGCCGAAGAAGGAGTAGCCGCGCACCGTCTGCGCCCCGGGCACCGAGAGCATGGTGGTGGTCAGCGGATAGGTGACCTGGTTCTCGACGATCTGCGGCGCCTGCCCCGGGTAGCTGGTGCGCACGATCACCTGCACGTCGGAGAGGTCCGGCAGCGCGTCGATCGGCGTGCTGCGCAGCGCCCAGATGCCGGCGGCGGTGACGAACAGGCTGGCCAGCAGCACCAGGAAGCGGTTGCCCAGCGACCAGCGGATCAGGGCGGCGATCATGGCCGGTCCTCCCGCTCGATACGGCGGATCTGCAGGCCGCCGTCGGTCTCGGCGACGGCGAAGCGCACGGCGTCGTTCTTCTTCAGCCCCTGCAGCAGCGCCGGGTCGGCGGCCTCGAAGGTCATGGTCATGCCGGGCATGCCGAGGGTCGGGAAGGGACCGTGGGCGATGGTCGCGGCGTTGCCCTCCAGAGCCAGGATGCGGCCCCGGGATTCGTGCAGGGCGGCGTGGTCCTGGCCGCCGTGGTCGTGCGCCGGATGCTCGCGTTCGTCCGCGGGGACGGCGGGCGCGGGCGTGTGTCCGCGCTCATGCCCCGCGGGGGCGGGTTCGGCCGGGAGGACTATGCCTTTCAGGCTGGCCTCGGAGTCGAGCAGGAACTGGCCGGAGGCGACCACCTGCTGGCCTTCCTCCAGCCCCTGCAGGACGGCGATGCGGCCGTCGCCCTCCCGGCCCAGGCGGACTTCCACCGGACGGTAGCGGCCGCCGGGCTCGGCGAGCATCACCAGGGCGCGCTTGCCGGTGCGGATCACCGCCTCGCTCGGCACCTGCAGCACCGGCTCGCCGCCAGAGGCGAACTGCGCGTAGGCGGTCAGGCCCGGGTGCAGACGGCCGTCGCGGTTGGGCAGCTCGATGCGCACGCGCAGGGTGCGGGTGGCCGCGTCGGCGGCCGGCAGCACCGCGGCCACGCTGCCTTCCAGGCTCTCTCCCGGCAGCGCCGGCAGGCGCGCGGCGACCTTCTGGCCGGCGCGGATCTCCCCGCCCTGGGCCTCCGGCACCGCCACTTCCAGCCAGACCGTGTCCAGGCCGTTGATCCGCGCGAGCGGGGCGCCGGCGGCCAGGGTCATGCCCTCGCGCACGTTCAGCTCGTCCAGGGCGCCGCCGATCGGACTGACGACGGTCTGCACCGGCCGTACCTCGCCGCCGCGCTCGACCTGGCGGATCAGCTCGGCCGGCATTCCGGCCACCCGCAGGCGTCGGCGCGCGGCCTCCAGCAGCTCGGCGTTGCCGCTGCGGCGCAGGGCGAGGAATTCCTCCTGCAGCGCGGTCCATTCGGGAACCAGCAGGTCCGCCAGAGGCGCGCCCTTCGGCAGCACGTCGCCGGGGGCGCGCCGGTAGACGCGCTCGACGAAGCCGCCGGCGCGGGTCTGCACCAGCGCCACGTCGCGGCCGTTGAACTGCAGCACGCCGGCCGCCTCCAGGCTGCTCGCCAGCGTGCCGCGGGTCACGCTCGCCAGGCGCAGGCCGAGGTTCTGCGCCACTCCGGCGTCGATGCTGACCGCCGCGGGGCCGTCGCCGGCCTCGTCGGCGTAGCGCGGCACCAGTTCCATGTCCATGTAGGGCGACTTGCCCGGCTTGTCGAAGTGTTGCTGTGGCATCATCGGGTCGTACCAGTACAGTACCCGGCGCTGCGCCGGACGGGACTCGGCAGCCGTTCCGGCGGCCGGCTGCGGGGCGGCCTGGCGCGACTGCGCCAGCCAGTAGCCGCCGGTCGTGCCAACGGCGGCGGCGAAGGCGGCGATCAGCGCGCCGGTCACGAGAGTGCGTTTCATAGGCTGTCCCCATAGGCGAAATGCAGGCGGGCGCCGGCGATCGCCTCGAGGCCCTCCAGATCGATCTGTTTCAGGCGGGCTTCGAGGAGTTCACGGCGCGCCGCCAGCACGTCGTTCAGGCCGCCCTTGCCGCTGCGGTAGCCGGCCATGCTCAGCTCCACCTTCTCCCGCGCCAGCGGCAGCAGGCTGTCCTGGTAGCGCTGGCGGGCGCGGCTCAGGCGCTGCTGCTCGGCCAGGTCGAAGGCCAGCAGCTCGGCGTGCTCGCGCTCCATGGCTTCGCGCTCGGCCTGCAGCTGGTCGTATTCGGCGTGGCGGGCGGCGATGGTCGGGTTCTGGCGCGAGCCGGGGAACACCGGCAGGTCGACGGTCAGCTTGAGGTTGACCATGTCGCCGAACTGCTGGCCGCGGCGCAGGTAGTCGACTTCCCAGCTCCAGTCGGGCCGCTTCTGCGCGACCGCTTCGTCGATGCGGGCCTTGGCTTCGTCGAGCTTGGGGCCGTAGGCCAGCAGCTCGGGATGGCTCTGCAGATGGCCGCTGTAGGTGTGTGGGTCCGCCCGCCAGGCCGGCAGATGGCCGTCCAGGGGCTCGTCCGCCGCCGCGCCGATCCAGCGCCGCAGCGAGGCGCGGGCCTGGGCGCGCTGCTGCTCCAGCTCGTCGCGCCGCTCGGCCAGCAGCGCGGCTTCCTGGCGCGGCGCCACGGCGTCCGCCGCCTGGCCCTGACCGCCGGCGATCTGTGCCTTGACGGTCCGGTCCAGCAGGCGGTTCTCCGCCAGCAGTTCGTCGAACAGGGCCAGCTTGCGCTCGACGGTATGGGCGGCGATCCAGGCCTGGGCGGTCTGCGCGCGCACCTTGAGCAGCTCGACGTGGCGCTCCGCCGCGGCCCGGTCAATGCCGGCGCTGGCGGCCTCGGCGCGGGCGCGGCGCTTGGCGCGGTTGGGCACTTCCTGCATCAGGCCGTACATCTGCATGGTCATGGAGTCGTCGGTCAGACTCCAGCGGTTCTGCTTCTCGATGGGCAGGCTCTGCACGCCGAGCACCAGCTTGGGATCGGGCAGGGCGTCCGCCGGGATGGCGGCGTTGCGGGCGGCCTCGACCCTGGCTGACTGGGCCTGTAGCGACGGCGCCTCGCTCGCGGCCAGGCGCAGGGCGTCGTCGAGGGTCAGGGCGAGGGCGGCGCTCGGGCCGGCCAGCACGCACGCCGCGAGGAGGGCCGCCAGCGGCCGACCTGCGGGAATTCGCGGGGAAATCATGGTCACGCTTCCTGTGAGTCCGGCGCGCCCGCGCACGGGCACGCGCATGCCGTTCCGCGCCGCGGGGGGCGGGGAACGCGTTCAGCTCGGGACAGGAATCAGCCGCGCGGCGGGCGCCAGACGTCGGCGTTGGCGGCGGAGGGCAGGAAGGCCGGGACGAAGCCCGGTTGCGGCGGCAGGGGGGCGACCACCGGCGGCTTGAGCACGGCGACCTGCAGGAGGCTGCCGACCTTGCAGACGTGGCCGTCGTCGCAGAGCCCGCCCTTGTGCGGGGCGGGGTGATCGTTCTCGGCAACGTGCTCGTGGCAATCCATGTCCATGGCGGCCATCGCGCTCGCCCCGTGCGCCTGCATCAGCGGACAGGCTTGCGCCGGCAGCCCGCCGCCCGCCATCCCGTACAGGGGCAGCGCGAGGCTGAGCAGGAACAGCAGGCAAATGCGCAGACGACGTTTCATGGGAGTCAGTCTAACCCTGCCGCGGCGGGCGGACAATCGGCTCGCGAGACCTCAGAACAGCCGCAGCGGCTCCTCGTCCAGCGCCGCCAGCTGCTCGCGCAGGGTGAGGATCTGTTCGCCCCAGTAACGCTCGCTGCCGAACCAGGGGAAGCTCTGGGGGAACGCCGGGTCGTCCCAGCGCCGTGCCAGCCAGGCGCTGTAGTGGATCAGGCGCAGGGCGCGCAGGCCCTCGATCAGCGCTAGCTGGCGCGGGTCGAAGTCGTGGAACTCGCGGTAGCCGTCCATCAGTTCGGCGAGCTGGGCCAGGCGTTCCTGGCGGTCGCCGGCGAGCATCATCCACAGGTCCTGCACCGCCGGGCCCATGCGGCAGTCGTCCAGGTCGACGATGTGGAAGACCTCGTCGCGGCACAGCAGGTTGCCCGGATGGCAGTCGCCGTGGATGCGGATCGCCCGGTACGGCGTGGCGGCGAACAGGGCGTCGAGCCGGCGCAGTAGGTCGCGTGCCACCGATTCGTAGGCCGGCAGCAGGCTTTTCGGCACGAAGCCGCCGTCGAGCAGGGTGGCCAGGGAGTCGTGGCCGAAGCCGGCCACCGTCAGTGCCTCGCGGTGCAGGAACGGCCGGCTGGCGCCCACCGCGTGCAGTCGGCCGAGCAGGCCGCCGAGGCGGTACAGCTGGTCCAGGTCGCCCGGCTCCGGCGCCCGGCCGCCGCGGCGGGGGAAGAGGGCGAAGCGGAAGCCGGCGTGCTCGAACAGGGTCTCGCCAGCCTGCGACAGCGGCGCCACCACCGGCACCTCGTGCTCGGACAGCTCCAGGGTGAAGGCGTGTTCCTCGCGGATCGCCGCATCGCTCCAGCGCTGTGGCCGGTAGAACTTGGCGATCAGGGGCTCGCCGCCCTCGATGCCGACCTGGTAGACGCGGTTCTCGTAGCTGTTCAGCGCCAGCACGCGGGCGTCGCTGAGGTGGCCGAGGCTCTCGACGGCATCCAGCACCAGATCGGGGGTAAGGGTATCGAAGGGGTGAGACATGGGCGACTCCATTGAGCGGGTCGGACAGTCTAGCGGAGAGCTGGGTCTGATTAGACCGCGCAGTGGCGGGATTTCGCCTGACGAGGCTCAGCCTTCGCCCGGCTTCGGCGTGCGTGCCAGGCAGTAGACGTCCACCCGCGCCGCGCCGGCCCGGCGCAGCAGGCGGGCGAGGGCCTCGGCGGTGGCGCCGGTGGTCAGCACGTCGTCCACCAGGGCCAGGTGCCGGCCCGCTACCCGCGGCGGCTCGGCGAGGGCGAAAGCCCGGCGCAGGTTGCGCCGGCGCGCGTCCGCGTCCAACTGCTGCTGGGCCGGGGTGTCCAGCGGGCGTCGCAGCAGCTCTTCGTCCACCGGTAGGCGCAGCGGGCTGGCCAGCCAGCGGGCGAGCATGGCCGCCTGGTTGAAGCCGCGCCGGCGCAGGCGTCCGTCGGCCAGGGGCACCGGCAGCAGGCAGTCCGGGCGCGGCAGGCCCTCGGCGAAGGCGTGCTGCAGATGGCCGGCGAGCAGCTCGCCGAGCAGGTGTCCCAGCGGCCACTTGGCCTGATGCTTGAAGCGGGTGATCAGCGTGTCGACGGGAAAGGCGTAGCGCCAGGGCGCCTCCACCCGGGCGAAGGCCGGCGGGTGCTTCTGGCAGGAGCCGCAGATCAGCCCGGCGGCGGGCAGCGGCAGGGCGCAGATCGCGCAGTGCGGGCCGAGCCAGGGCAGTTCGGTCTCGCAGGAAGGGCACAGGGGCAGGCGGGACTCGGCTCGCTCATCGCAGAGCAGGCAGAATTGCTCGCTTTTTAACCAGTTGTAAACCTGCCGAATGAGTCCGGGTTGACAGCGCATCGGGCTTCCCTAACATATGGCTAACATCCGTTGTCGCGCCACTCTAGCAGGCTGCGACCCACTCCAGCAGCCGAGCCGCCCGGCATTTCCGGGCCATCCGCAAGGAAGACTCCATGAGCGCCACCACCGCCACCGCCCTGCGCCACGACTGGACCCTCGCCGAGGTCCGGGCCCTGTTCGAACTGCCGTTCAACGACCTGCTGTTCCAGGCGCAGACGGTGCACCGCCAGCACTTCGACCCCAACCGCGTGCAGGTCTCGACCCTGCTGTCGATCAAGACCGGCGCCTGTCCGGAGGACTGCAAGTACTGCCCGCAGTCCGGCCACTACAACACCGGCCTGGACAAGGAAAAGCTGATGGAGGTGGAGAAGGTCCTCAAGGCCGCCGCCGAGGCCAAGGCCATCGGCTCCACCCGCTTCTGCATGGGCGCGGCCTGGAAGCACCCGACCGCCAAGGACATGCCCTACGTGCTGCAGATGGTCCAGGGGGTCAAGGCCCTGGGCCTGGAAACCTGCATGACCCTCGGCACCCTGAGCCGCGAGCAGACCCAGGCGCTGGCCGAGGCCGGCCTCGACTACTACAACCACAACCTGGACACCTCGCCGGAGTTCTACGGCAACATCATCACCACCCGCACCTACGCCGAGCGCCTGGAAACCCTGGCCCACGTGCGCGAGGCGGGGATGAAGATCTGCTCCGGCGGCATCCTCGGCATGGGCGAGTCCCTCGACGACCGCGCCGGCCTGCTGATCCAGCTGGCCAACCTGCCGGAGCACCCGGAGAGCGTGCCGATCAACATGCTGGTCAAGGTCGAGGGCACCCCGCTGGAGAACGCCGAGGAGGTCGACCCCTTCGACTTCATCCGCACCCTGGCGGTGGCGCGCATCCTGATGCCGAAATCCCACGTGCGCCTGTCCGCCGGCCGCCAGCAGATGAACGACCAGATGCAGGCCCTGGCCTTCTTCGCCGGCGCCAACTCGATCTTCTACGGCGAGAAGCTGCTGACCACCGGCAACCCGGAGGCGGAGCGCGACATGCGCCTGTTCCAGCGCCTGGGCATCAAGCCCGAGGAGCGCGAGGAGCACGCCGACGAGGTGCACCAGGCGGCCATCGAGCAGGCCCTGGCCGAACAGCGCGACGCCAAGCTGTTCTACAACGCCGCCGTCTGACCCTCCGCCTGTGGGAGCGGATTCATCCGCGATCGTCGGCACATGCCGGATCGCCGATGGGGCCGCTCCTGGCCCCCTCCCTTGCCTGGTGACGAGCCACGATGTCCTTCGATCTCGCTTCCCGCCTCGCGGCACGCCGCGCCGAGCACCTCTACCGCCACCGTCCGCTGCTGGAGAGCCCGCAGGGGCCGGAGGTGGTGGTCGACGGCACGCCGCTGCTGGCCTTCTGTTCCAACGACTACCTCGGCCTGGCCAGCCACCCCGAGGTGATCCGCGCCCTGCAACAGGGGGCGGAGAAGTGGGGCGTCGGTGGCGGCGCCTCGCACCTGGTCATCGGTCACAGCACGCCGCACCACGAGCTCGAAGAGGCGCTGGCCGAATTCACCGGCCGGCCGCGGGCGCTGCTGTTCTCCACCGGCTACATGGCCAACCTGGCGGCGGTGACGGCGCTGGTGGGGCAGGGCGACGCGGTGCTGGAAGACCGCCTCAACCATGCCTCCCTGCTCGACGCCGGGCTGCTCTCCGGGGCGCGCTTCTCGCGCTACCTGCACAACGACCCGGCGAGCCTGGCCGGCCGGCTGGACAAGGCCGAGGGCAACACCCTGGTGGTCACCGACGGGGTGTTCAGCATGGACGGCGACCTGGCCGACCTGCCGGCGCTCTGCGCACAGGCGAAGCGGAAGGGCGCCTGGGTGATGGTCGACGACGCCCACGGCTTCGGCCCGCTGGGCGCGCACGGCGGCGGCATCGTCGAGCACTACGGCCTGGGGCTGGACGAGGTGCCGGTGCTGGTTGGCACCCTGGGCAAGGCCTTCGGCACCGCCGGGGCCTTCGTCGCCGGCAGCGAGGAGCTGATCGAGACTTTGATCCAGTTCGCCCGTCCCTACATCTACACCACCAGCCAGCCGCCGGCGGTGGCCTGCGCGACGCTCAGGAGCCTGCAGCTGCTGCGCACCGAGGACTGGCGCCGCGAGCATCTGAACAATCTGATCGCCCGCTTCCGCCGGGGCGCCGCCGAGATCGGCCTGACCCTGATGGACAGTCCGACGCCGATCCAGCCTATTCTGATCGGTGACAGCGAACGCGCCCTGCGCCTCTCCGCTCTGCTCAAGGCGCGCGGTATCCTGGTCGGCGCCATCCGCCCGCCGACCGTGCCCGCCGGCAGCGCGCGGCTGCGGGTGACCTTCTCCGCCGCCCACAGCGAGGCGCAGCTCGAGCGCCTGCTGCAAGCCCTGGCCGAATGCTGGCCGACAGTCATGGAGGATAGCCATGCGTGAGTCCCTGATTCTCCTGCCCGGCTGGGGCATGGGCCCGGCCGCTCTGCAGCCGCTGGCCCTGGCCCTCGGCGAGCACGACCTGAGCGTCGAGCTGGCCGAGCTGCCGGCGTTGACCCTGAACGATCCCGAAGCCTGGCTGGACGAGCTGGACGCGCGTCTGCCGCACGACTGCTGGTTCGGCGGCTGGTCGCTCGGCGGCATGCTCGCCGTCGCCCTGGCGGCGCGGCGCGGCGCGCGCTGCCGCGGCGTCGTGACCCTGGCCAGCAACGCCTGCTGCGTCGCCCGCGAGGACTGGCCGCAGGCCATGCCGGTGGAGACCTTCGCTGCCTTCCGCGACGGCTTCGCCAGAAGCGACATCGCCACCCTGAAACGCTTCACCCTGCTCTGCGCCCAGGGCTGCGGCGACGCCCGCGGGCAGGCGCGCCAGCTCGGCCAGGGCGTGCCGGCGCTGGACCCGGCGCAGCTGATGGCCGGCCTCGACGTGCTCGCCGCGCTGGACAACCGCGCCGCCCTGGCCGGCTTCGCCGGTCCGCAGCTGCACCTGCTGGCCGAGCTGGACGCCGTGGTGCCGGCCGAAGCCGCCGAGCGGCTGCTGGCGCTGCTGCCGGCCGGCGAGGTCGACGTGATCGAGCAGACCGGCCACGCCTTCGTCCTCGAACAGCCCGAGGCGCTGGCGGCGATGATCGCCGAGTTCATCCGCGAGGCCGGCGATGTCTGAACTGCCGGACAAGCGCCAGGTCGCCGCCTCCTTCTCCCGCGCCGCGGCCAGCTACGACGGCGTGGCTGAGTTGCAGCGGGCGGTCGGCGGCGAGCTGCTGGCGCGTCTGCCGGCCGATCTGGCGCCGCGGCGCTGGCTCGATCTGGGCTGCGGCACCGGACATTTCAGCCGGGCGCTGGCCGGGCGCTTCCCGGCCGCCTGCGGGCTGGCCGTGGACATCGCCGAGGGCATGCTCCGCCACGCGCGGCCGCTGGGCGGCGCCCGCCAGTTCGTCGCCGGCGACGCGGAATGCCTGCCGCTGCGCGACGGCTGCTGCGAGCTGGTCTTCTCCAGCCTGGCCCTGCAGTGGTGCGCCGACTTCGCTGCGGTGCTGGCCGAGGCCCGGCGCGTGCTGGCGCCGGGCGGCGTGCTGGCCTTCAGCAGCCTGTGCGTCGGCACCCTGCAGGAGCTGCGCGACAGCTGGCAGGCGGTGGATGGATTCACCCACGTCAACCGCTTCCGCCGTTTCGAGGACTACCAGGCGCTGTGCGCCGCCAGCGGCCTGGAGCCGCTGGAACTGAGCCGGCAGATGCGGGTGCTGCACTACCCCGACCTGCGCCTGCTGACCCGCGAACTCAAGGCCCTCGGCGCGCACAATCTCAACCCGGGGCGCCCCGGCGGCCTGACCGGCCGCGCGCGCATCCAGGCGCTGATCGGGGCCTACGAACGCTTCCGCGAGCCCGCAGGACTGCCGGCCACCTACCAGGTGATCTACGGCGTGCTGCGCCGTCCCGTTTCCGGCGGATGACGGCGCCGCTCCGTCCATCATGAGCCTGTAGGAGCGAATTCATTCGCGATGCTCTTGTACTGCCGGGATCGCAGATGAATCTGCTCCCACGCAAGGGGGCGTGTATGAGCGGATTCATCCCCGATAACCCTGGTGCCGCCTGGCGCGCAGGGCTACCCATTCGACCCGAGAGGAGCCTGTCGTGACTGCCGCCTTCTTCATCGCCGGGACCGACACCGATGTCGGCAAGACCACCGTCGCCTGCGGCCTGCTGCACGCGGCGCGCGGGCACGGGCTGTCCACCGCCGCGATCAAGCCGGTGGCCTCCGGCTGCCAGCGGACCGCCGCGGGGCTGCGCAACGGCGATGCCCTGGCCCTGCTCGGCGAGTGTTCGCCGGCGCTGGCCTATGCCGAGGTCAACCCGTTCGCCTTCGAGCCGGCCATCGCCCCGCACCTGGCGGCGCGGGAGGCGGGCGTGAGCCTCGCGGTGGCGGATCTGTTGCCGCCGGCGCGCAAGGTGCTGGCGCGGCGGGCCGACTTCACTCTGGTAGAGGGTGCCGGCGGCTGGCGCGTGCCGCTGTCCGGCGGGGAGAGCCTGTCCGACCTGGCCGTGGCCCTCGGCCTGCCGGTGATCCTGGTGGTCGGCGTGCGTCTCGGCTGCATCAACCACGCCCTGCTGACGGCCGAGGCCATCGCCCGCGACGGCCTGCCGCTGGCCGGCTGGGTGGCCAACCTGATCGACCCGCACACCTCGCGGCTCGCCGACAACCTCGCCACCCTCGCCGAGCGCCTGCCGGCACCCTGCCTGGGGCAGGTTCCGCGCCTGAGCGAAGCCGCACCAGCGGCGGTGGCGGCGCATCTGGATCTCGCGCCCCTGGGCCTCAGGGCATGAACACCACGCGCAGGCATTCCTGCTCCTTGTTCTTGAACAGGCGGTAGCCTTCCGGGCCCTGTTCCAGGCTCATCGGGTGGGTCAGCAGGTAGCCCGGGTCCAGCTCCCCGGCTTGGATGTGCTGGAACAGCCGCTCGACGTAGCGCTGGCCGGGCTGCATCCCCGAGCGCAGGGTCAGCGACTTGTTGAAGATCGCGCCCATGGGGAACTTGTCCAGCAGGCCGCCGAACTGTCCGAGCACCGATACCGTGCCGTTCTTCCGGCAGCAGTAGATGGCCTGGCGCAGGGCCTCGCCGCGCTCGCTGTGCAGGCGCAGCTGCTGCTTGGCCTTGTCGTAGGCGTACTCGATGCCGGTGCCGTGGGCCTCCAGGCCGACGCACTCGATGCAGCGGTCCGGGCCGCGCCCGCCGGTCAGTTCGAGCAGGGCCGCGTGCACGTCGGTGGTCTCGTAGTTGATCGGGATGGCGCCGGCCTTGTGCTCGGCCGCGGCCAGGCGGTCGGCGAAGCGGTCGATGGCGAACACCTGCTCGGCGCCGAGCAGGTAGGCGCTCTTGATCGCCATCTGGCCGACGGCGCCACAACCCCACACCGCCACGCTGTCGCCGAGGCGGATGTCGGCCTGGTCGGCGCCGAAGAAGCCGGTCGGCACGGCGTCGGAGACGAACACCGCCTGCTCGTCGCCGACCCCTTCCGGCACCTTGAACAGGTTGGTCTCGGCGTAGGGCACGCGCACGTAGGTGGCATGGCTGCCGGCGTAGCCGCCGAAGGCGTGGCCGGCGCCGAACAGGCCGTTGCAGGTGTAGCCGTAGGCCAGTTCGGTCTGCGGGCTGTCCGGGTTGGAGTTGTCGCAGCAGTTGAAACTGCCGGCCTTGCAGTAGCTGCACTGGCCGCAGCCGAGGCTGGGGATGGCCACCACCCGGTCGCCCCGGGCCAGGCCCCTGACTGCCGGGCCGGTCTCCACCACCTCGCCAAGGAATTCGTGGCCGATGATGTCGCCGGCGTGCATGGTCGGCACGTAGCCGTCGAGCAGGTGCAGGTCCGAGCCGCACACCGAGGACATGATCACCTTGAGGATCGCATCCCGCGGATTGACGATGGACGGATCGGGGACCGTTTCCACCCGCAGGACGTGGGGCGCTTGCCAGGTCAGGGCACGCATCACTGGCGTCCTCCCAGGTCGGGACGGCCCGGCTCGGCCGGCGCCGGCATGACCGGCGGGCGCTGCGCACCGCCGCTGCGGCCGCTGGCGATCTCCCCGGTTTCCATCAGTTGCTTGAGGCGGCGCAGGTCCTGCAGGGTCTTGAACGCCGGCAGGCGGTCGAGCAGCCCGCCGAGGGCGTGGCCGAGGCCGCCGGCCGGCGGCTCGTAGGCGATCAGCGCCTGGATCTCGGTGCTCCGGCCGTCCGGCGCGTTCCGGAAGGTCACCCAGCCGCGGTTGCGCAGCGGCGCGTCCGCTTCCGACTCCCAGGCCAGGCGCTCGCCGGGGACGTCCTCGGTGAGCCGGCTGGTCCACTCCAGCGTCCGGCCCAGCGGCAGCCGGGCCAGCCAGCGCGAGCGGTCGCCGCTCAGCACCTCGACCCGTTCGATGCAGGTCATGAAGGTCGGCAGGTTGCTGAAGTCGCGCCAGTAGCGGTACAGCTCTTCCCGCGGGCGGTCGATGGTGATGCTCCGCGCCACGGCCCGCGCGCTGCGCCAGTGGCTGTCCTCGATCAGCTGCTCCTCCAGGGGGCTGGGCCGCATGGCCGCCTTCAGCCGGCTGCGGCCGCTCAGTCCGCGCGCGAGGGCCAGTCCGCCGAGCAGCACCTGCAGCCAGCCGCCTAGGCCGCCGCGGTGCAGGCCGTTGCCGAGCAGCAGCCCGCCGCCGGCCAGGGAGGCGGCCCGCTCCAGTCCCTGGATGTCGGGCTGGTTCAGGCGCTCCGCGGGAATGCGTTGGGATGCGAGTGGGGGATTGCAGTTCATGGAGCCTCCCGGGCAGTCGAGTCCTTTTAAGCTGACTGCCTGCCGGGACGGTCGTTCCACTGGCGGGGATAAAGCGCCGTGCCTGCGGGAAACAGCTTCCTGTGGCCGCCTGGGCGCTCGCCGGCGGGCGGGGAGGTCCGCCGTCCTTGCGTGCCGGTCCGCCGCGTTCGGCGAAGGTGGGCGCCTTGCGTCCCGCGTCGCTGCGGTCGATGCTGTAAGAAAGGCCCGCTTCGATGGCCAGGGTCGCTGGAGTTCCCGGATCAACCCGCCGAGGTACCGCTATGCCCGACTACAAGGCCCCCCTGCGCGATCTGCGCTTCGTGCGCGAAGAACTGCTCGGCTACGCCGCCCACTACCAAAGCCTGCCGGCCTGCCGGGATGCCACGCCGGACGTGGTCGAGGCCATCCTGGAGGAGGGTGCGCGCTTCTGCGAGGAGGTGCTCGCCCCGCTCAACCGGGTGGGCGACCGCGAGGGCTGCCGCTGGAGCGAGGCCGGGGTGACGACCCCGAGCGGTTTCCGCGAGGCCTACCGGCGCTACGTCGAGGGCGGCTGGTCGAGTCTGGCCCATGCCCCGGAATACGGCGGCCAGGGCCTGCCGGAATCCCTGGGGATGGCCGTGACCGAGATGGTCGGCAGCGCCAACTGGGCCTGGGGCATGTACCCGGGGCTGTCCCAGGGGGCGATGAACACCCTGTCTGCCCACGGCACGGCCGAGCAGAAGGCCACCTATCTGACCCGCCTGATCAGCGGCGAATGGACCGGCACCATGTGTCTCACCGAACCGCACTGCGGCACCGACCTGGGCCTCCTGCGCACCCGCGCCGAGCCGCGGGACGACGGCAGCTACCGGATCAGCGGCAGCAAGATGTTCATCTCCGCCGGCGAGCACGATCTGGCGGAGAACATCGTGCACATCGTCCTCGCCCGCCTGCCCGACGCGCCGCCCGGCACCCGGGGCATCTCGCTGTTCATCGTGCCCAAGTTCCTGCCCGGCGAGGGCGGCGGGCTCGGCCGGCGCAACGGGGTGCGCTGCGGCTCCATCGAGGAGAAGATGGGCATCCACGGCAACGCCACCTGCGTGCTGAACTTCGACGACGCTACCGGCTTCCTGATCGGCCCGCCGCACAAGGGGCTCGCCTGCATGTTCACCTTCATGAACACCGCGCGCCTGGGCACCGCGCTGCAGGGCCTGGCCCATGCCGAGGCGGCCTTCCAGGGCGCCGTCCGCTACGCCCGCGAGCGCCTGCAGATGCGCGCCCTGAGCGGACCCAAGGCGCCCGAGCTGCCGGCCGACCCGATCATCGTCCATCCCGACGTGAGGCGCCTGCTGCTGACCATCAAGGCCTTCGCCGAAGGCAACCGGGCGCTGCTGTATTTTGCCGCCCAGCAGGTGGACATCGCCCGCTACGGCGAGGACGAGCAGCAGAGGCAGACGGCGGAGGCGCTGCTGGCCTTCCTCACGCCGATCGCCAAGGCGTTCATGACCGAGACCGGCTTCGAAGCGGCCAGCCACGGCCTGCAGGTCTTCGGCGGACACGGCTACATTCGCGAGTGGGGCATGGAGCAGAACCTGCGCGACAGTCGCATCGCCATGCTCTACGAGGGCACCACCGGGGTGCAGGCGCTCGACCTGCTCGGGCGCAAGGTGCTGATGACCCAGGGCGAGGCGCTCAAGGGCTTCACCCGGATCGTGCACCGCTTCTGCCAGGCTCACCGGGCGAACGCGGCGCTCAGGGAGTTCGTCGAGCCGTTGGCGCAGCTGAACCGGGAGTGGGGCGAACTGACCCTGCAGATCGGCATGAAGGCTCTGCAGGACCGCGAGGAGGTCGGCGCCGCGGCGGTGGATTACCTGATGTACTCGGGCTATGCCTGCCTGGCCTACTTCTGGGCCGACATGGCGCGGCTGGCCGCCGAGAAGCTGGCCGCCGGCAGCGGGGAGGCGGCCTTCTACCGGGCCAAGCTGCAGACCGCGCGCTTCTATTACGCCCGCGTCCTGCCGCGCACCCGCGGCCATGTGGCGGCCATGCTCTCCGGCGCCGGCAACCTGATGGAGATGGCGGCGGAGGAGTTCGACCTTGGGGCTTGAGGGGCGACAATCCCGGTACAGAGCCGGGGGCCCGGTTTCGGGCGAGCGGATCGGTGAAATGCGGGCAAAAAAACGCCCGGGCGGATGAGGCCCGGGCGCTCTGGCGCTAGACAGGGCTGGGGTTCAGCTGCCCAGCGCCGGGGACGGCATGATCAGATCTTGCCGACCAGGTCCAGGGACGGGGTCAGAGTGGCTTCGCCTTCCTTCCACTTGGCCGGGCAGACTTCGCCCGGGTGGGCGGCGACGTACTGGGCAGCCTTGACCTTGCGCAGCAGCTCGTTGGCGTCGCGGCCGATGTTGCCGGCGTTCAGCTCGACGACCTGGATCTTGCCGTTCGGGTCGATGACGAAGGTGCCGCGCTCGGCCAGACCGGCTTCCTCGATCAGCACTTCGAAGTTGCGGGAGATCTGCAGGGTCGGGTCGCCAACCATCACGTACTGGATTTTCTTGACGGTTTCGGAGCTGTCGTGCCAGGCCTTGTGAGTGAAGTGAGTGTCGGTGGAGACGGCGTAGATCTCGACGCCCAGCTTCTGGAATTCGGCGTAGTTGTCGGCCAGGTCGCCCAGTTCGGTCGGGCAGATGAAGGTGAAGTCGGCCGGATAGAAGAAGAACACGGACCACTTGCCCTTCAGGTCGGCATCGCTGACCTCGACGAACTTGCCGTTGTGGAAGGCGGTGGCTTTGAACGGCTTGACTTCGGTATTGATCAGAGACATCTGCTAACTCCTTTTGGGGGTTGGGATAAGACTGGAGCGATGCTACTCGCTCTCCATTCCAATCTATAATTGATTGAGGGCATGGATTCGATAGTCCGTCTCAATCATCGGGTTTCGATGGGCCCGACCGCCTTATATGCGGTCCGATCCTCACGATACAACCCTTGGATGTCGGAAAGTTTTTTTCAGGCGGGAGGGGCCGGCCGAGAGTCCCGGCCCCTGGGCGGGTGCGGATTCAGCCTTCCTCGCTCTCGTCCTCGTCGTTGCCGCCGACGTTCATGCCCAGCTCCTTGATCTTGCGCGTCAGGGTGTTGCGTCCCCAGCCGAGCAGGATGGCGGCATCGCGGCGACGCCCGGCGGTGTGCTTGAGCACGCTCTCGATCATGACCCGTTCGAAGGCTGGGACCGCGGTGTCCAGCAGGTTCGACTGGCCGCGGGCCAGCGCCTGGTCGGCCCACAGGCGCAGGGCCTGTTCCCAATTGCTGACCGGTGCGTTGTCCTGGGCCTGGCTGAGCAGCTCCGGCGGCAGGTCGTCGACCAACACCTCACGGCCGGAAGCCATCACGGTGATCCAGCGGCAGGTGTTCTCCAGCTGGCGCACGTTGCCCGGCCAGGGCAGATTGCGCAGGTATTCCTCGGTTTCCGGCTTGAGCGTCTTGGGCTCCACCGCCAGCTCCTGGGCCGCGCGGTTGAGGAAGTGGCGGGCGAGGGCGGGGATGTCCTCGCGCCGATCGGACAGGCGCGGAATGTGGATGCGGATGACGTTGAGGCGGTGGAACAGGTCCTCGCGGAACTTGCCGGCCTGCACCAGGTTTTCCAGGTTCTGGTGGGTGGCGGCGATGATCCGCACGTCCACCTTGACCGGCGTGTGCCCGCCGACCCGGTAGAACTCGCCGTCGGCTAGTACGCGCAGCAGACGGGTCTGGGTGTCCGCCGGCATGTCGCCGATCTCGTCGAGGAACAGGGTGCCGCCGTCGGCCTGCTCGAAGCGCCCGCGCCGCTGCGCGGCGGCGCCGGTGAAGGCACCCTTCTCGTGGCCGAACAGTTCGGACTCCATCAGATCCTTGGGAATCGCCGCCATGTTCAGCGCGATGAACGGCGCCGCCGCCCGCGGGCTGTGGCGATGCAGCGCGTGGGCGACCAGCTCCTTGCCGGTGCCCGATTCGCCGTTGATCAGCACGGTGATGTTGGAGTGCGAGAGGCGGCCGATGGCGCGGAACACCTCCTGCATCGCCGGCGCCTCGCCGATGATTTCCGGCGTCCTCGACTCGGCGGCCGGGACCTCGAGGTTCTGCTGCTCGCGGGCGTGCAGGTTGGCGCGCTTGATCAGCGACACTGCTTCGTCGACGTCGAAAGGCTTGGGCAGGTATTCGAAGGCACCGCCCTGATAGGACGCCACCGCGCTGTCCAGATCGGAATGCGCGGTCATGATGATCACCGGCAGGCGCGGGCAGCGCTCGCGGATCTGCGCCAGCAGATCGAGGCCGCTGGTGCCGGGCATGCGGATATCGGAAATGATCACGTCCGGCTGCTGGCGGGACAGACGGCTGAGCACGCCGTCGGCGCTGTCGAAACTCTGGGTGGTCATGCCTTCCTGCTGCAGGGCCTTTTCCAGCACCCAGCGGATGGAACGGTCGTCGTCGACGATCCAGACGTTTTCGCTTCGATTCATGAAGAAGCAGCTCCTGACTCCAGCGGCAGGAAGATCGAGAAGGCGGTGTGGCCGGGATGGCTCTCGCACTCGATCAGGCCCTGGTGCTGGCTGATGATGGTTTGGGTAATGGCCAGCCCCAGGCCGGTACCGTCCGGGCGACCGCTGACCATGGGATAGAACATGGTTTCCTGCAGGTCGGCGGGAATGCCGGGGCCGTTGTCGATGATTTCCAGCTTGCACACCAGACGATGCCGGGTGTGCCCGATGGTGAACTGGCGGATGGTCCGGGTACGCAGGGTGATGCGGCCGAGTCGCTGGTCGTTCTGGCCGTTCAGCGCCTGCATGGCGTTACGCACGATGTTGAGCACCGCCTGGATCATCTGTTCGCGGTCGATGAGCAATTCGGGAATGCTGGGGTCGTAGTCTCGCACCAAAATGATGCGTCCCTCGCTTTCCGCATCGACCAGATTGCAGACCCGCTCCACCACCTCGTGGATGTTGGTCATGGACAGGGAGGGCAGCTTGTTGGAGCCGAGCATGCGATCCACCAGATTGCGCAGGCGATCCGCCTCTTCGATGATCACATTGGTGTAATCCTTCAGCGACTCGTCCGGCAGCTCGCGGGACAGCAGCTGCGCCGCGCCGCGGATGCCGCCGAGGGGATTCTTGATTTCGTGGGCCAGTCCGCGCACCAGCAGCTTGGTGGTCTCCTGCTTGGACAGCTGGGCCTCTTCCTTGGTGATCCGCATCAGGCGGTCGCGCGGGTGAACCTCCAGCAGCAGCAGGGTTTCGCCGCGGTTGATGATCGGCGTCACCGCATAGTCGACCGTCAGGGACTGGCCGGCCAGGGAGGTCAGCTGGGCCTCGCGTTTGGTGAAGGGATGTGCATGCGCCACCGCGTGGCGCAGGGAGGTGAGGGCCTCGGGCGACTCGGTGAAGAGTTCGCTGATGAATTGCCCGTGACTGCGTTGGCCGCTGACCGCCAGCAACATTTCCGCTGCCGGGTTCATGTACTCGAGGCGCAGCTCGCCGTCGAGCAGGATGGTCGCGGTGGTGAGATTGTCCAGCAGCAGTCGGTGCAGGGCGTCGTTGCTAGTCATGATTGGCGTTCTACCCAGGGCTCCGGCGTTGGGCAGTAAAATGCAAGAAATAAACCACGTTTCCAAAGCGGCGCATTTTTCTGCTCCGCTCTAACAGGGTAGCCCGATGATATGGCGGTGTGTGTCCCATTATGGAACCGATAATGGGAATGGGAATTGGCGTATGCGCCAATATGGTGCGCGGTATCAGATGAAGGGGACGTAGGGAATGTCGCTTTTCTCCGCCGGCTTGTCGCTAAGCGGACATTCCGGGCGGACGCCGTAATCGTTCTGTTGGCAGGGGCGGACCAGCCGCTTCTGCGCCAGTGACGGTCGTTTGACATGCACCTCCTGCTCGGGCGAGCGCTCCAGGGGGTGGCCGTTGGCGTCGAGGATCTCCACGGCCAGCCGATGGGTGCCCCGATCCAGGTTGGTCAGCGAGAACAACGGGGCGGAGCCGGCCTGGTCGGCTGGCTGGCCGTCGAGCAGCAGGCGGTAACGGTGCCCGGGCTGCAGGGCGGGCTCGCTCTCGGCCGTTACCGTCAGGTTGCCTTCCCCGTTGCGCAGGGTGAAGTCCGGTTCCGGGCTGGCGATTCGCAGCCAGCGATAGCCGGCCGTCGTCTCCTTGGGCGGCTGGACCTGCTTGGGGACCGGTGGCGGCGGGGCCTGCATGCCGTTGGTGGGATGCAGTTCGAGACTCTTCGCCTGGGGCTGGTTCTGTGGCGGCCGGTCGGTGAAGACCCGGTTGCCCTGCCCGTCGACGTAGCTGTAGATCTCCGCGGCGGCCGGAAGGGCGAGCAGGCAAAGGCTGAGCAGCAGGTGGCGCATGGGGCTAGCGGTGCGGGCTGCGCAGATGGGCGCGCTGCACGGTGAAGGTGATCGGGGCGCTCCGCTGGATGGACTGTCCCTTTTCCATCACCTCGACCGCCAGGCTGTGCTCACCGCGGTCCACGTTGTTCACTTGCAGCAGCGGTGCCTTGCTGGCATCGCCGTAGGGCTGGCCGTCCAGCAGCAGGCGCAGGCTATGTCCGGGGTGCAGGCGCGGCTCGATCAGGACCCCGACGCTGAAGGTGCCATTATTGGCGCGCACGGCTTCGTCCCCGGAAATTCCAGTCAGCTCCAGGCGCGAATAGCGCTCCCGCTCCGGCTCTTCCTGCTTGAGCGGTTGCGTCTGGGTGGGCGGTTGCGGCGCAACGGTATTGGTCGGCGACACTTCGACCTTCTGCACCGGCACGCCTTCCGGCGGCTGGTTGCTGAAGACCGGGTTGCCTTTGGCGTCGAGGTACTTGTAGATCTCCGCGCTGGCCGGCAGAGCCAGGGACAGCAGCAGGCTGAGAATCACGAGGCGCATGCTTGGGCTCCTGCGGTGGGGGTGTTCATAGCGTTGCACCGGCTGTCCTGCCTGGCAAGGGCGAGGCCGCCGGGCTGTGCGCTCGTGCATGGAAGCCGTTTCGCCATGGGGCGAGCGATATCCCTTCGGGTTTTCTCCGCCGGAAAAAAGAGAGGCCTCCCGAAGGAGGCCTCTCTGTATCGCCGGCTGGCTTAGACGCTGTAGTACAGGTCGTATTCCAGCGGGTGCACGAAGGTGCGCACCTTGATTTCCTCGGCGGCCTTCAGTTCGATGAAGGAATCCAGGAATTCATCGGTGAACACGCCACCTTTGACCAGGAACTCGCGGTCGGCATTCAGGGACTCCAGAGCTTCCTTCAGGCTGCCGCAGACTTGCGGGATCTGCTTGGCCTCTTCCGGCGGCAGGTCGTACAGGTTCTTGTCGGCGGCATCGCCGGGGTGAATCTTGTTCTGGATGCCGTCCAGACCGGCCATCAGCAGAGCGGCGAAGGCCAGGTACGGGTTGGCCGACGGGTCCGGGAAGCGCGCCTCGATGCGGCGGCCTTTCGGGCTGGCCACGTACGGGATGCGGATGGAAGCGGAACGGTTGCGGGCGGAGTAGGCCAGCATTACCGGAGCTTCGAAGCCCGGAACCAGACGCTTGTAGGAGTTGGTCGACGGGTTGGTCAGGGCGTTCAGCGCCTTGCCGTGCTTGATGATGCCGCCGATGAAGTACAGGGCGGTATCGGACAGGCCGGCATAGCCTTCGCCGGCGAAGGTGTTCTTGCCGTCTTTGGCGATGGACATGTGCACGTGCATGCCCGAGCCGTTGTCGCCGTACAGCGGCTTCGGCATGAAGGTCACGGTCTTGCCGTAGGCGTCGGCGACGTTCTTCACCACGTACTTCAGGGTCTGGACTTCGTCAGCCTTGGCGACCAGGGTGTTGAACTTCACGCCGATCTCGTTCTGGCCGGCGGTAGCCACTTCGTGGTGGTGCACTTCGACGACCTGGCCCATTTCTTCCAGGGCGTTGCACATGGCGGTGCGGATTTCGTGGTCGTAATCGGACGGCGGGGTCGGCAGGTAGCCGCCCTTGACCGCGATGCGGTGGCCCTTGTTGCCGCCTTCGAAGTCGGCGTCGCTGTTCCAGGCAGCCTGTTCGGAGAAGATCTTGAACATGGAGCCGGACATGTCCGACTTGAACTTGACCTGATCGAAGATGAAGAACTCGGGCTCCGGGCCGACGAACACGGTGTCGCCGATGCCGGTGGACTTCAGGTATTCCTCGGCGCGCTTGGCGATGGCGCGCGGGTCGCGCTCGTAGCCCTGCATGGTGGAGGGTTCGATCACGTCGCAGACCAGGATCAGGGTCGGCTCTTCGGTGAACGGGTCCAGTACGGCGGTGCTGTCGTCCGGCAGCAGGATCATGTCGGAGGCTTCGATGCCTTTCCAGCCGTCGATGGAGGAGCCGTCGAACATCTTGCCGACTTCGAAGAAATCGTCATCGGCATCGCGAGCCGGCATGGTGATATGGTGCTGACGGCCTTTCGGGTCGGTGAAACGCAGGTCAATCCACTTTACGTCGTGTTCTTTGATCAGTTGAAGCGACTTCGACATGTTGTCCTCCAGAGGGAGAGGGCCGACAGAGGGCTCTCGACAATAAGGGGTAAGGCTGGGCGGCGCATGATCCGCCATGGCAAACTGCTGCACAAGAGAGCAAACAGCATGCCAATGCACTGAGATGGGAAGGGGCCCGTCCTAGCCGGCTTGCCCGGCAGACGAGAGCTATTTTGGCTCATGTGCTTGCACCAAAATAGATCTTTGCTGTGTTTCTGTGTTCATTTTTGGTGCGCTTCGGGGCTGTGGATATTTTGGTCAAACCTTGAGCAGTTTCCGCTATAATTCGCGCCCTTCTTTTCGGCTGCCCTGCCTTCCCGCCCATGAAAGTCATCGTCAAACCCTTCGCCGAGATCACCATCAAGAGCCGCCCGGTGCGCAAGCAGTTCATTCGGCAACTGGCGAAGAACATCCGTACGGTGCTGCGGGACCTCGATCCCGAGCTGGACGTGCAGGGCGAATGGGACAATCTGGAGTTCCAGACCCGCCAGGAGGATCCGAAACTGCTGGCGGAAATGCTCGAGCGGCTGCGCTGCACTCCCGGGATCGCCCACTGCCTCGAGGTCCACGACTATCCGCTGGGCGATTTCGACGACATCGTCGAGAAGTGCAAGCTGCATTTCGGTGCGCTGCTGGCCGGCAAGGTGTTCGCCGTGCGCTGCAAGCGCTCGGGCAAGCATTCGTTCAGCTCGGTGGAAGCGGCGACCTACGTCGGCAGCCGGCTGCGCCGCGAATGCGGGGCGGCGGGCATCGATCTCAAGCATCCCGAGATCGAAGTTCGCTTCGAGGTGCGCTACGACCGCCTGCTGATCATCCATGCCCAGCACGACGGCATCGGCGGCTATCCGCTGGGCTCCATCGAGCAGACCCTGGTGCTGATGTCCGGCGGTTTCGACTCCACCGTGGCGGCCTACCAGATGATGCGCCGCGGCCTGCTGACCCACTTCTGCTTCTTCAATCTCGGCGGACGTGCCCACGAGCTGGGGGTGATGGAAGTCGCCCATTATCTATGGGAGAAATTCGGCCGCTCGCACCGGGTGCTGTTCATCAGCGTGCCTTTCGAGGAAGTGGTCGGCGAGATCCTCAGCAAGGTCGACAACAGCCAGATGGGCGTGGTTCTCAAGCGCATGATGCTGCGCGCCGCCAGCCGCCTGGCCGGGGAACTGCACATCGACGCCCTGGTGACCGGCGAGGCGATCTCCCAGGTTTCCAGCCAGACCCTGCCGAACCTGTCGGTGATCGACTCGGTGACCGATACCCTGGTGCTGCGTCCGCTGATCGCCAGTCACAAGCAGGACATCATCGACACCGCCGAACGCATCGGCACCGCCGCGTTCGCCAAGAACATGCCGGAGTACTGCGGGGTGATCTCGGTGAACCCGACCACCCGTGCCAAGCGCGCGCGCATCGAGTACGAGGAGGCGCAGTTCGACATGGCGATCCTCGAGCGCGCGCTGGAACGTGCCCGCAAGGTGACCATCGATCAGGTGATCGACGAGCTGGGCGAGGATCTGCAGGTCGAGGAAGTCCGCGAGGCGCTGCCGGGACAGATCGTCCTCGATATCCGCCATCCCGATGCGGCCGAAGAGGCGCCGCTGGAGTTGTCGGGCATCGAGGTGCAGACGCTGCCTTTCTACGCGATCAACAACCGGTTCAAGGAGCTCGATGCCAATCGCCAGTACCTGCTGTACTGCGATAAAGGTGTCATGAGCCGTCTGCATGCTCATCATCTCTTGAGCGAGGGGCATGCCAATGTGCGCGTTTATCGTCCGGCCTAAGCAGCCGGGACTGCTGGGGGGGAGCATCCGCCACCGCCCTCCCGATCGGCTCCGCCCTTGAGATGCCACCGCCGGTGCTTCTGACGAGCACAGGCCGATTTCCGGCTTCCAGCCCCTGGCTCGAAGCCTTCATATTTTTCAGAGATAGAACCGTGATCGAAAAACTACGCAATATCGCCATCATCGCCCACGTCGACCATGGCAAGACCACCCTGGTGGACAAGCTCCTGAAGCTCTCCGGCACCCTCGACCGCAAAGAGGCGGAGAACGAGCGCGTGATGGACTCCAACGACCAGGAAAAAGAGCGCGGCATCACCATCCTGGCCAAGAACACCGCCATCAAGTGGAACGGCTACAACATCAACATCGTCGACACCCCCGGCCACGCCGACTTCGGCGGCGAGGTGGAGCGCGTGATGAGCATGGTCGACTCCGTGCTGCTGGTGGTCGACGCCCAGGACGGCCCCATGCCGCAGACCCGCTTCGTGACCCAGAAGGCGTTCAAGGCCGGTCTGCGTCCGATCGTGGTGGTCAACAAGATCGACCGTCCGGGCGCGCGTCCCGACTGGGTCATCGACCAGATCTTCGACCTGTTCGACAACCTCGGCGCCACCGACGAGCAGCTGGACTTCCCGATCGTCTACGCCAGCGCCCTGAACGGCATCGCCGGCATGGACCACGAAGCCATGGACGACAACATGGACGCCCTGTTCCAGGCGATCATCGACCATGTGCCGGCCCCGGTGGTGGACACCGAAGGTCCGTTCCAGATGCAGATCTCCCAGCTGGACTACAACAGCTTCCTCGGCGTGATCGGCATCGGCCGCATCGCCCGCGGCACCATCAAGTCCAACACTCCGGTGACCGCCATCGGTGCCGACGGCAAGAAGCGCAATGGCCGCGTCCTCAAGATCATGGGCCACCACGGCCTGCAGCGCGTCGAGGTCGAGGAGGCCACTGCCGGCGACATCGTCTGTGTCAGCGGCATGGAGGAGCTGTACATCTCCGATACCCTGTGCGACCAGCAGAACGTCGAGGCCCTGCCGCCGCTGACCGTCGACCAGCCGACCGTGAGCATGACCTTCCAGGTCAACGACTCGCCGTTCGCCGGCAAGGAAGGCAAGTTCGTCACCAGCCGCAACATCAAGGACCGTCTGGAAAAGGAACTGCTGCACAACGTGGCGCTGCGCGTCGAGCCGGGCGAGAGCCCGGAGAAGTTCAAGGTTTCCGGCCGTGGCGAGCTGCACCTGTCGGTGTTGATCGAGACCATGCGTCGTGAAGGCTTCGAGCTGGCCGTGGGCCGTCCGGAAGTGGTGATCATCGAGAACGAGGCCGGCGAGAAGCAGGAGCCGTACGAGAACGTCACCATCGACATCGAGGAGCAGCACCAGGGACCGGTGATGGAGCAGATGGGCCTGCGCAAGGGCGATCTGACCAACATGATCCCCGACGGCAAGGGGCGTGTCCGCCTGGAGTACACCATTCCGGCGCGCGGCCTGATCGGCTTCCGTAACAACTTCCTGACCCTGACCTCGGGTACTGGCATCCTGACCTCGACCTTCAGCCACTATGGCCCGATCAAGGCCGGTGAAGTCACCAACCGTCAGAACGGCGTACTGGTGTCCATGGCCACCGGCACCGCGCTGACCTATTCGCTGGAAACCCTGCAGGCCCGCGGCAAGCTGTTCCTCGGCCCAGGCGACGAGATCTACGAAGGCCAGCTGGCCGGCATCAATAGCCGCGACAACGACCTGGTGATCAACCCGACCAAGGGCAAGAAGCTCGACAACATGCGCGCTTCCGGCAAGGACGAGGTCATTGCCCTGGTTCCGCCGATCCGCTTCACCCTGGAGCAGGCGCTGGAATTCATCGCCGACGACGAGTTGGTGGAAGTGACGCCGAAGTCGATCCGCCTGCGCAAGAAGGTGCTGAACGAGAACGACCGCAAGCGGTATGAGCGCAGCAAGGTCTGACCTGCACCAAGTGAGCTGAACCAGAAAAGCCCCGCCTGATTCTCGTCAGGCGGGGCTTTTGATTTTGGCGCGCTGGTGCCGGGCGTAACTGAGCATAAGTCCTGCTCTTGGTGCATCAGTTGAGTCGCACCTCTCTTGGAATCGGGACTCTACAGAAGCCATCCTTTATTGGCCTGATCGTTCTGGCCGAGATCGCTCCAAGCGGTTCGTAAATTGGTATTCGCTCCAGCGTCTGCCCGATGGGGGCTGGGCAAGATTGCGGTTGGCTTCACTTTTTCGCCGGAGTGCTATTTAACTATCATTCCTTTCGAGGACTTCGGCTGAATTTTTCAAAACGCTGCGGCGATAGTTTTATATGCGCCGAACAGTGAAACAGAAGTGTTGCGAATAAAATCGCTTCTACCAACAAGGGAATGTCAGGCCTCCTTTGAAAGGATCGAATCAATCTTCTCGTCGATACGTGGGGCTTGGCATTTCCCTTGATTCCTATCCCTGCCCAGTCGCTTTCCTAACAGATGACTCTATCGAATCGGGCAGCGTGACCGAGCTGAAAGGTTTTGAGATTGGGCTTCCACCGCGTTCTGTAGCCGCTCTTGTGTCAGCCAATATCGCTCATGAACTTTGTTCGTAGTTTTCTTGGACGCTGCCTCTTATTGTTTCTTTAATCAGGCCTTGATTGCTCTTTTGAATGGTTGCTGGGTTTATTGGCGATAACTTTATGGTCTTTATATTGCTCGCCAGGATAGCTGAGGCGGTCGGTGAATTTTTATTGATTAATAAGTCTATCTATTTGTTTGGTCCGATTATCTTGGGCGATTTTAAGACGATTTGACTCGGGGCATTAAAAGACATCACTTATCTATCGGAGGCCGAACTCAAGTCGAGCGGTAATTTGCCGATAGTCTCTTGGCGCGACAAATCGCCCCATGTGCGTTTTGCCGCGCCTGACGATGGTCCGTCAAGCCAGCCGGGGCTGCCAGGCCTGGGAGAGAGCGAGTCGGCATGGCGAAGAGATGGCCACCGCGCCCGCGCCTTGACCTGTGTCAGGCCGTCCTGAGGACAGCAAAGTTGTAATGGCTCTATGTCATTGCACTGTATGGATTCAATCGACAGGTTGCGGACAACGCAGCCTGCGCCAAGAAACTCTAAGGATTTGCATGTCTTCTACTCCGATCGCCCACACGTCGCCATCGCTGAGGCCGTCCATCGGTCGCTGGCTGCTTGCGGGGTGTTCCTTGCTGCTGCTGGTGGTCTGGCTGGCGCCGCAGAGCGTCCACGCGCAGGTCTGGTTCCCCAGCTCCCTGCATCTGGTCTCCGAGATGCTGGTCACCGCCATTGCCGCCCTGGTCTTCGCCGTCACCTGGCACGGTTACCAGCGCGAACAGCCGCTCTGCCTGACCGTGCTGGGCTGCATGTTTCTGGCGGTCGGCCTGCTGGGCGTACTGCATGCGCTTTCCTACAAGGGGATGCCCGACATCCTGACCCCGGCATCGCCGGAGAAAGCGATCAATTTCTGGCTGGTGACACGGCTGCTGCTGACCGGCGGGTTGCTGGGCCTGGCCTATTATCCCGGCCGCCAGGTCTGCGGCAGGACGCAGCGGGCTCTGATTCTCGGCGCGACCCTGACCTTCGTCGCGGTGATCGCTTACCTGGGGCTGGCGTTTCCGGAGCGCTGGCCGCGCACCTTCCTCGATAATGGAGAGCTCACCCCGTTCAAGATGGGAGTCGAGTGGGTGTTCACCGGTCTGCTGTTGCTGGCTGCCCTGGGCTTCTGGCGCGCCCGCCGGGAGGACCGGCCCTACGACGCGCAAGGCCTGATGGCCGTCTGCCTGTTATCGGCGCTGGCCGATGTCTGCTTCGCTCGCTATACCCAGGTCAACGGCCTTTACAACCTGATCGGGCACTTCTTCAACCTGCTCGCCTACGGCTTCGTCTACCAGATGGTGGTCGTCAGTTGCGTGCGTGCGCCCTACGAGCGGCTCGAGGTGGAGATGGCCGAGCGGCTCGCCGCCGAGCAGCGTGCCGAGAAACTGGCCTTCTACGACGGTCTGACCGGACTGCCCAATCTGGCCTTGCTGCGCGATCGTGCCGCCCAGGCCCTGGTCAATGCGCGGCGCGAGAGCAACCGCGTGGCCTTGCTGCTGCTCGATCTGGATCAGTTCAAGCTGGTCAACGACGCCCTGGGGCATTCCCATGGCGATCAATTGCTGGGCGCGGTATCCCAGCTGTTGCAGAAGGTGGTGCCCAGCAGTGCGACGGTCTGCCGGGCCGGTGGCGACGAGTTCGTCATCCTGCTGCCGAGCCTGGGGGATGGCGAGTTCGCCGCCGGGGTGATCGAGCGGATCTTCGACCAGTTGGCGATGCCGCTGGCCATCGGCGGGCAGCCGATCCTTTCCTCCGCCTCCATCGGCGTGGCCATCGCCCCTACCGACGGCGAAGACGTGGAAACCCTGCTGCGCAATGCCGAAGCGGCCATGTACAAGGCCAAGGATGCCGGGCGCAAGGCCTGCCGCTACTACGACCCGGCGATGAACGTGGCGACCAGCGAGCGCCTGCAGCTGAGCAACGGGCTGCGCAATGCCCTGTCCCGGGGCGAACTGGAGCTGCACTATCAGGTGCAGCTGAGCCTCGACAGCGACGAGGTGATCGGCGCCGAGGCGCTGTTGCGCTGGAACCATCCGCAATGGGGCACGGTGTCCCCGGCCCGCTTCATTCCGGTGGCCGAGGAGAGCGGGCTGATCGTCTCCATCGGCGCCTGGATCCTGCGCGAGGCCTGTCGCCAGGCGGCCGAATGGCGGGCTCGGGGCGTCGTCATCCCGGTGGTCGCGGTGAACATCTCCGCGCTGCAGCTCCAGGATCCGGCGCTGGTATCCACCGTGGCCGAGGCCCTGGCCGCCGCCGGCCTGCCGCCCGAAGCCCTGGAGCTGGAGCTGACCGAGTCCGGCCTGATCCAGGACAACGCGCAGGTGCAGGCGACCGTCGAAGGGCTCAAGGAACTGGGGGTCAGCCTGGCCATCGACGACTTCGGCACCGGCTATTCCTGCCTGGCCTACTTGAGCCGTCTGCATGTCGACCTGCTGAAGATCGACCAGTCCTTCGTCCGCGACCTCAAGCGGACTGCGGATGGCAGCGCCATCGTCGCCGCGATCATCCAGATCGCCCGCTCCCTGGGGCTCAGGACCCTGGCCGAGGGGGTCGAGGACCGGGAAACGGCAGAAGCACTGCGCCAGCTCGGCTGCAATCATGCCCAGGGTTATCTGTTCGGCCGGCCGATGCCCGCCCGCAGCCTGACGGCGCAGATGGCGGAGCGGCGCGTGTCCGGGGCGGCCTAGCCGCGGGCCGCTTCCCGGCCGCCGGCGAACGCTTCACCGTTCTGCCGAGCGGCCGATCCGGCTTGGGCTTCGTGTCCTGCCGATGTTCCTCCGCATTCTCCCTCTGGCGCCCATGACAGGCGCCTGCCATCCGCCCAGGCGAGCGCCCGGCTGAGCGTGCTCTATGCTGGTTTCCAGGCAGTCCCCACCGGCAACCCGCAGGAGCCCTCCATGGCAGGCTTCGTCCGACCGCTGGCGGCGGTTTTGCTGCTGGCCGTTCCCGGGCTGGCGACGGCCAGCGCCTATTCGCAACTGGTGGTGTTCGGCGACTCGCTGAACGACAGCGGCCAGTTTCCCGATCCCGGCGGGCCGCTCCTGGGCGTTCTGCCGACCGGCGGCTACCGCTTCACCAACCGTACCGGTCCCCACTACCGGGCCGACAACAGCGAGTACTTCGCCGAGGTGGCGAGCCAGCGTCTGGCGCGCCGGCTCGGGCTCCAGGCCTTGCCCTCGACGCCGCTGCTGCCGCAGGTCCTGACCGGTAATCCGGACGGCACCAACTATGCGGTCGGCGGTTACCTGACCGACGAGGTGCGCGCCTCGATCACGGACGAAAACGGCTCCCGGGTGGATGCCGGTGGCATCCTCTCGCGCAGTCGCGACGGCTACCTGGTGGACCGGCCGCGGGTGGACCCGAATGCGCTGTTCTACGTCAACGGCGGCGGCAACGACATCGTCCAGGGCCAGGTGGTCGATACCGCCAGCGCGGGGCGCACGGCGGCCGAGCTGGTCGCCGGGGTGGCGGCGCTGCAACGGGCCGGAGCGCGCTACATCATCGTCGCCGATCTGCCGGACGTCGGCGCCACGCCCTTCGCTCTCGCCCAGGGACGGCGCGCCGACTGGAGCCAGGCCTCGGCCCTGTTCAACGCGGCCCTGGACAGCCAGCTGGCGGCCCTCGGCGGCAACCTCATCCGTCTGAACCTGAACGGCATGTTCGCCGAGGTGCGCGCCAATCCGGCCGCCTTCGGCTTCGATCCCGGGGTGGCTCTGAGCGACGTGTGCTTCGACGGCGCGGACGACGAATGCCGCGAGGACCCTACCTGGGGCCTGAGCGGCGCCACGCCCGATCCGCAGCGCCTGCTGTTCAACGACGGCCTGCATCCCACCTCGGCCCTGCAGCAGATCAGCGCCGATTACACCTACGCCCTGCTTGCGGCGCCCGGCGAGATCTCCCTGCTGCCGGAGATGGGCCGCGCCGCGCTGCGCGCCCACCTGCGCCTGCTGGACCGCGAGCTGCAGGCCGGGCTCGGCCGCTGGCAGGCGCCGGGGAACTGGCGGATCTCGGTGCAGGGCGGCTACCGCTGGCCGGAGTACGACGGGCACGACGGTTCCGCCGCCGGCGACGGGCGCGGCCAGAACCTGGCGATCACCACCAGCCGCCGGCTGACCCGCGACTGGCTCGCCGGCGTGAGCCTGGGGCTGGCCGACGACCGCCTGGAGCTGGACGAGCAGGGCTCGGACTACGAGATGCAGGCCGCGCTGCTCACCGCCTTCACCCGTTATCAGCTCCCCTTGCTGTTCCTCGACCTGCGCGCCTCCCTCGGCTACCTGGACTACCACGACCTCGAACGCAGCTTCGCCCTGGGCAGCGCCCGGCGCACCGAGCAGGGCGACAGCGAGGGCTGGCTCTGGGGCGGCGGCGGGCGTCTGGGGATGAACCTGTTCGGCAGCGAGCCGCTGCGCGCCGGCCCCTTCCTCGGCGCCGACTACCAGCGGGTGGAGGTCGAGGCCTGGCGCGAGCGCGACAGCAGCGCCACGGCCCTGGCCTACGACCGGCAGATCCGGGAGTCGCTGCTGCTGTCCGCCGGACTCTACTTCGATCTCGACCTCGGCCGGAGCACGCGGGTGTTCGGCGAGGTCGCCCGCGAGCGCGAGCGCAAGGACGAGGCGCAGGAGGTGCGCATGGCCCTGATCAGCCGGCCGGACAACCGCTTCGTGCTGCCGGGCTATGCGCCGCCGGGCGGCCAGACCCGCCTGTCCCTCGGCCTCAGCCAGGCGTTCGGCGGGGGGCTGTCGCTGAGCGCCAGCTATTACTACCTGGGCAACGAGGATTCGGTCCAGGGCGTCAACCTGGGGCTGGCCTGGACTCTCTGATTTCGCCTGGCCGGCGTTAGCGTGAGCCGGCGCTGGGCGCCGCTCAGCCGCGGCCCAGTTCGCCGAGCAGGTCGGCCTGGACGATCTCGATCCAGTAGCCGTCCGGATCGCTGACGAAGGCCACGTTCTTCATGCCCTTGTCCAGCCGCTTGACGAAGGGTACGCCGAGGGCCTCGAAGCGCGCGCAGGCGGCGAGCAGATCCGGCACGCTGAAGCAGAGGTGGCCGAAGCCGCGCGGGTCGGAGTTGCCGTTGTGGTAGCGGCTGTCGTCGTTCTCGCTGCCCCAGTTGTGGGTGAGCTCCAGCACCGACTGGCGACCGAAGGCGTAGCGTTGCCGCTCGCCGACGTCCTCGGGCACCTGCTCGCCCTTGGTCATGGCGAGGAAATAGAGGGAGAAGCGGCCTTCCTCGAAATCCAGGCGGCGCAGCAGGCGCATGCCCAGCACGCGGGTGTAGAAGTCCAGCGCGCGCTGCGGGTCCTTCACCCGCAGCATGCAGTGGTTGAACACGTAGTCCTGGGTCGCGGCGTCCGGTTCGAGGCAGACGCCGGGCTGGAACTCGCTGGTGAAGCTCATGGCGGCTCTCCGCTGGCAACTAAGGGGGCGCCATTGTAGGGACGGCGCCGGGCCGGGCGGGTAGCAGCGGACTACTACCGGGCGGCAGGCGGCTTCGGCTGCCAGGCGCAGTAGCCCGGGCGCGGGCCGATCTGCGGGTGGTTGCGGCAGGTGTCCGGACGCTGCTGGTAGATCGTGCACAGGCGCGTGCGCTGGTCCAGGTAGATGCAGTCGCCGTTGGTCCGGCGGGCGAGGGTGAAGACTTCGTGCTTGTGGTTGAAGTGTTCGACGACGCCCTCCTTCAGCAGGCGCCGGGCGATCTGCTTGGCCGGCTCCTCCCGCTCGAATTCGTCGGCCAGGCCCATGCGGATCAGGTCGCCGATGCGTACCTCCGCCGGCAAGCTGCAGCAGGTGCCGCGGCAGTCGCGGCACAGACTCGGCTTGTACTTGACCCAGGTTTCCAGGCGTTCGGGATCGGCAGCGGCGATCAGCAGGGGCTTCTTCATCGGGCGGCAGTCGTTGCGGGAAAGGGGCGCGATGATAGCGGCAAATCGCCCGGCCGGCAGCGCCGTCCGGCCGCTTCCGTGCTGGCAGCTTCGTCCGGGCTGTGCATGCTTGTTGGGTGGCCGTCGCCCATTCACGAGGTTGTCGTCATGTCCGAGGAAGCGCTCGTTCCCGAAGAAGTCGCCGCGTTCCGCGATCTGATCATCAGCAAGCTGAAGTATTCGGTCGGCACCGAGCCCGATCACGCCGTCGAACACGACTGGTTCGAGGCGGTCGCCATGGCCACCCGCGACCATCTGGTGAAGACCTGGCTGGACCATCCCGAGCGGGCCCGCCGCCACGAATCCAAGCGCATCTACTACCTGTCGCTGGAATACCTCATCGGCCGCCTCCTGTTCGCCAGCCTGAGCAATCTCGGCATGCTCGATCTCGCCCGCGCCGCCCTGGCCGAGCTGGACGTGGACCTGGAGCGCATCCGTACCCTCGAGCCCGATGCCGCCCTCGGCAACGGCGGCCTTGGCCGGCTGGCCGCCTGTTTCATGGAGAGCATGTCGAGTCTCGGTCTGGTCGCCATCGGCTACGGCATCCGCTACGACTACGGCCTGTTCCGCCAGACCGTCGTCGACGGCTGGCAGCAGGAGCAGACCGAGACCTGGCTGGAGTTCGGCAATCCCTGGGAGTTCGAGCGGCCGGAGGTCAGCTACCAGATCAGCTTCGGCGGCAGCGTGAGCTGCGCGACCGGCGAGCAGGGGGCGCAATGCCACGTCTGGCATCCGGCCGAGACCATGCGCTCGATCGCCTACGATACGCCGGTCGTCGGTTGGCGCCGGGCCAGCGTGAACGCCCTGCGCCTGTGGCGCGGGCGGGCCGAGACCGACCTGCACCTGGACCGTTTCAATGCCGGAGACTATCTGGGGGCGGTGGCCGAGGAGGTGCGCGCGGAGAGCATTTCCCGGGTGCTCTATCCGGCCGCCGACACCCCGGCGGGCCAGGAGCTGCGCCTGCGCCAGGAGTACTTCTTCGTCTCCGCCTCGCTGCAGGACCTGCTGCGCCGCCATCTGCAGCAGTACGGCACGCTGCTCGACCTGCCCGGGCACGTGGCGATCCAGCTCAACGACACCCATCCGGCGATCGCCGTGGCCGAGCTGATGCGGCTGCTGGTCGACATCTACGGGGTGCCCTGGGACAAGTCCTGGGCGCTGACCGTGGCGACCCTCGCCTACACCAACCACACGCTCCTGCCCGAGGCCCTGGAGACCTGGCCGGTGGCCTTGATGGAGCGCCTGCTGCCGCGGCACATGCAGATCATCTACCTGATCAACGCGCAGCACATCGACCACCTGCGTGCCCAGGGCATGCACGATTTCGATCTGCTGCGGGCGGTCTCGCTGATCGAGGAGGACAACGGCCGGCGGGTGCGCATGGGCAACCTGGCCTTCCTCGGTTCGCACAGCGTCAACGGCGTGTCGGCGCTGCACACCGAGCTGATGCGCAAGACCGTCTTCGCCCAGATGCACCGGCTCTACCCGGAGCGGATCAGCAACAAGACCAACGGCATCACCTTCCGCCGCTGGCTCTACCAGTGCAACCGCGGGCTCACCGGGCTCCTGGTCGAGACCCTCGGCGAGGGCCTGCTGGACGATCCGGAGAACCGCCTGCGCGATCTGGAGCCGTTCGCCGACCAGCTGCTGTTCCAGAAGCGCTTCGCCGAGGTGCGCCAGCGCAACAAGCAGGCCCTCGCCGCCCAGGTGCAGGAGAGCCTGGGCGTGGCCATCGCCCCCGACGCGCTGTTCGACGTGCAGGTCAAGCGCATCCACGAGTACAAGCGGCAGCTGCTCAACCTGCTGCACTGCGTGGCGCTGTACCAGGCGATCCGCGACGAGCCGGAGGTGGACTGGGTGCCGCGGGTGAAGATCCTCGGCGGCAAGGCGGCCTCCAACTACCAGCAGGCCAAGCTGATCATCAAGCTGGCCAACGACATCGCCCGCACGGTGAACGCCGACCCGACAGTGCGCGGCCTGCTCAAGGTGGTGTTCCTGCCCAACTACAACGTCAGCCTGGCGGAGGCGATCATCCCGGCGGCGGACATTTCCGAGCAGATCTCCACCGCCGGGCTGGAGGCGTCCGGCACCAGCAACATGAAGTTCGCCCTGAACGGCGCCCTGACCATCGGCACCCTGGACGGCGCCAACGTGGAGATGAGCGAGCGGATCGGCCGGGAGCACATGTTCATCTTCGGCCTCACCGCGTCGCAGGTGGAGGCGCGCAAGCGCAACGGCGACTACGGCGGGGCGGGCGCCATCGCCGCCTCGTCGCGGCTGTCCGAGGTGCTCACGGCGATCCGCAGCGGAATCTTCTCGCCGGACGACCCCGGGCGTTACGGCGGTCTCGTGGACGGCCTGATCCACCACGACCACTTCATGGTCTGCGCCGATTTCGAGGCCTACTGGCAGGCCCAGTTCGAGGTCGAGGCGCGCTGGCGCGAGCCGGAGCAGTGGTGGCGTTCGGCAGTGCTGAACAGCGCGCGGATGGGCTGGTTCTCCGCCGACCGCACCATCCGCGAGTACGCCCGGGAGATCTGGGGGGCGCTGCCGTGATCCGGGGCGGCCGACGGATCGCCAGCGAAGCGCTGAACTCCGCCGGGGCACGCCCGTCTTAAGGAGCATTGCCGGCGCAGTCGCGCTAAACTGCGCGGGTTTTTTCCATCCTTCCGGAGCCTTCTGCACATGTCCCGCGTAACCCTGAGTCGCTACCTGATCGAGCAGACCCGCAGTCACAACACCCCGGCCGACCTGCGCTTCCTCATCGAGGTGGTGGCGCGTGCCTGCAAGGAAATCAGCCATGCGGTTTCCAAGGGCGCGCTCGGCGGCGTGCTCGGCAGCATGGGCACCGAGAACGTGCAGGGCGAGGTGCAGAAGAAGCTCGACGTGATGTCCAACGACATCCTGCTGGAAGCCAACGAGTGGGGCGGACACCTGGCGGCCATGGCCTCCGAGGAGATGGAGCAGGCCTACCAGATTCCCGGCCAGTATCCGAAGGGCGCCTACCTGCTGGTGTTCGACCCGCTGGACGGCTCCTCCAACATCGACGTCAACGTCTCGGTCGGCACCATCTTCTCCGTGCTGCGCTGCCCGAACGGCTGCGACAGCAGCTGCGACCTGGGCGAGGAAGCCTTCCTCCAGCCGGGTACCCAGCAGGTGGCCGCCGGCTACGCCATCTACGGCCCGCAGACCATGCTGATGCTGACCCTCGGCAACGGCGTCAAGGGCTTCACCCTCGACCGCGAGCTGGGCAGCTTCGTGCTGACTCACGACAACATCCGCGTGCCGGAGAGCACCGCCGAGTTCGCCATCAACATGTCCAACCAGCGCCACTGGGAAGCCCCGGTCAAGCGCTACGTGGACGAACTGCTGGCCGGCAAGGAAGGCCCGCTGGGCAAGAACTACAACATGCGCTGGATCGCCTCGATGGTGGCCGACGTGCACCGCATCCTCACCCGCGGCGGCATCTTCATGTACCCGCGCGACGCCCGCGAGCCCGGCAAGCCCGGCAAGCTGCGCCTGATGTACGAGGCCAATCCGATGTCGATGATCATCGAGCAGGCCGGCGGCGCCTCCACCAACGGCCTGCAGCGCATCCTGGACATCCAGCCCGAGTCCCTGCACCAGCGCGTGGCGGTGTTCCTCGGCTCCAAGGAGGAGGTCGAGCGCGTCACCGGCTACCACCAGCAGGCCTGACCACCAATGCCCTGGCGGCCGCTGTTCGACTGGTGGTTCGGCCCGGGACGGACCGCCGCCGAAGTCGCGCAGCAGCGGCACCGCCTGTGGTTCGGCTACCGGGAGAGCCAGGACCGCGAGGCCGCCGAGCGTTTCGGCGGAGAGGTCGAGCAGGCCCTCGCCGGCGGCCTGGACCCGTGGGGCGAGCATCCCGAAGGCTGGTTGGCGCTGACCCTGCTGCTCGACCAGCTGCCGCGGATGATCCACCGCGGCACGCCGCTGGCCTTCGCCGGCGACCCCCGCGCCCTCGCGCTCGCCCGCGAGGGCCTGGTCCGGGGCTGGGAGCGGGATCTCAGGCCGATCCGGCAGGTGTTCGCCTACCTGCCCCTGGAACATGCCGAGGACCTGGCCAGTCAGGAACTGGCGGTCGAGCGCTTCGACCGGTTGTACCGGCAGGCACCGGCGGGCGAGCGAGAGCTGTTCGCCGGTTTTCTCGACTACGCCGAACGCCACCGCCGGGTCATCGCCCGCTTCGGCCGCTTCCCGCACCGCAACGCCATTCTCGGACGCGAGTCTACTGCCCAGGAGACGGCCTTTCTCGCCGAGCCCGGCTCGTCCTTTTGAGGCCGTCTTGGCCGTGCGAGCGGCACTGGCATATCGTTTCGCTGAAGTTAATCAAAATCAATTTTCCGTCTCATGACCCGCAATAGAGTCGCCCGATATCCCTTGTGCGGTCTTCCTTCATGCGTATCCAGCGGCTCGTCAGCCATCTGAAACTGTCCCACAAATTCCTGCTCATCGGCTTACTGGCCAGCGTCATGCTGGCGATCCCGACCTTTCTGATCGTCAAGCGTGTCATGGTAGACCTCCAGCACAGCCGCTCCGCTGCGGCCGGCATCGTTCCCGCCGGCGAGCTGCTCATGCTCATCCAGCTCATCCAGCAGCATCGCGGCCTGACCGCCAGCCGCTCCAGCGGCGACCCGGCCACGGAGGGCGCGTGGCGCGACAAGCAGGCGGCGGTCGAGCAGGCCCAGGCACGGGGGCGCCGCGCGCTGGCCGCGTTCGGACAGCCGGCCCTGCAAAGCCGCTTCGATGCGCTGTATGGGGAGTGGACGACGCTGGCCGGCGGGATCGACCGCGGGACCATCGACGGCCAGCAGGGCTTTTTCCTGCATACGGAATTGATAGAAGCCCAGATGGGGCTTCTGGAGGACATCACCCATCTCTCCGGGCTCAGCCTGTACACCGAGCCGGCCAGCTACTTCCTGCAGGCGGCCGTGCTGAGCGAGCTGCCGAAGCTGACCGAAGCCCTCGGCCAGTTGCGCGGCCAGGGCGCGCTGGCGCTTTCCCGGGGCGAGATGAGCGGCGAGCAGCGCGGGCGGATCGATGCGCTGCGCAAGCGGGTGCATCTGCATCTGCGGGCCGAGCGCCAGTCTCTAGACCGGGCCATCGCGCTCTCGCCGGCGTTGCAGCAGCAGATCGCCACCTCTGCCGCGGCGGCGACCGGCGCTGCCGAGGAGGGAATGCGGCTGGTGGACACGACCATCCTGAGCGCGGCGCGCCTGGATTACCCCTCTGCCGAGTATTTCGCGGCGATGACCGCGGCGATCGATGCCCAATTCGCGCTGATTCACCAGTCCTTCCAGGTGCTCGAGCGGGAGTTGCACGAGCAGGAAGCCGGCACGCGTCGGCAGTTGCTGATGATCGGCCTTTCGATCGGTCTGCTGGCGGCTCTCTCGTGGTGGATCATGATCCTCATCACCCGGCTGACCAACGCCTCCATGCTGCAGGCGGTACGGGTGGCGCAGGGGGTCGCCGCCGGCGATCTGGGGATGCGCGTCGAACGCTCCGGCTCGGATGAGGCCAGCCAGCTGCTGGGCGCGCTCCAGACCATGAGCGAAAGGCTCAGCGAGGTGGTGGCGCGGGTGCGCGACAACGCCGACAGCGTGGCCATCGCCTGCGAGCAGATCGCCCGTGGCAGCGAAGATCTCTCCCAGCGCACCGTGGAGCAGGCCAGCGCCCTGGAGGAGACCGCCGCCACCATGACCCAGCTGGGCGCCACCGTGCGCCAGAATGCCGAGCATGCGCAGCAATCCGACCTGGTGGCGGGCAAGGCCTCCGCGGTGGCGGAGCGAGGCCGTGCCGTGGTCGGCCAGATGGTGGCGACCATGGAGCGGATAAGCGAGAGCGCCCGGCAGATCGTCAACATCATCGGTCTGATCGATGGCATCGCCTTCCAGACCAATATCCTGGCGCTGAATGCCTCGGTCGAGGCGGCGCGCGCCGGCGAGCAGGGGCGCGGCTTCTCCGTGGTCGCCGGGGAAGTGCGCAGTCTCGCCCAGCGCTGCGCCGAGGCGGCGCGGGACATAAAAACGCTGATCGAGGTCTGCGTGGCGAGCATCAAGCAGGGCTGCGCCCTGGCCGACGAGGCCGGGAGCACCATGCGGGAGATCGTCGCGGCCAGCCGCCAGGTCGGCGACCTCGTGGCGGAGATCAGCGCCGCCAGCAAGGAGCAGAGCCAGGCGGTCGGCCAGGTCGGCGAGGCCGTTCAACTGATGGACCAGGCCACCCAGCAGAACGCCGTGCTGGTCGAGCAGAGCGCCGTGGCGGCCGAAAGCCTGCGGGATCAGGCGCGGCAGCTGGTTCAGGCCGTCGCCGTGTTCAGGCTGGGGAGCGATGGGGTCGGTGCCGATGGGACGGTGCTCCCCGCCTCGTGCAGGGCAGCGGCGGAAGTCGCCTCCCGGCGGCTCCTGACGGCGCACGCGGGATAGCGGCGGGGCGCCGGCGACAACGTCAAGCAGTTCCACGACAAGCCGGTTTCGATATGCGAAGCTTGTGGCTTCTCTCGTCCGAGGAGCCTTTCGATGTCGCGTTGTCTAGCCCTGCTGTCCCTGTGCGTCCTGTTGGCCGCCTGTACCAATATCAACCAGGAGAACTATTCCAAGCTCAAGGCCGGGATGACCAAGGCCGAAGTCGAGCAACTGCTCGGCAAGCCGGGCGAATGCTCCGGCGCCCTGGGCTTCTCCAGCTGCACCTGGGGCGACGAGAAGGCCTTCATCAGCGTGCAGTACGCCGGCGACAAGGTGCTGATGTTCTCCGGCCAGGGTCTCAAGTAAGCGCGGGAATCGAGGAGCCAAGAAGGATGCGTCGAATCGGCATGTTGATGATGGGCCTGCTGCTCGGCGGCTGCGCGAACTGGGGTACGCAGCCGCCGCAGAGCGCCGGGCGGCTGGATCTGGAGCGCTACGAGGGCACCTGGTACGAGCTGGCGCGTCTGCCGATGTATTTCCAGCGCCGCTGCCTGGAGTCCGAGGCGCACTATCGCCTGCAGGAGTCCGGCGAACTGGCCGTGCTCAACCGCTGCCGCACCGCCGAGGGCGAGTGGATCGAAGCCCGCGGCAAGGCCTGGCCGCAGGAGAAGGGCCGCAACGATCGGCTCTGGGTGCGTTTCGACAATACCTTCAGCCGCCTCTTCCCCTTCCTGACCAAGGGCGACTACTGGGTGCTCTACGTCGACCCGACCTACCGCCTGGCCCTGGTCGGCAGCCCCGACCGCGACTATCTCTGGTTGCTCGCCCGCGATCCACAGGTTTCCCCCGAGCAGCGCGAGCGTCTGCTCGCGGTGGCGCGCCAGCGGGGCTACGATCTCGCGCCGCTGATCTGGCGGCAGCCGGCGAAGACCGAATGACCCGCTGCCCGGAAGCGCCCATGCCCGCCGGCGGCAACCTCTTCCGGCCGCTGCCGGACGCCTGCGCCGGGGAGCGTTTCGACGATCTGCTGACGCGGCCCGGCTGCCGGATCGAGCGCATCGTTTCCCGGGGGCAGGCCAGTCCGCCCGGTTTCTGGTACGACCAGGACTGGGACGAGTGGGTGCTGCTGCTGGCCGGCAGCGCCGAACTGCGTCTGGAGGAGCGGGCCGAGCCGTTCCGCCTGAGCGTCGGCGACTACCTGCTGATCCCGGCGGGGCAGCGCCATCGCGTCGAGGCCACCGACCCGGCGGTCGCGACGGTCTGGCTGGCCGTGCACATGCCCCGCGCGGAGCGGGGCTGAGCCGCTAGCGAGCCGGCTGCGCCTGGGGGAAGCGCGCGGCGAAGGTTTCGGGCATGGGGATCACCTTGCCGCTCGGATAATCGAAGAAGACGAAGCCGCTCTTGGCCAGGGCCACCAGCGTGCCGTCGGCCGGGCGGCCGACGCGGAAGACGAGGTCGCCGCCGTAGCGGTTGAAGTCCGTCATCCCCACCTCGAAGCGCAGGCGGTCGTGGGCATAGGCCTCGGCCTTGTAGACCGTGGCCAGGTCGGTGACGATCAGCCCCGGATTCTCGTTCTTCACATCGTCGACGCCGTGGGTCAGGAGAAAGCGCGAGCGGGCTTCGGAAATCATCGAGATCAGCGCGTCGTTGGCCAGGTGGCGGGCGGCGTTGATGTCCGAGTTGCGCACGCTCATGTGGGTGGCGTAGCAGAACAGCTCGTCGGGGAATTCCAGATGCAGGCGGGCCATGGGGGACGTCCTCGTTGTCGGAAAGGGAAGCGGGGCTATCGGGAGCGTGCCGCCAGGTTCGCGCCCTGCCGGCGCACTGCCCGCTTGCGCAGTTCCTCGACGACGATCAGGGCCGCGGCGAACGGCAGCATGACCAGCCAGGCGTGGGCGGGGAGGGCGGCGGTGCCGAACAGGATCTGTCCCGGTGGCGTATAGATGATCGCCAGGGCCAGCGCGAGTTCCACGACGATGCCCCAGAGCAGCAGGCGGTTGCCGCGTAGCCCGGTCGCCAGCAGCGATTCGCTGGGGCTGCGGCAGACCAGGACGTTGGCCACCTGCATCACCACGATGGCGGCGAAGCAGGCCCCGGTGGCCTGCCGATAGAGCGGGTCGCCGAGCGCCAGCGGCATGCCGTACTCCCAGCCGCCCCAGTGCAGCACCAGGAAGAACAGGCTCATGCCGGCCACCGCTTCGCACAGGCCGAGCACCAGATAGGCGCGCCCGAGCAGGGGCCAGGACAGCAGCCGCTCGCTGCGTGGCCTGGGCGGGCGGCGCATGCCCTGCGGGTGCGGGCGTTCGGCGCCGAGGCCGAGCGCCGGCAGCATGTCGGTGCCGAGGTCGATGGCGAGGATCTGCACGATGGTCAGCGGCAGCGGGATGCGCAGCAGGGCGAAGGCCAGGTAGGGCACCAGCTCGGGGACGTTGGAGCTCAGGATGTAGGTGAGGAACTTGCGGATGTTGGCATAGACCGCGCGGCCTTCCTCCACCGCCCGGACGATGCTGGCGAAGTTGTCGTCGAGCAGCACCATGTCCGCCGCCTGGCGGGCCACGTCGGTGCCGCCGATGCCCATGGCGATGCCGATGTCGGCGCGCTTGAGCGCCGGCGCGTCGTTCACCCCGTCGCCGGTGGCCGCCACCACCTGGCCCTTGCGCTGCAACGCCTCGACCACCAGCAGCTTCTGGTCGGCGCTGACCCGGGCGAAGAGGATCTCCGGGGCCTCCAGGGCGAACTGCAACTGGCTCTCGGAGAAGCGCTGCAGCTCGCCGCCGGTGATCACCCGCGGCTCTGCGCCGGTCACCAGACCGACTTCGCGGGCGATGGCCGTGGCGGTGACCGGATGGTCGCCGGTGAGCATGATCACCTTGATCCCGGCCTCCCGGCAGCGGCGCATGGCCTCGGCCACCTCGGCGCGGGGCGGGTCCTCGATGCCGACCAGACCGGCGAGGATCAGCTCGCGTTCCAGTTCGTCGCCTGACGCTGAATCCGGCAGCGGCCGCCAGGCCAGCGCCAGGACCCGCAGGCCGCGCCCGGCCATGTCCTCCTGGGCCTGGCGCAGGCGCTCGCGGCGCGCCTCGCCGAGCGGCTCGACGCCATCGGTGGCGAGCATCCGCCCGCACAGCGGAACGACCGCCTCCGGCGCCCCCTTGCAGTAGAGGATGCGGCCCTCCGGGCCCTGATGCAGGGTGGACATGCGCCGGCGCGAGGTATCGAACGGCAGCTCGTCGAGGCGCCGGTACGGCGCGGCATCGCCTCCTTCCCGGCGGGCCATCTCCACCAGGGCCACCTCCATCGGATCGCCCAGCACGGCGTGCCGGCCGGCGTCGGTCACCTCGCGCAGGCCGTGGCAATGGCGCGCCACGTCGAACAGGGGGCGCAGCCGCTCGCCGTCGGCGGTGCGCGCTTCGCCGGTCCGCGGCAGGTCGACCAGGCGGCCGGCCACGTACAACCGGCGCACGCTCATGTGGTTGAGGGTCAGGGTGCCGGTCTTGTCGGTGCAGATCACCGTGGCCGCGCCCAGCGTCTCCACCGCCGGCAGATGGCGGATCAGGGCGTTCTGCCGGGCCATGCGCTGGGTCGCCATGGCCAGCGCCAGGGTCACGCTGGGCAGCAGGCCTTCCGGCACGTTGGCGACGATGATGCCGATGGCGAAGATCAGGTTCTGCCAGAACGGCAGGCCGAGGGCGTGGCCGATCAGGAAGAACAGCGTGCCGATGCCGAGGGCGAGCAGTGCCAGCAGGCGCGACAGGCGGGCGATTTCCCGCTGCAGTGGCGAGGGACCTTCGCCGCCGGTCTGGGTCAGCCGGGCGATCTTGCCGAATTCGGTGCGCATGCCGGTGGCGAAGACCAGTGCGCGGCCGTGGCCGGCGACCACCGAGCTGCCGGCCAGCAGCAGGTTGGTCGCGGCGAAGGGCGGCAGGTCCTCGCCGGCCTCGCCGTTGCGCGCCTGGGGCAGGGACTCGCCGGTCAGCGTGGCCAGGCTGACCCGCAGGCCGGTGGCCTCGATCAGCCGGCAATCGGCCGGCACGCTGTCGCCTTCCTGGACCAGCACCAGATCGCCGGGCACCAGGCGGTCGGCCGCCAGGCGGCAGGCGCGGCCGTCGCGCAGCGTGGTGACCTGGTTCGGCAGCAGCCTGTTGAGCGCGGCCATGGCCTGGGACGCCTGGTAGCCCTGCCAGAAGGAGAAGGCGCCGTTGAGCAGGATGACGCCGACGATGGCCCAGCCGAGGGTGGCCATGCCCTGGCCGGGATCGCGGTATTCGGCGAAGAAGGCCAGGGCCGCGGCCAGCCACAGCAGGAGGGCGAAGAAGTGGGTGAACTGTCGGGCGAGCCGGAGCCACAGGGGCTCGCCGCGGATCCGCTCGATGCGGTTCGGTCCGTACTCGCCGCGCCGGCGCTCCGCTTCCGCCGTGCCGAGTCCGCCGTCGCTGCTGTGGAGGCCGGCGAGGGCCTCGGGGACACTGAGATGGGTGATGTGCACGATGCTCCCTCCTGCCCCGGAAAGTGCTCGCTGCTCTCGCCCTCTCCGGATATCGCACGCGGATGATGGCTATCCCCGTTCGCGGCCTGGAGTGACCTGCGGCATCCCCGCGGGGCGTTTCCCCGCTATGATGCGCGTTAATCCCCAGGACGGCGGTCCTGTTCAGCCCCGGAGCCGAGCATGCAAACCCTCTATCCAGAGATCAAACCCTACGCCCGCCATCTCCTGGCGGTGGACCATCCCCATAAACTCTACATCGACGAGAGCGGCACGCAGGACGGCTTGCCGGTGCTGTTCGTCCACGGCGGCCCGGGGGCCGGCTGCGATGCCCTGAGTCGGCGCTTCTTCGATCCCAGCCTGTACCGCATCGTCACCTTCGACCAGCGCGGCTGCGGTCGCTCGACGCCGCACGCCAGCCTGGAGAAGAACACCACCTGGGATCTGGTCGCCGACATGGAGCGCATCCGCGAATTCCTCGGCATCGACAAGTGGGTGCTGTTCGGCGGCTCCTGGGGCTCGACCCTAGCGCTGGCCTATGCCCAGACCCATCCGGAGCGGGTGCACGGGCTGATTCTGCGGGGCATCTTCCTGTGCCGGCCGCAGGACTTCCACTGGTTCTACCAGGAGGGCGCCAGCCGCCTGTTCCCCGACTACTGGCAGGACTATCTGGCGCCGATTCCGCCGGAGGAGCGCGGCGACCTGATGCGGGCCTACTACAAGCGCCTGACCGGCACCGACGAGATCGCCCAGATGCAGGCGGCCAAGGCCTGGTCGATCTGGGAGGGCCGCACCGCCACCCTGCGGCCGAACCCGGACGTGGTCGAGCGCTTCCACGAACATGCCCTGTCCATCTCCCGTATCGAGTGCCATTACTTCGTCAACAACGCCTTCCTGGAGCCCGATCAGCTGCTGCGCGACATGCCGAAGATCGCCCACCTGCCCGGGGTGATCGTGCATGGCCGCTACGACGTGATCTGTCCGCTGGACAACGCCTGGGCGCTGCACCAGGTCTGGCCGAACAGCGAGCTGTCGATCATCCGCGACGCCGGCCACTCGGCGGGCGAGCCGGGCATCGTCGACGCCCTGGTCCGCGCCACCAACGACATGGCCCAGCGCCTGCTCGGCCTGCCGCCGGAGGATGCCTGATGAAGGCGCTGATCCAGCGGGTGACGGCGGCGCAGGTGACGGTGGACGGGGAAGTCGTCGGCGCCATCGACCGGGGCCTGCTGGCGCTGGTCGGCATCGAGCCGCAGGACGACGAGGCCAGGGTCGCCAAGCTTTTGCACAAGCTGCTCAACTACCGGGTCTTCGGCGATGCCGAGGGCCGGATGAACCTGTCCCTGCGCGATGTGGACGGGGGGCTCCTGCTGGTCTCGCAGTTCACCCTGGCCGCCGACACCCGCAGCGGCATGCGCCCGAGCTTCTCCTCGGCGGCCCCTCCGGCGCAGGGCGAGGCGCTGTTCGATGCCCTGGTGGCTCTGGCGCGGGAGCAGCACCCGCAGGTGGCGACCGGGCGTTTCGGCGCACACATGCAGGTGCAGCTGGTCAACGACGGCCCGGTCACCTTCCTGCTGGAGGTCTGAGCCCGCCGCCGGCCGGCTCCAGGCCGTTCTCCTGCAGCCATTCCATGGCGTACTCGCGCAGCTGCTCCTCCTGGAACGCGCGCCAGGCCTCGTATACCGCGGGAAACTTCTCCAGCTCGTAGTCGAAGGTGCGCAGCGGCCGGCGCCCGGCCAGTGCATGGCTGAGCACCTTGTGCGCGTGGGGATCGTCCTGGCCGAACAGGAAGTCCTCGCGCATGGCCAGGCTGCGGGCGTTGGTCAGCGGCGCGATGTGCAGATAGCGCTCCGGCTGCACGTCGTACTTGTCGGCCGTGCCCGGGGTCGGCGCATCCGGCGTGACGGCGAGGATGGCTCCGGTTTCCAGATCCAGGTAGCAATCCGCGGCTTCGTCGCCGTCCAGGGCGTTTTCGAGGCTCTGCAGGTCGATGGTCAGTGGGCGCATGGCAATCTCCGGAGTGCGGGGCTCGAATCCATACAAGAGCATGGCGTCTGGCAGGGAGCAATCCCCTAGCGGCTCTGCTGGTCGGAAGCCGTCAGGTCGAGGGTGCCCCGGTCGACGAAACGGAAGCTGCCGAGGCGGCCCCGGCTCAGCTTGCCGTGCAGCACGTAGGGCAGCCTGTCCAGCCGGTCGTTCGTGGTCAGGCCGAGGGCCTGGCGCAGCGCGGCGAGGGCCGAGACCGACATCGGCACCACCAGCACCCGTTCGCCGAAGCGGGGCACGCTGCCCTCCTTGTCGCTCACGCCGGTGGCCAGCACCCGCTCGTTGACTTCGAGCCGGACGGCCACGCCGTCGTAATCGACCGGGTCGCTGTTGGGGTTCTGCACCCGCAGCTTGAGGGCGAAGCGCATCTCCAGCCCTTCGCCGGGCAGCGGATCGATCCCGGCCAGGCTGACGTTCAGCGGGTCGCGGCCGGACAGCGAGACGCAGGCGCCGAGGACGAGCACCGGCAGAAGGGCGGCCAGCAGGCGGATGGGGCGGACGAGGGACGAGACTGGACTGGACGGCATGACGGGCTCCCGCTGAGGTCGGCGCGAGGACGGCAAGCCTGCCGCGCCCGTTCGTTTTTCTATAGTTCTACCATGAGACCGGGCCCGTCGACGAAGAGTCCGCCGCGCCGGAATCTTCGGCGCCTTGCAGCGGAGAGAGGAATATGGGCGTTCTCCAGGCTTTTCTCCACGCCGACGTGCTCGGTACCGATACCTGGCTGTGGCTGCTGTTCCTCGGCATCGTCCTCGCCTTGCTGGCCTTCGATCTCGGCGTCCTGCACCGCCGCAAGCACGAGGTCGGCGTGCGCGAGAGCCTCTGGCTGTCGACCGGTTACATCTGCGCCGGCCTGCTGTTCGGTGCCTGGGTCTGGCGGCAGAAGGGGCCGATCGATGGCATGGATTACTTCACCGGCTATCTGGTGGAGAAGTCCCTGTCGATGGACAACATCTTCGTCATGGCGATGATCTTCCGCTACCTGGCAGTCCCGCGTCTGTACCAGCACGAAGTGCTGTTCTGGGGGATTCTCGGGGTGATCCTCCTGCGCGGCCTGATGATCGGCCTGGGGGCGGCGCTGGTGAAGGAGTTCAGCTGGATTCTCTACGCCTTCGGCGCCTTCCTCCTCGTCACCGGCGCCAAGCTGTTGTTCACCCGGGCCGGGGACGAGCCGGACATGGCCGACAACCGTTTGCTCGGCTTCCTGCGCCGGCACCTGCGGCTCACCGACGGCCTGCACGAAGGACGCTTCTTCGTGCGTCTGGCCGACTCCCGGGGGAGGCGTCAGCTGTGGGGGACGCCGCTGTTCCTGGCCCTGTTGATGATCGAGTTCACCGACCTGATCTTCGCGGTGGACAGCGTCCCGGCGATCTTCGCCATCACCCAGGACACCTTCATCGTCTACACCTCGAACATCTTCGCCGTGCTCGGCCTGCGCGCCCTGTACTTCGCCCTGGCGGCGATGATCCACCGCTTCGTCTATCTCAAGTACGCGCTGGCGCTGGTGCTGATCTTCATCGGCGGCAAGATCTTTCTGGTCGGCATCGTCGGCAAGCTGCCGGCCTGGATCTCGCTCTCGGTGACGCTGGGGCTACTATTGGGCGGGGTACTGCTGTCGCTGGCGAAGACGTCCGGGAAGCGCGGCGGGCGGGAACCCTAGGACAGCCCCTAGAACAGCCGCGCCAGCAGCGCCGTCACCGCCGTTTCCACGCGCAGGATGCGCTCGCCCAGCTGCACCGGGGCCAGGCCCGCGGCCTGCAGTTTCTCCACCTCGTAGGGAATCCAGCCGCCTTCCGGGCCGATGGCGAGGGTGACCGGTCCCTCGACCGCACGCGGGCAGGCCGGGTAGGCGCCGGGATGGCCGAGCAGGCCCAGGGTGTCGGCGGCGAGGGCCGGCAGGCGGTCCTCGACGAAGGGCTTAAAACGCTTCTCGACGAGCACGTCCGGCAGCGCGGTGTCGCGGGCCTGCTCCAGGCCGAGGATCAGCTGTTCGCGGATGGCTTGCGGCTCGAGGAAGGGGGTCTGCCAGAAGCTCTTCTCCACCCGGTAGCTGTTCAGCAGCACCAGCCGCGGCACACCCATGGCGGCCACGGTCTGCAGCACGCGCTTGAGCATCTTCGGCCGTGGCAGGGCGAGCAGCAGGGTCAACGGCAACTTGGCCGGCGGCGGCTGGTCGAGGCGTATCTCGAGTTCGGCCTCGTGCGCCTCCAGGCGCAGCAGGCGGCCTTCGCCCATCGGGCCGCCGAGGCGGCCGACGCGCAGGCTGTCGCCGGATTCGGCGCGATGCACCTCGTGCAGGTGGCGGAGCCTGCGGTCGCGCACCACGGCACGACCCTCGGCGACGAAGTCGCCGTCCTCCAGCAGCAGCAGGTTCACGCCTGGGGTGCCGGGGGCTGGTCGTCGCTCTCGCGGGGAACGATGGCGGTACTGTCGCTGGTCTCTTCCTTGCTGGCGTCACGCCGGACCATGGCGCCGAACAGGAGGCCGATCTCGAACAGGAGCCACATGGGCACCGCCAGCAGGGTCTGCGAGAAGATGTCCGGCGGGGTGAGGACCATGCCGACCACGAAGCAGCCGACGACCACGTAGGGCCGGGCCTTCTTCAGGGTCTCCACGTCGACCAGACCGATCCAGATGATCAGGAAGGTCGCCACCGGAATCTCGAAGGCCACGCCGAAGGCGAAGAACAGGGTCAGGATGAAGTCCAGGTACTCGTTGATGTCGGTCATCATCGCCACGCCCTCGGGGGTGACGCTGGCGAAGAAGTGGAACATCAGCGGGAACACGAGGAAGTAGACGAAAGCCATGCCGGCGTAGAACAGGAAGATGCTGGAGGCCAGCAGCGGCAGGGCAATGCGTTTCTCGTGCTTGTACAGCCCCGGCGCGATGAAGCCCCAGACCTGGTACAGGATCACCGGTACGCTGAGGAACAGCGCCACCCAGGCGGTGAGCTTGAACGGGGTGAGGAAGGGCGAGGCCACCCCGGTGGCGATCATGGTCGCGCCTTCCGGCAGGTAGGCGCGCAGGGGCGCCGAGACCAGGGTGTAGATGTCCTGGGCGAAGTAGAACAGGCCGGCGAAGATCAGCAGCACCGCCACCACGCAGCGCAGCAGGCGCGTACGCAGTTCGGTCAGGTGTGCGACCAGAGGCATTTCCTGGTCACTGTCCGGTCGGGCATTCATGGCGAGGGCGTCTTGTCGGAGGAGGCGTTGGGGGCAGCGGTGCCGGTCGGCGCCTGGCCGTCAGCGGAGACTGCGGGAGCCGGCGTGGCTGCGGCGGGCGGCGAGGCGGGCTTGCCGTCGGTGGCGGCCGGGGCCGGGGAAGCCTCGGCAGGTTTGGGCTCGGTCGCCGCCGGGCTGGTGGGCGTGGGCAGGATGCTCTGCTTCATTTCCCGCTCCAGCTCGAGAATCCGCTCGTTGTGCAGCTGGCGGCGGATCTCGTCGGCGCCGATCTCGCGCTCCACTTCGCTCTTGAGCGCATTGAAGCTACGCCGCAGGCGGCCGATCCACAGGCCGGCGGTGCGGGCGGCGCCCGGCAGGCGTTCGGGGCCGAAGACCAGCAGGGCCACCAGACCGACCAGGAGCAGCTCGGTAAAGCCGATGTCGAACATGCGTCAGGCTCAGTCCTTGCGCACAGGCGTTTCGACTTTCTGGGCCTGGGCGTCGATCGTCTGCGGCTTGTGGAGGGTTTCGCCGGCCGGAGATTCGGCGGGCTTGGTTTCGCCTTCCTCGGTGTTCATCGCCTTGCGGAAGCCCTTGATGGTTTCGCCGAGGTCGGAGCCGAGCGTCTTCAGGCGCTTGGTGCCGAACAGCAGGATGACGACGATGAGGATGACCAGCCAGTGTTTCCAGTCGAAGATACCCATGGGATTTCCCTTGCAGCTAAATGGTTAGGTGGACGATTGGCGCGCGGCTTTTTCCGCATGCCCGGAGAGGCCGAAACGCCGCTGCAGTTCGTCCAGCACGGCCTGGGGATGCTGGCCGAGGGCCGAGAGCATGACCAGGCTGTGGAACCAGAGGTCGGCGGTCTCGTAGATCAGGTCGCTGCAGTCGCCGCTGACAGCGGCATCCTTGGCGGCGATGATGGTTTCCACCGACTCCTCGCCGACTTTCTCCAGAATCTTGTTCAGGCCCTTGTGGTACAGGCTTGCCACGTAGGAACTCTCCGGCGCTGCGCTCTTGCGCGCCTCGAGCACTTCGGCCAACTGGTGGAGGGTGTCGTCACTCATGTGTGTGTCCTGCATGGTAGATGGCGTGCGGATCCTTCAGGACGGGATCGACGACTCGCCAGACGCCATTCTCGAGAACCCGGTAGAAGCAGCTTTCCCGGCCCGTGTGGCAGGCGATGCCGCCGAGCTGCTCGACCTGCAGGATGACCACATCGGCGTCGCAGTCCAGGCGCAGTTCGTGCAATTTCTGCACATGGCCCGATTCTTCACCCTTACGCCAAAGTTTACCACGCGAGCGCGACCAGTAGATGGCGCGCTGCTCGGCGGCGGTCAGGGCCAGGGCCTCGCGGTTCATCCAGGCCATCATCAGTACGCGTCCGGTCCGGTAATCCTGGGCGATGGCGGGCACCAGGCCCTCGGCGTTCCAGTTGACTTCGTCCAGCCAGTCTTTCATATGCACTCCCGCAGCATGCGACGCTGCGACCAATCGGCTCTGCCGGTTTGCCGGCGATTCTGGGTAGTTCTCTGCCGCGGCGGCCTTGATGTCAATCAAGCTGGCGACGCATCAGCAGGTAGATGCCGCTGGTCAGCATCAGCCAGCCCGGCCAGGCCGCTTCGATCCCCGGTGCGGCCTCGCCCGCCAGGACTGCGCCACCGCCGAGCAGGGCTGCGCCGAGTAGGCGCAGGGCCCAGTGCTCGTTGCGGTCCCGGCGGTCTCCCCGCTTGCCGTGGTGCGGCCGGGCCATGCCTTCGAGCACCTCGCGGGTCATGTGCGCCAGATGCGGCACCTGTTCGAGCTGGCCCTGCAGGTTGCCGAGCAGAACGCGCGGGCTCATGCGCTGGCGCATCCAGCGCTCGAGATAGGGTTTGGCCGTGGTCCACAGGTCCAGTTCCGGATAGAGCTGGCGGCCGAGGCCTTCGATGTTGAGCAGGGTCTTCTGCAGCAGCACCAGCTGCGGCTGGATTTCCATGTTGAAGCGCCGTGCGGTCTGGAACAGGCGCAACAGCAGCTGGCCGAAGGAGATGTCCTTCAGCGGCTTCTCGAAGATCGGCTCGCAGACGGTACGGATCGCCGCTTCCAGCTCGTTGACCTTGGTGTGCGCCGGCACCCAGCCGGAGTCGATGTGCAGCTGCGCCACCTTGCGGTAGTCGCGCTTGAAGAAGGCCATCAGGTTGCGCGCCAGATAGTCCTGGTCCTCGGGGGTCAGGCTGCCGACGATGCCGCAGTCCACCGCGATGTACTGAGGCTCCCAGGGCTGGCGTGTGCTGACGAAGATGTTGCCGGGGTGCATGTCGGCGTGGAAGAAGCTGTCGCGGAAGACCTGGGTGAAGAAGATCTCCACGCCGCGCTCGGCCAGTTTCTTGAAGTCGGTGCCCTGGTCGGCGAGGGCGGCCAGATCGGTGACCGGAACGCCGTAGATGCGCTCCATCACCAGCACCTTGGGCCGGCACCATTCCCAGTGGATCTGCGGCACATAGAGCAGCGGCGATTGCTCGAAGTTGCGCCGCAGCTGGCTGGCGTTGGCCGCCTCGCGCAGCAGGTCGAGTTCGTCGTAGATGGTCTTCTCGTAGTCGCTGACCACGTCGATCAGATGCAGGCGGCGCGCCTCGGTGGACGCGCGCTCGGCCAGCCGGGCGAACAGGTAGAGCCATGCCAGATCCTGGCGGATGATCGGCCTGAGGCCGGGGCGGATCACCTTGACCACCACTTCCTCGCCGCTCTTCAGCTGCGCCGCGTGCACCTGGGCGACCGAGGCCGAGGCCAGCGGCTGGCTGTCGAAGCGGGCGAACACCTCGCTGACCGGGGCGCCCAGCTGCTGCTCGATCAGCGCCACCGATTGCGCTGGGTCGAAGGGCGGTACCCGGTCCTGCAGCCAGATCAGCTCGTCGGCGATGTCCGGCGGCATCAGGTCGCGACGGGTGGAGAGAATCTGGCCGAACTTGATGAAGATGGGGCCGAGCTCCTGCAGGGCCAGGCGAACCCGTGCCCCGCGCGGCAGCTCGGTGTTCTGGCGCGGGAACCAGCGCCAGGGCAGGCAGTAGCTCAGTGCGCGCAGCCACCAGGGGAGCGCTAGATCGAACAGCAGGTCGTCAAGGCGATAGCGGATGACGACGCTCTGGATGCGCAACAATCGACGAACGGCAAGGAGCTTCATGCGTTATCGCTGGATTCCGAGAGGTGGGCGAGGCGGGCGATACGGGCGTCGAGGCGGTCGAGATCGAGCCGTAGGGCATCGATCTCGGCGAAGCGGGCTTCCGCTTCGTGGCGCCCGACCAGGTTGCGCGATTCCTCGGCAAGGTAGTCGGCCAAGTCCTGGCGCAGGCTGCCGAGGCTCTCCCCGGTCCAGCGGCGGCTGCTGCGCAGGCCGCTGCCGAGCAGGTGGCTGGCGACCGGCCCGAGCCAGCGCGACACTTCGTATTCCCAGTCCAGTTCGAGGTCTTGGAGGATGCCGGCGAGCGCCAGCAGGGCGGCGCTGTCGCCTTCCAAGGTGACCTCGGGTCCGTGCAGGATGGCGGTCTTCTGCCGGCTCAGGGCGAGGCGCAGCAGGCTGGCGGCCGGCGCGTGCAGCCGGCAGTCGACTTCTCCGTGCCACTGACCGGCCAGGCGCAGGCCCTCTCCGTGGGGCAGGATGTAGATTTCCACGGCCGGGGCCGCGCACTGCACCGCTATCGCCTTGCCGGCCAGCCTGGCCAGGCGCGGCAGGGCGGTGCTGTCCAGGCGTAGGATACGGTTTAGCCCGTGTTCCACGCCGGCGAGCAGGGCCGTGACGATCATCAGGGCTTGATACCGCGGTGCAGGGCGACGATGCCGCCGGTCATGTTGTGATAGGTGACGCGGTCGAAGCCGGCCTCTTCCATCATGCGCTTGAGGGTTTCCTGATCCGGGTGCATGCGGATCGACTCGGCCAGATAGCGGTAGCTTTCGGCGTCGTTGGTGATCAGCTTGCCGGCCAGCGGCATGAAGGCGAAGGAGTAGGTGTCGTAGGCCTTGCCCAGCAGGCGGTTGCTCGGCTTGGAGAATTCCAGCACCAGCAGGCGGCCACCTGGCTTCAGCACCCGCAGCATGGAGCGCAGGGCGTCTTCCTTGTGGGTGACGTTGCGCAGGCCGAAGGCGATGGTCACCACGTCGAAGTGGTTGTCGGGGAACGGCAGCTTCTCGGCGTCGGCCTGGACGAAGCTGACGTTGCCGGCCACGCCGCGGTCGAGCAGCTTGTCGCGGCCGACCTTGAGCATCGATTCGTTGATATCGGCCAGCACCACTTCGCCGGTCGGGCCGACCAGGCGCGAGAACTGCTGCGTCAGGTCGCCGGTGCCGCCGGCGATGTCGAGCACGCGGTTGCCCGGGCGCACGCCGGACAACTCGATGGTGAAGCGCTTCCACAGGCGGTGCAAGCCGCCGGAGAGCACATCGTTCATCAGGTCGTACTTGGCCGCCACCGAGTGGAACACCTCGGCCACCTTCTTCGCCTTCTGGCTTTCCGGCACGTTCTGGTAACCGAAGTGAGTGACGGGCTCTGCCTCGTGGTTCTTGCGCGGATCGTTCATATCGCTGGTACCGGAAAAATGTGCTGGACATTCTAATGCTGGCAGCGGGCTTTGTCTTGGCCGAGTCCGGATTAGACGGCCTGGCGGGGGACGCTCCGGGCGTTCGAGCCGAAAGAGCGGGGCGGTGCCGGCTAGAGCATCAACTTGACCACGGACTCGCTGGGATCGCGGGATTTCCCGGCGCGATCCAGTTCGTCCAGATAGTCGGCCCACAATTGTTGCTGCCGCTGCGCCAGCTGGTCGAGGTAGTCCCAGGTGTAGAGGCCGCTGTCGTGGCCGTCGTCGAAGATCAGCTTCAGCGCGTACTGGCCGGCCGGCTCGGCGCCGACGAGGCCGACGTTCTGCTTGCCGTACTGCAGGATCGGGTTGCCGTGTCCCTGCACTTCCGCGGAAGGGGAGTGCACGCGGAGGAACTCGGCGCTGAGGCTGTAGCGCTCGTCGGGGCCGTATTGCAGCTCGAGGGTCTTCGAGGCCTTGTGCAGCTTGATCGCGGAGGGAATGCGCATGGGGGAAGTCTTCCGTCGGGCGGGCACGGGAGCGGATCCATGGCTCCGTGCGGGGCCGATGAATCCGCTCCCTGCAGGTCTTAAAGGATGTAGCGCGACAGATCCTCGTCCTGTGCCAGCTCGCCCAGGTGCTGGTTGACGTAGGCGGCGTCGATCACGATCGGCCTGCCGCTGTGGTCGGCGGCCAGGTCGCCGGCGCTGAAGGAGGCCTCCTCCAGCAGACGCTCTAGCAGGGTGTGCAGGCGACGGGCGCCGATGTTCTCGGTCTTCTCGTTGACCTGCCAGGCGATCTCGGCGATGCGCTTGATGCCGTCGGCGGTGAATTCGATGTCCAGCCCCTCGGTCTTCAGCAGCGCGCAGTACTGCTCGGTCAGCGAGGCATGCGGCTCGGTGAGGATGCGCTCGAAATCCTGCGGGCTCAGCGCCTTCAGCTCGACGCGAATCGGCAGGCGGCCCTGCAGTTCGGGCACCAGGTCGCTGGGCTTGGAAAGGTGGAAGGCGCCGGAGGCGATGAACAGGATATGGTCGGTCTTGACCATGCCCAGCTTGGTGTTCACCGTGCAGCCCTCGATCAGCGGCAGCAGGTCGCGCTGCACGCCTTCGCGGGACACGTCCGCGCCGCCGACGTTGCCGCGCTTGGCGACCTTGTCGATCTCGTCGATGAAGACGATGCCGTTCTGCTCCACGGCCTCCAGGGCGCGGGCCTTCAGCTCCTCCTCGTTGACCAGGCGCGCCGCTTCCTCGTCGCGCACCAGCTTGAGGGCCTCCTTGACCTTCAGCTTGCGGGCCTTCTTCTTGCCCTTGCCCATGCTGGAGAACAGGTTCTGCAGCTGGTTGGTCATCTCCTCCATGCCGGGCGGCGCCATGATCTCCACGCCGGCCGGGCTCTCGGTGAGCTCGATGTCGATCTCCTTGTCGTCCAGCTGGCCTTCGCGCAGGCGCTTGCGGAACAGCTGGCGGGTGTTGGAGTCCTCGCGCGGCGCCTCCTCGTCGAAGCCCTGGCGCGCCGGCGGCAACAGGGCGTCGAGGATACGCTCCTCGGCGGCGTCCTCGGCGCGGAAGCTCACCCGCTGGATCTCCTGCTCGCGCAGCATCTTCACCGCCGCATCGGCGAGATCCCGGATAATCGATTCTACGTCGCGTCCCACATAACCGACCTCGGTGAACTTGGTCGCTTCCACCTTGATGAAGGGGGCGTTCGCCAGGCGCGCCAGGCGGCGGGCGATCTCGGTCTTGCCGACGCCGGTCGGGCCGATCATCAGGATGTTCTTCGGCGTGACCTCGGCGCGCAAGTCGGCCGGCAGCTGCATGCGCCGCCAGCGGTTGCGCAGGGCGATGGCGACGGCGCGCTTGGCGTCGTCCTGGCCGACGATGTGGCGGTTGAGTTCGTGGACGATTTCGCGGGGCGTCATGGACATGGGTAAGGCTCGCTTCATGCGTGGGGCGGATCGGCGTCAAGCCACCCGCCGCGGCGGTCTGTTTGACGGCTGCATGCAGTATGGCAGCCGGATACCGGAGCGGGTGCTCAGTCGAGATCCTGCTCTTCGATGGTCAGGTTCTGGTTGGTGAAGACGCAGATGCTGCCGGCGATGTTCAGGGCCGTCTCGGCGATTTCCCGGGCGGACAGGTCGGTGTGCTGCAGCAGCGCTTTGGCGGCGGCCTGGGCATAGGGGCCGCCGGAGCCCATGGCGATCAGGCCTTCTTCCGGTTCGACCACGTCGCCGTTGCCGGTGATGATCAGCGAGGCGTCCTTGTTGGCCACCGCCAGCATGGCTTCCAGGCGGCTCAGGGAGCGATCGGTGCGCCAGTCCTTGGCCAGCTCGACGGCGGCGCGGACCAGGTGGCCCTGGTGCTTCTCCAGCTGACCCTCGAAGCGCTCGAAGAGGGTGAAGGCGTCCGCGGTGGCCCCGGCAAAGCCGGCCAATACCTGGCCGTGGTAGAGGCGGCGAACCTTCTTCGCATTGCCTTTCATCACGGTATTGCCGAGGGAAACCTGGCCGTCGCCACCCATGACGACTTTGCCTTGGCGGCGCACAGAAACGATGGTGGTCAAGGGGAAAAGCCTCCACGCAGCGGGGCGGAAATGCCCGAACGGAGCTTATATGGGGGAGGTTCCGGGTTATTTCAAGCGCCGAGGACGGGAGGTCGTGACCGGCGGACGGACAGGCAGCGGCCGAGTCGGGAGGAGGCGGAGAGGCACGCATGGCCCGTCGTCCCGCATCGCCTCGGACCGGCGCCGACGGCCGGTCCGAGGCGTATTTCAGCGGCTACGCCGTTCCTGTTGCAGCAGATTGCGGAAGCCGTTGCCGGCCAGCTGTTTCTGCGCCTTCTCGAGCTGTTGGCGGCTGGTGTAGGGGCCGGCCATGACCCGGTGATAGGTCTCGCCGCGGACGTTGCCGACCTCGATGCGCGCATTCTCGCCCAGCAGGGTGAGGCGGGCACGGGCGCTCTCCGCTTCTTCCTTGCTGCGGAAGGAGCCGGCCTGGAGGAAGAACTGGCTGGCTGGTGCCGCCGCCTTGGGAGCGCTGGGCGCGGTCGCGGGGGCCGGCGCAGGGGCCGGTGCTGGCGCCGCGGCGGGAGTCGGAGCGGGAGCGGTCGCCGTCACCGGCTTGGGCGGGGCTACGGGAGCGCTGGGCGGCGGAGGCGGCGTGCGGCCTTCGAGCAGGGCCTGGGCGCGGGCGGCGTCCTGTTCCGGCGTCAGCTTGGGCGGCGTGGTCGGCGGCGTCTCCGATGTCAGGGTGCTCGGCGGCGACATGACCTTGGTTTCCGGCAGCAGGGTATAGAAGTCGTATTTCGGCTTAGCCGGCTGCTGGGGCTTGGTCGCGGGGCGTTCCTCGGCGGTTTCCCGCTTCACCTCGTCGCCGCCCGGCTCCAGTTTCGCCAGAAACATCCCGAATCCGCCGACGGCCAGACCGCAGACCAGCCAGAACCAGCTGGGGACGGACCTTTTCGCCGGCGGCGAATTGCGGCTGGCGCCGCGTTTGGGAGGAGATTTCTTCTTTGCCATGCTGGTGGGTAAGTCCTTTTACATCCGTTCCAGGGTTTCCAGGCCGAGCAGCTCCAGCCCCTGCTTGAGGGTGCGTCCGGTCAGGGCGGCCAGGCGCAGGCGGCTCTGCTTGCGGGCCTCGCTGTCGGCGGCGAGGATCGGGCAGTGCTCGTAGAAGCTCGAGAACAGGCCGGCCAGATCGTACAGGTAGGCGCAGAGCAGGTGCGGCTGGCCCTTCTCGGCGACGTTGCCGAGCACTTCGCCGAACTGCGCCAGCTTGGCGGCCAGCGCCTGTTCCTGTTCGGCCTCGATTGCGATGCTGCCTTCGATCTGGTCGAAGCCCAGGCCCAGCTTGCGGAACACGCTGGCCACCCGGGTGTAGGCATAGAGCAGGTAGGGTGCGGTGTTGCCTTCGAAGCTGAGCATCAGGTCGAAGTTGAAGCTGTAGTCGCTGGCCCGGTGCTTGGACAGGTCGGCGTACTTGACCGCGCCGATGCCGACGGCGCGGGCGATGCTGCGCAGTTCGTCCTCGGCCAGTTCGGGGTTCTTGTCCTTGACCAGGGCGTAGGCGCGCTGCTCGGCCTCGTTGAGCAGATCGATCAGCTTGACCGTGCCGCCGTCGCGGGTCTTGAACGGACGGCCGTCGGCGCCGTTCATGGTGCCGAAGCCCATGTGTTCGAGTTCGGTGGCAGCATCGACGAAGCCGGCGCGACGGGCCACTTCGAAGGTCATCTGGAAGTGCAGCGCCTGGCGCTGGTCGACGAAGTACAGCACGCGGTCGGCCTTGAGCTGCTGGCTGCGGTAGCGCATCGCGGCGAGGTCGGTGGTGGCGTACAGATAGCCGCCGCCGGCCTTCTGCACGATCACCGGCAGTGGATTGCCCTCGGCGTTCTTGAATTCCTCGAGGAACACGCACTGGGCGCCGTCGCTCTCGGTGAGCAGCCCCTTGGCCCGCAGGGCCTCGATGATGCCGGGCAGGTCCTCGTTGTAGGAGCTTTCGCCCCTGACGTCGGCCGGGCTCAGCCTGACGCCGAGGCGGTCGTAGACTTCCTGGCAGTGGCTCAGGGAAACCTCGTTGAAGTGCTTCCACAGGCGCAGGCATTCCGGCTCGCCGGTCTGCAGGCGGACCACCAGCTGGCGGGCGCGGTCGGCGAATTCGTCGGACTCGTCGAAGCGCTTCTTCGACGCCCGGTAGAAGTGCTCGAGGTCGGACAGCTCGCCCTCGGCCGCGGCCGGGTTCTCTTCCATGTGGGCCAGCAGCATGCCGAACTGGGTGCCCCAGTCGCCGACGTGGTTCTGGCGGATCACGGTGTCGCCGAGGAACTCCAGCACGCGGGCCACGGCGTCGCCGATGATGGTCGAGCGCAGGTGGCCGACGTGCATTTCCTTGGCCAGGTTGGGCGAGGAGAGGTCGACCACCACCCGCCCGGTGCGGCCATTCTTGGTCACGCCGAGACGCTCGTCGGCCAGTGCCGCTTCCAGGCGCCGGGCCAGGGCGTCGCTGTTCTGGAAGAAGTTGAGAAAGCCCGGACCGGCAATTTCCACCTTGCTGATGGCGGCGTCGGCCGGCAGGGCGGCGACCAGCTTCTCGGCGAGGTCGCGCGGCTTCATCGCCGCCGGCTTGGCCAGCATCAGGGCTATGTTGCTGGCGAAGTCGCCATGGCTCTTGTCCTTGGTGTTCTCCACCTGGATCGCCGGGGTCAGGCCAGCCGGCAGGACACCGTCTTCGGTCATGCGGGTCAGGGCTTGCTGGATCAACTGGCGAATCGTGTCTTTCATGCTCTGCTCTTCGGGCGGTACAGCCGGAAACGGGGTTGAAAACCGAGCATTATCCGCGGCTGCCGCGGGCTTGCCAACCGCTGTCGGGCGGATGGGAAGTCCGTGCCGGCGCTGATTTCCATGCCCGTTCCGGCGGGGGCGGGGCGTTTTCAGTACAGGTCGATCGGGTCCACATCCAGCGACCAGCGCACGGCCCGGGCGCCGGGGAGCTGCTCGAGAACCGTCAGCCAGGGGCCCAGCAGGCGGTGCAGCGGCGCGCGGTTGTTGGCCTGTACCAGCAACTGGGCGCGATAGCGGCCGGCGCGGCGCTCCATCGGTGCCGGTACCGGGCCGAGCAGCTCGGTGCCGGACAGGTTCAGGGTGCCGAGCAGCTGCTCCGCCTCGCTGCAGGCCTGATCGAGAAAGCCCTCGGCCTGTCCCGGCTTGTGCGCTTCGGCGCGCAGCAGGGCGAGATGGGAGAACGGCGGCAGGCCGGCGGCGCGGCGCTCGCTCAGCGCCTGCTCGGCGAAGGCGAAGTAGCCCTGCTCGGTGAGCTGGACCAGCAGCGGGTGGTCGGCCAGATGGGTCTGGATGATCACGCGGCCCGCCTCCTCGGCGCGGCCGGCGCGGCCGGCGACCTGCATGATCAGCTGGGCCATGCGCTCGCTGGCGCGGAAGTCGGCGGAGAACAGCCCGCTGTCGGCGTCGAGGATGGCCACCAAGGTGACCCGCGGAAAGTGATGGCCCTTGGCGAGCATCTGCGTGCCGACCAGCAGGCAGGGCTCGCCGTGCTGGATGGTGGCGAACATCCGCTGCATGGCGTCCTTGCGTGCCGTGCTGTCGCGGTCGATGCGCAGTACCGGGTAGTCCGGGAAGAGGATGGCCAGGCGCTCCTCGGCGCGTTCGGTGCCGGCCCCCACCGGGCGCAGGTCCACCTGGCCGCACTGCGGGCAGTTGCTCGGCTGGCGCTCGACATGTCCGCAATGATGGCAGCGCACTTCGCGATGGCGCTGGTGCAGGGTCATCCGCGCATCGCAGCGCGGGCACTGGCTGATCCAGCCGCAGTCGTGGCACAGCAGGGTCGGGGCGAAGCCGCGACGATTGAGGAACACCAGGACCTGCTGGCCGGCGGCGAGGGTTTCGGCGATGGCCTGTTGCAGCGGCCGGGATATGCCGGCGTCCAGTGGCAGGCTCTTAACGTCCAGGCGCAGGAAACGCGGTGGTTTGGCGTTGCCGGCGCGACGGCTGAGGCGCAGCAGGGCGTAGCGGCCGGCATGGGCGTTGTGCAGGCTCTCCAGCGAGGGAGTGGCCGAGCCGAGCAGGATCGGGACCTCTTCTTGGCGGGCGCGGACCACGGCCAGATCGCGGGCGTGGTAGCGCAGGCCTTCCTGCTGTTTATAGGAGGCGTCGTGCTCTTCGTCGACGATGATCAGGCCGGGGTTCTTCAGCGGCGTGAACAGCGCCGAGCGGGTGCCGATGACGATGTCCGCCTCGCCGTCGCGCGCCGCCAGCCAGGCGTCCAGGCGTTCGCGATCGTTGACGCTGGAGTGGAGCAGGGCGATCCGGGCGTTGAAGCGGCGGGTGAAACGCTCCAGGGTCTGCGGCCCCAGGTTGATCTCGGGGATCAGCACCAGGGCCTGCTTGCCGGCCATGAGCACCTGATGGATCAGTTGCAGGTAGACCTCGGTTTTGCCGCTGCCGGTGACTCCGGCGAGCAGATAGGCATTGAAGCCGCCGAAGCCGGCCCGCACCGCTTCGACCGCATTGCGCTGCTCGTCGTTGAGCGGCAGCTCGGCCTGCGCCAGCCAGTCGCCGTGCCGCTCGGCCGGCCGGTGGCGGCGCACTTCGAGGCGCAGCAGGCCCTTTTCCAGCAGCAGATCGAGGCTGTTCTTGTTCAGTTGCAGCTTGCCGAGCAGCGCGTGGGGAACTCCGTGGGGATGCTGGGCGAGGGTCCTTAGCACTTCGCGTTGGCGCGGCGCGCGGGCCAGGCGCGGATCGTCCGGACGCACGCCTTCGGCGACGTGCCAGAAGCGCTCCTGGCGCACCTCCGCCGGTTCGCCCTGGCGCAGCAGGGTCGGCAGGGCCCAGGTGAAGGTGTCGCCGAGGCTGTGCTGGTAATACTGGGCCGTCCACTGGCAGAGCCGGAACAGGCTCTCCGGCAGCGGCGGCTGGGCATCCAGGAGCTCCACGGCGCTTTTCAGCTTGTCTTCCGGCACCTCGCTGTGCTCGACCCGCTGCACCAGGACGCCGATCACCTCGCGTCGACCGAACGGCACGCGCAAGCGCACGCCAGGCTGCAGGGCGGTGTACGGCACGCCGAGCGGCGCGCGGTAGTCGAACAGCCGGCGCAGCGGCGAGGGCAGGGCGAGGCGGACGATCGGGGCGGGCACGCGGGCGGTCCTTGGTGATGAGCGGCGATATTAACAGGCTGAAGGCCGCTTCAGGCTGGCATGGGGCAGGTCGGACACGAGGCCTGCGAGCCCGTCTCGTCTGCGCTGTCGGTTGGGCGGCTTGCATCGGTCCGGCGCTCTGGTATCATCCGCCGCCTGTTTCCGTGCGGTACTCGACATAGGGTCGTGTGGCGGCACGCCAGACTCGAGGACTTTTTATGAAAGCCGATATCCATCCGAATTACGTCGAGATCGAAGCGACCTGCAGCTGCGGTAACGTGATCAAGACTCGCTCCACCATTGGCAAGAGCATCAGCATCGATGTGTGCTCCGAGTGCCACCCGTTCTACACCGGCAAGCAGAAAATGCTCGACACCGGTGGCCGTATCGACCGCTTCAAGCAGCGTTTCGGCGTGTTCGGCTCCAAGTAAGCACGCGCAACCGAGAAGTCCTGATGGACTTTTTCGGGCGAGTGAAAAAGGCGTCCCTAGTGGGCGCCTTTTTTGTTTTCGGGGGTTGGGTTTTTCCTGCTCTCGCCCTCTGTCCGCTGTCGGACGGGGCATCCACTGCACTCGTGCAGCAGGTGATCGATGGCGACACCCTGCGCCTGGCCGATGGTCGCAGGGTTCGCTTGATCGGTATCAACGCCCCGGAGCTCGGGCATCGCGGGCGGCCCGCCGAGCCTTTCGCCGAGGCGGCACGCGAACGCCTGCAGCAATCGGTGAAGGGTAATGCCGATCGGGTGATGCTGCTGCCGGGCAGCCAAGCGCGGGACCGCTATGGCCGCACCCTGGCCCATGCCTACGATGCGCGCGGGCGCAACTGGGAGGCTCAGTTGCTGGCGGAGGGGCTAGGCTATCTGGTGGCGGTGGCGCCGAATGTCTCCCTGGTCGACTGCCAGTTGCAGGCCGAGCATGAGGCGAGAGCGGATGGTCGCGGGCTGTGGCGACGTCCGGCCTGGAAGAGCCCTGAGCAGTTGCGGGGCGGCGGTTTCGCCCTGGTGCGGGCGGCGGTGCGCAGGGTAGAGCGCAACCGCGGCGGTCTATGGATCGAGCTGGACGGGCCGCTGGTGCTGCATGTCGAGCCGCATCTGCTGGGACAGTTCGATTTGGCTGCCCTGCAGCGCCTGCCCGGTCGGCGCATCGAGGCCCGCGGCTGGGTGGTCGATCGCGCCCGCCGCGGCGGTACAGCCTCGGGGCAGGTGCGCTGGATGCTGCCGCTGACCCATCCGGTGATGCTCGAGGTGTTGCCATGAGCCTGCGCTTTGTCCTGTTGTTGCTCGCCAGCCTTCTGGCGGGCTGTGCGACGAACCCGGTCAGCGGGCGCAGCGATTTCGTCATGATGAGCGAGCGCCAGGAGCTCGAGCTCGGGCGCAAGTACCATCAGCAGGTCCTGGCGGAATATCCGCGCTACGCCGATGAAGCCTTGCAGGCCTACGTGCAGCAGGTCGGCGAGCGGGTCGCGCGTCACAGCCATCGCAGCGGCCTGCAGTACCGCTTCACCGTGATCGACTCGCCCGAGCTGAACGCGTTCGCCTTGCCCGGCGGTTATGTCTACATCCACCGGGGGCTGCTCGCCTACCTCAACTCCGAGGCCGAGCTGGCGGCGGTGCTCGGGCACGAGGTCGGCCATGTCACGGCGCGCCACAGCGTGCGCCAACAGAGCCAGGCGAGCGCCTGGAGCATCGTCAGCCAGGTGATCGCGATCGGTACCGGTGTCGGTGCGGCCGGCGATCTGACTTCTGTCCTGGGCAGCGCCGTCGTGCGCGGCTACGGACGGGACATGGAGCTGGAGGCTGACGGTCTCGGCGCTCAGTACCTGGCTCGGGCGGGCTACGATCCGCAGGCGATGATCGAGGTGGTGCGCATTCTGAAGAATCAGGAGGACTTCGCCCGGGCCGAGGCCGCCAGGCACGGCGAAGCCCCGCCGGCCGGCAGCTACCACGGTCTGTTCGATAGCCATCCGGATAACGATCGGCGTTTGCATGAGGTGCTGGGGCCGGCGCGCGCGCTGGTCTCGGCGCAGCAGGAGGTGAATCGCGACGGCTTCCTTCGGCATCTGGAAGGCCTGACCTTCGGCGACTCGGAGGCTTCCGGCGTGCGCCGGGGGCAAGCTTTCTACCACGGTCCGCTGAACTTCACCCTGCGCCTTCCGGCTGGTTGGCAACTGCTCAACCGACCGGACATGCTGGTGGGGCTGACGCCCGATCGCAAGGGGCTGATCGCGTTGACCCTGGAGCCTGCCGATGCACGGCTCACCCCGGTCGACTTCCTCCGGCAGCGGATCGGCGATCAGCGCCTGCTAGCCGGTGAGGCGCTGCAGGCGCAGGGCCTGCAGGGCTATACCGGGGTGGTGCCCGGGGCAACGGCCCGCCGGGTCGCCGTTCTCTACAAGGGGGATCAGGCCTTCCTGTTCGTGGCGGCGCTCAAGGGGCGGTCCGACCTTTCCGACGCGGATGCCGGTTTTCTTCAGGTGATCAGGAGTTTTCGGCCGCTTCGGGATGACGAACGGAAGCTTGCCAAGCCCCTTCGGCTGGAGCTGGTTCGGGTCGGGGCGGGGCAGCGGCTGGCCGACTTCGATCATGGCCTGGCGGAGGCTTCGGTGCAGCGGCTGCGTCTGTTGAACAATCTTTATCCGGATCGTGAACCGCGTCCGGGAGATTGGATTAAAGTCTTATACTAGAGGACTTGACAGAGTGCGATGTCTAGTCTTGTCGTGGGGCGCCGTCTTGCCGTATGCTCGGGCGCCAGCCGTATAACCACTAAAATCAAAACATCAAAATAATGCGGAACTAAAAATATGTCCGATCTTAAAACCGCCGCCCTTGAATATCATGCCTCCCCTCGTCCCGGTAAGCTGAGCGTCGAACTGACCAAGCCGACCGCTACCGCCCGTGATCTGTCGCTGGCCTACAGCCCGGGCGTCGCCGAGCCCGTTCGCGAAATCGCCAGAGATCCCGAACTGGCCCACAAGTACACCGGCAAATCCAATCTGGTCGCCGTCATTTCCGACGGCACTGCGATCCTCGGCCTGGGCAACCTCGGTCCGCTGGCCTCCAAGCCTGTAATGGAAGGCAAAGGCGTTCTGTTCAAGCGTTTCGCCGGTGTCGACGTGTTCGACATCGAAGTCGACGCTGAAAGCCCCCAGGCCTTCATCGATACCGTCAAGCGCATCTCCATCACCTTCGGCGGCATCAACCTGGAAGACATCAAGGCGCCCGAGTGCTTCGAGATCGAGCGCGCCCTGATCGAGCAGTGCGATATCCCGGTGTTCCACGACGACCAGCACGGCACGGCCATCGTCACGGCCGCCGGAATGATGAATGCCCTGGAAATCGCCGGCAAGACCCTGCCGGAAGCCAAGATCGTCTGTCTCGGCGCTGGCGCCGCGGCCATTTCCTGCATGAAGCTGCTGATCAGCGTGGGTGCCAAGGTCGAGAACATCTTCATGATCGACCGCCAGGGTGTGATCCACTCGGGGCGTGACGACCTCAACCAGTACAAGGCGGTGTTCGCCCACGAAACCGACAAGCGCACCCTGGCAGATGCGCTCGAGGGTGCCGATGCCTTCGTCGGTCTCTCCGGGGCGAACCTGCTCGGTGCGGAAAACCTGCGGCTCATGGCGCCGAACCCAGTGGTGTTCGCCTGCTCCAACCCCGACCCGGAAATCGCTCCAGAGCTGGCCCATGCGACTCGCGACGACGTGATCATGGCGACCGGTCGTTCCGACTATCCCAACCAGGTCAACAACGTCCTGGGTTTCCCCTTCATCTTCCGCGGTGCCCTCGACGTGCGCGCCTCCCGCATCAACGAGGAGATGAAGATCGCCGCGGCCTATGCCCTGCGCGATCTGGCCAAGCAGCCGGTACCGAAGGAGGTCTGCGATGCCTATGGCGTCTCCGGGCTTGAGTTCGGCCGCGAATACATCATTCCGAAACCGATGGATCCTCGCCTGCTCACCGTGGTGTCCGATGCGGTGGCCAAGGCGGCCATCGAAAGCGGCGTGGCGGCACTGCCGTATCCGAAGCACTATCCGTTGAAGTCCGTCGACGACGTGTTCAAGGGCTAAGCGACGACCCCGCAGCAAAAAGAAACCCCGCCTTGGCGGGGTTTCTTTTTTGAGGTCAGAAAAGATCGATTGGCGGCGGGCTGTCGTTACCCGGGGAGCCGCCCAGGCTGGAGCTCCCTTCCTGGGCCATGGATGGCGGATTCTCGCTCTTGAAGAGTTCGAAGAAGGCGCCGGGCGTGCCTGGCGAGGCGATGTTCCCGGTGATCGGATCGATACGCAGGGTCAGCAGCCCCTCGGGCTCCGGCTGCATGTGGGCCGGCTTGTCCTTGAGGGCCTGGCTCATGTAGCCGATCCAGATCGGCAGGGCCACGGTGCCGCCATACTCGTGGCGGCCCAGGCTTTCCGGCTGGTCGAAGCCAGTCCAGACGGTCGTCACGTAGTCGGCGTTGTAGCCGGAGAACCAGCTGTCCTTGGACTCGTTAGTGGTCCCAGTCTTGCCGGCCAGATCGCTGCGCTTCATGGTCAGCGCCTTGCGGGCGGTGCCGAGCTTGATCACATCCTGCAGCATGCTGGTCATTATGTAGGTGGTGCGGGGGTCGACGATGCGCTCGGCATAGATCGGCTGAGTCGCGTTGGTCGTCGCTTCCATCTGCGGAGTCTGGCTGGTGATGGCCGTGAAGCCTGTCTGGGGCCTGCCGTCGATTGCCGGATTCGCCACGGGGGGCGGTGCTTGCGGTGGGACGCGCGGGGGATTGGCCTGGAACAGGACATTGCCGACGCGGTCCTCGATGCGCTCGATCAGATAGGGGCTGATGCGATAGCCGCCGTTGGCGAAGGAGCTCCAGCCGCCGGCGATCTCCAGCGGCGTCAGGTTGGCGGTGCCGAGCGCCAGGGAGAGGTTCCCCGGCAGGTCCTGCTTGTCGAAGCCGAAGCGGGTGAGGTAGTCGAGGGTGTAGGGGATGCCGATCTGCTGCAGGATGCGGATCGACACCAGGTTGCGCGACTTGTACAGGGCTTCGCGCATGCGGATCGGGCCGAGGAAGGTGTTGGTGTCGTTTTTCGGGCGCCAGACGGTGTCCAGGTATTCGTCGACGAACACGATCGGGGCGTCATTGATGATGGTGGACGCGGTGAGGCCGCGATCCAGGGCGGCGCTATAGATGAAGGGCTTGAAGCTCGATCCGGGTTGGCGCTTGGCTTGGGTTGCCCGGTTGTAATGGCTCTGGTCGAAAGAGAAGCCGCCTACCAGAGCGCGGATGGCGCCATCCTGAGGGTCGAGGGAAACCAGTGCGGCCTGTGCCGCGGGGATCTGGGAGAAGCTTAGGCTGCCATTTTCCTGGCGCTCGACGCGAACGACGTCACCCGCCTTGACCACGTCGGCCGGTTGCCGGGGGGCGGGCCCGAGGCTGTCGGTGCCCAGGAAGGGGCGAGCCCAGCGCATGCTCTCCCAGCCGACCATCTCTTTCGCGCCGTTGCGCGTCAGGACGAGTATGCCGTCGCTCTGTACCTGGCTGACGATGGCCGGCTCGAGTCCGTTGATGGTGTGATATTTGCCCAGTTCATCGCCCCATGTATTCTGGGGGTTGCCGGATAGGCGGGCCTCAGGGCCGCGGTAGCCATGCCGCCGATCGTAGTCTAGCAGCCCCCGGCGTACGGCCTGGTTGGCTTCCTCCTGCAGATTGCTGGGTACGGTGGTGGTCACCTTGAAGCCGTCCGTATAGGCCGCGCTGCCAAATCGACCGACCAAGTCGGCGCGTGCCATTTCGGCCACATAGGGGGCGTTCAGCTCCGGCGGCGGAACGTGGTAGCTGGCATCGACGGGTTCGGCCAGGGCTGCCTGGTAGCGTGCTGCGTCGATTCGCCCGAGCTTGTACATGCGCCCGAGGATCCAGTCGCGACGCTGCTTACTCCGCTCCGGATTGGCCAGCGGGTTGAAGCGCGACGGTGCCTTGGGCAGGCCCGCGATCATCGCCATCTGCGCCAGGCTGAGTTCCTGAATGGTCTTGCCGTAATAGATCTGGGCCGCGGCCTGAATGCCGTATGCTCGGTTGCCCAAGTAAATCTTGTTGACGTAGAGCTCGAAGATTTCCTCCTTGCTGAGCTCACGCTCGATCTGCAGGGCCAGCAGGATCTCGTTGGCCTTTCGCGAAAAGCTTCTCTCGCTGGTGAGGAAGTAGTTTTTGGCTACCTGCATGGTGATGGTGCTGCCGCCGCTCTGGATATGTCCGCTCTTCAATAATTGCGTGGCAGCGCGCATCAGGCTCGTTAGGTCGACGCCATAATGGTTCGCGAAGTTATCGTCCTCGGCGGCCAGCAGGGCATAGATGAAGTCCTGCGGAATATCGGCGTAGCGGATCGGCGTGCGCCTCATTTCGCCGAACTCGGCGATCAGCTTGTCGTCGCTGCTGTAGACCCGCAGGGGCATTTGCAGCTGGATGCTGCGCAGGGACTCGACAGACGGAAGGTTGGGGCTGAGATAAAGATAGGTGCCGCTTAAGGCGAGTAGCAATCCACAGAAGATGGCGACGCAGGTCCAGCTGAGGAATTTAAGCAAGCGCATCGAGGCCTTGGGTTTCCAGATAGAAGAGACGAAATATCAGGCGAGGCTGAAAGCGAAAAACCGGTCACATTATATGCGTTTTTTCGACAGATAGCCGTTTACGCTTCTGTCAAGACTGTTATCTAATGCCAAATAGCAGAAGTTTTCTGTAACTTGCGGATGTAACAAGGAAATTGGTCGTGCTAGGGCTCTTCCACAAGAAAGCGAATTCGTTGTTGGGGATCGATATTAGTTCGACCGCCGTCAAACTTATCGAGTTGAGTCGTTCGGGAGGCCGCTATCGGGTCGAGGCCTATGCTGTCGAGCCTCTTCCGGCCAATGCCGTCGTCGAGAAGAACATCGTCGATCTGGATGGGGTGGGACAGGCCCTGAATCGTGTCGTCGCCAAAGCCAGGACCGGCACCAGGGCGGCAGCTGTAGCCGTGGCGGGCTCCGCTGTAATCACCAAGACCATCGAGATGGATGCCGGGCTCTCCGAGGACGAACTGGAAACCCAGCTGAAGATAGAAGCCGATCAGTACATTCCTTACCCACTCGAGGAAGTGGCGATCGATTTCGAGGTGCAGGGTCCTGTCGCCCGTAATCCCGAGCGAGCCGAAGTGTTGCTCGCCGCCTGTCGGAAAGAAAACGTCGAAACACGCGAAGCTGTTCTAGGGTTGGCGGGGCTGACCGCCAAGGTAGTGGATGTCGAGGCCTATGCCATGGAGCGTGCTTGCGGCCTGCTGGCGGACCAGTTGGGAGAGGACCGCCCCGGAGCTACTCTGGCCATCGCCGATATCGGGGCGACCATGATGACGCTCAGTGTGCTCCACGAAGGCCGCACCCTCTATACCCGAGAGCAGCTGTTCGGCGGCAAGCAACTGACCGACGAGATCCAGCGCCGTTACGGGCTCTCGGCGACAGAAGCCGATATTGCAAAGAAAAAGGGCGGACTCCCAGAAGACTACGACAGCCAAGTTTTGCAGCCGTTCAAAGATGCTGTCGTACAACAGGTTTCACGCTCGCTGCAGTTTTTCTTCGCGGCCGGCCAATACAACCATGTCGATTACATCCTATTGGCGGGTGGTACCGCCTCTCTCCCGGGGCTCGATCACCTGGTGCAGCAGAAGATCGGTACTCGAACGCTGGTGGCGAACCCGTTTGCCAATATGACCTTGGGCGGCAAAGTGAATGCAAATGCCCTGGCCAGCGATGCTCCAGCCCTGATGATTGCCTGTGGTTTGGCGATGAGGAGTTTCGACTAAATGGCGCGGATCAACCTTCTTCCCTGGCGCGAGCAGCTCCGAGAGGAGCGCAAGCAGCGCTTTCTGGTAATGCTCGCGGCAGTGCTGATCGCTTCGGGGGGGCTGGTATTCCTCGGGGATCGCTATCTGAACGCAAGCATAGAGCGTCAGGCAGCGCGCAACGATTACATTCGCAAGGAAATCGCCATCCTCGACTCACGGATCAAGGAGATCAATGAGCTCAAGACTCGCCGCCAGCAACTGTTGGAACGGATGAAGATCATTCAGGACCTTCAAGGAAACCGCCAGGTCATCGGCCGGGTATTCGACCAGTTGGTGCGTACGCTTCCCGATGGCGTCTATTTCTCCTCCCTGAAAATGACGGGAAAAAACATCGCCATCGAAGGGGCCGCCGAGTCGAACAATCGGGTTTCGAACCTGATGCGTAATCTGGAGGCGTCGGAATGGCTCGAGGCTCCCAATCTCACGGCGGTCAAGGCCGTCACGGCCGGTGCGCTGGATCAGGCCAACGTATTCCAGCTGACCGTGCAGCAGGCCCAGCCGGGCGGGGACAGTGAGCAGGCGGCCGGTGCCAAGGAGTCTTCCGCCGGTCGCATGGCTGCTACTCGGGGTGGCGAGCAGAAACAAACGGGAGTGCGGAAATGAATCTGGCCGAATCGCTGGAAAGCCTGCGAAAGGTCGATCTGGCCGATCTTGATCTCAATAACCTGGGCTCTTGGCCAACGCCGGTGAAGGTCATCACCAGTATCCTGCTGCTGATAGCCGTTCTGGCGCTGGGCTACAACTTCCATCTCAAGGACCTCCAAGCGCAACTGGAGCAAAAGCGTCTCGAGGAAGAGACCTTGAAGCAGCAGTTCTCCGCCAAGGCATTTCAGGCCGCGAATCTGGAAGCCTACAGGGCGCAGATGAAGGAGATGGAGGAGACCTTCGGCGCAATGTTGAGGCAGCTGCCCAGCGACACCGAGGTCCCCGGACTTCTCGAAGATATAACTCGTACCGGATTGGGTAGCGGCCTCGAGTTCGAAGAGATCAAGTTACTCAATGAAGTTACCCAGCAGTTCTATATCGAACTGCCGATCCAAATATCCGTAGTTGGTGCTTATCACGATCTGGCTACTTTCGTTAGTGGCGTTTCCAGCTTGCCTCGAATCGTCACTTTGCATGATTTCGAAATTAAGCCTGTGAAGAGCGGTGACTCTTCGAAGTTGCGCATGAGCATTCTGGCCAAGACTTATCGATATAACGACAAGGGGCTGCAGAAATGAAAGGCGCCCGTTTGATATTTGTTGCAGTTGTCGCGGGGCTTGCAGGTTGCGGTACGGGTAACGATTTTCAGGATTTGCAGGCTTATATGGATGAGGTCCGCGCGCGACCGAAGGGAAGTATCGAGCCATTGCCGATTTTCCAACCCTACGAAGCCTTCACCTACAGTGCATCGCTGCTGCGCAGTCCATTCCAGCCGCCGCTCAAGATCGAACTGGCCCAGCGTCAGAAGGGCTCCAAGGACATCAAGCCCGACGAGAACCGGGTCAGGCAATACCTCGAGGGCTTCAATATCGAGATATTCGAGATGGTCGGCACCTTGTCCAACGAGACCGGCATGTATGCCCTGGTCAGTGGGGCGGGCGGCGTTCACCGGCTGAAGGTCGGCGACTACTTGGGGCGCAATTATGGCCGTGTGGTCAATATCGGCGAGTCTGCCATAGAAGTGGTGGAGATCGTTCCGGACGGAGAAGGCGGTTGGCTCGAGCGTCCGCGCACTCTCACGTTGAAAGAGCGCTCGTAGAGAGAGAATTCCGCATGAATACCAATTCCCGTTCTGCATTACGGAACCCCTCAATGAATACCACTCTTTCGCGTCTCGGCCTTTCGGCTCTGGCTGGGTTGATGTCGCCGCTGCTGCTGGCGGCCGATCTGAAAGGCCTCGATGTGGCCGCTCTGCCCGGCGATCGGGTCGAGCTCAAGTTTTCCTTCGACGAACCCGTGCAGGCGCCACGCGGATATACCATCGACCAGCCGGCTCGTATCGCTCTGGATCTACCCGGGGTATCCAACAAGCTCGGAACCAAGAATCGCGAACTGGGCGTCGGAAATGCCCGTAGCGTCACCCTGGTCGAGGCCCAGGGGCGTACTCGGGCGATCGTCAATCTGACCTCCCTGGTTCCGTACAGTACCCGGAGCGAGGGTAACAACCTCTATGTGGTGGTAGGAGAAGCGGCGGGAGCAGCGCACCAGGCGCGTTCAACCCAGCCGGCGACGGTGCAGGCACCAGCCCCCAAGGTCAAAGAGTACGCGCCGGTCGGCAAAGCCATCCGGGCGATCGATTTCCAGCGCGGCGAACAGGGGGAGGGCAATGTCGTCATCGACTTGTCCGATCCGGGTATGAGCCCTGCTATCCAGGAACAGGGGGGCAAGATCCTGCTGGATTTTGCCGGAGCCCAGTTGCCGGAGTCCCTGCGTGTGCGGCTGGATGTCAAGGATTTCGCCACCCCGGTGCAGTTCGTCAGCGCCTCCAGGCAGGGGGACAAGAGTCATATCGTCATCGAACCAAGCGGTGCATATGACTATCTCGTCTACCAGGCTGACAATCGGCTGACTGTCAGCGTCAAGCAGCTCGCCCCGAAAAGCACGGCCGGCGTCAACCCCGACCGCTTTGTCTATAACGGCGAGAAGCTATCGTTGAATTTCCAGGATATCGATGTCCGCTCGGTGCTGCAGTTGATCGCGGACTTCACCAACCTGAACCTGGTGGCCAGTGATACGGTGCAAGGCAATATCACCCTGCGTTTGCAGAATGTGCCCTGGGATCAGGCGCTCGATCTGGTGCTCAAGACCAAGGGGCTGGATAAGCGTAAGGTCGGAAACGTCCTGCTAGTGGCTCCGGCCGATGAAATCGCGGCGCGCGAGCGGCAGGAGCTGGAAGCGCAGAAGCAGATCGCCGAGCTGGCTCCCCTGCGCCGTGAACTGGTGCAGGTGAACTACGCCAAGGCGGCGGATATCGCCAAGCTGTTCCAGTCCGTGACCAGTACGGATGAAAGCACCGATGAGCGCGGCTCAATCACTGTGGACGAGCGTACCAACAACATCATTGCTTACCAGACCCAGGATCGGCTCGACGAATTGCGGCGGATCGTCGCCCAACTGGACATCCCGGTGCGTCAGGTGATGATCGAGGCGCGTATCGTCGAGGCCAGTGTCGATTACGACAAAAGCCTGGGGGTCCGTTGGGGCGGCTCCTACAGCAATGGTAATGGCAGGCTGTACGGGTTGAGCAGCAGTTCCTCTTCTAGCTCCAGTTCCAGCACCAGCTCGGGCTCGAGTGGTTCCACCTCGGGTACTACCACGAGCAGCACTGGCTCACTGACCTCGACGCTGGTTGACATGGGGGTAAAAAGCTTCACTTCGGGTATCGGTCTCGGCTACGTCGGCAACAATCTGACCTTGGACCTACAGTTGTCGGCCATGGAAAAGAGCGGTAACGGCGAGATCATCTCTCAGCCCAAGGTCGTCACGGCCGACAAGGAGACCGCGAAGATCCTCAAGGGGTCGGAAGTTCCCTACCAGCAGGCCAGCTCCAGTGGCGCGACCAGCGTCTCGTTCAAGGAGGCGGCCCTGTCGCTCGAGGTGACCCCGCAGATCACTCCGGACAACCGCATCATCATGGAGGTGAAGGTCACCAAGGACGCGCCGGATTACGCCAATGCGCTCAACGGCGTACCGCCGATCAACAAGAACGAAGTCAATGCCAAGGTGCTGGTCGCGGACGGCGAAACCGTCGTGATCGGTGGCGTGTTCTCCAACGATCAGGAGAAGACGGTGGAGAAGGTACCCTTCCTGGGCGACCTGCCGTACCTCGGCCGTCTGTTCCGCCGCGACGCGGTGACCGACTCCAAATCCGAGCTGCTTATTTTCTTGACACCACGTATCCTTAACAATCAGGCAATAGCTGTGAGTCGTTGAGTCAGTGCGTAATGTGATCCTCGTGGGCCCGATGGGGGCTGGAAAGAGCACCATCGGGCGCTTGCTTGCCAAAGAGTTACGGTTGTCGTTCAAGGACTCCGATAAGGAGATCGAGCAGCGTACCGGAGCCAATATTCCCTGGATCTTCGATGTGGAGGGGGAAGCCGGGTTTCGCGAGCGCGAGCAGGCGATGCTCGCTGAGCTTTGCCAGACAGACGGGATCGTGCTGGCCACCGGCGGCGGGGCGGTCCTCCGCCCCGAGAATCGCCAAGCATTGAGTTCCGGCGGTCGCGTGATCTACCTGCATGCCTCGGTGGAGCAGCAGTTGGAGCGGACCTCCCGTGATCGCAATCGCCCCTTGTTGCGCGCTGCCGATCCAGGGCGTGTGCTCGGTGAATTGATGACAATCCGGGATCCTCTCTACCGGGAAATCGCCGATCTGGTGGTGGAAACCGACGAGCGTCCGCCGCGTATCGTGGTGGAGGAGATTCTAGAGCGTCTGCGTGCCCTTCCTGCTCGTTAAAGCGGGCGCGCAACTGCGCTATCCTAGCGCCCTTTCCAGCGAGGGGGCATCATGCAGACTTTACAGGTTGATCTCGGCGAGCGCAGTTATCCGATCTATATCGGCGAGGACCTGCTGAGCAAGGCGGAGTACATAGTGCCGCATCTGGCCGGCCGCCAGGTCGCAGTGGTCACCAACGAGACGGTCGCTCCGCTCTATCTGGACAAGCTGACCAGCGCCCTGTCGTCACGGAACGTGACTCCCATCGTGCTGCCCGATGGCGAGGCCTTCAAGCAGTGGGAAACCCTGCAGACCATCTTCGATGCGTTGCTGAAGGCGCGCCATGACCGACGCACCACCCTCATCGCCCTCGGCGGCGGCGTGATCGGCGATATGGCCGGCTTTGCCGCGGCCTGCTATCAGCGTGGGGTGGATTTCATCCAAATCCCGACCACACTGCTTTCCCAGGTCGACTCCTCCGTAGGGGGTAAGACCGGCATCAATCACCCGCTGGGCAAGAACATGATCGGCGCCTTCTACCAGCCGAAGGCCGTAGTCATCGATACCTCTACCCTGGCCACCCTGCCGGCACGCGAGCTTTCCGCCGGACTGGCCGAGGTGATCAAGTACGGGCTCATCTGCGACGAGCCTTTCCTGACTTGGCTGGAAGCCCATATGGATGCGTTGCGTGCATTGGAAGGCTCGGCGCTGAGCGAAGCCATCGCCCGCTCCTGTGCCGCCAAGGCACGGGTAGTCGGTGCGGACGAGCGCGAGACGGGAGTCCGCGCCACTCTCAACCTGGGGCACACCTTCGGACATGCCATCGAGACGCACATGGGCTATGGCGTCTGGTTGCATGGCGAAGCCGTCGCCGCGGGCACGGTCATGGCTCTGGAGATGTCCCGCCGCCTGGGCTGGATCGACGAGGCCGAACGCGATCGCGGAATCCGCTTGCTGCAGCGGGCCGGTCTACCCGTGACCCCTCCGGCGGAAATGACCCCCGAGGACTTCCTCGAGCACATGGCCATCGACAAGAAAGTGCTGGATGGCCGGCTTCGCCTGGTGCTGCTCAAGCGCCTGGGCGAGGCGGTCGTGACCGGCGATTTCCCTCGCGAGACCTTGCACGCCACCTTGGCCGCCGACTACCGGGTCATGGTGGAACAGATCAGTCAATGAGACGACTATGTCCAGTTCGCATGTAGATGAAGCTCTTCTGAGCCATTACGACTTCACGCACGACCCGTTCGCGGCACGGACGCCTGGTTTCAGGTTCTTCCCGGCGCAGCGCAAGCCTCTGCTCGGGCAACTGCACCACCTGGCGCGCTACAGCCAATTGCTGCTGGTGGTCAGTGGGCCCACGGGCAGCGGCAAGACGCTGCTGCGCCAGGCGCTGGTGGCCAGCAGCAACAAGCAGGCGGTCCTGAGCGTCGTCGTCTCCGGCAAGGCTTCGGTACAGGTGGAGGGCATCCTGCGGCAGATCGCCATGGGGCTGGGCTTGGCTCGCTCCGACGAGCAGTCGATTCTGGCGCAGGTGGAGGAACTGGTCGCCGTGGGGCAGGAGGTCTACGTCCTCGTCGACGACGCCGAGCTGCTCGAGACCGGGGCCCTCGAAGCGTTGCTGGCTCTGGCCGAGGGCAGCGCCATGGGGCGGCCGCATGTCTTCCTGTTCGGCGAGCCGGAGCTTGTGTCGCGACTGCAGGCCCTGAGCGACGGCGAGGAGCGTTTCCATGCGCTGAAGCTCAAGCCCTATACCCTGGAGGAAACCCGCGACTACCTCGCCCAGCGCCTTGAGGGGGCCGGGGGGGATATAGAGCTATTCAGCGACGAGGATATCGAGCGCATCCACCAGCAATCGGAAGGCTGGCCGGGCGAGATCAACCGGGTTGCCCGCGAGGTCCTGGACGAGGGCATGTATGCGCAGCGCAAGCAGGCGGTCGATGGCGATCGGCGCGGTGGATCGGGATTGCCGAAGAAGCATCTGCTGGCATTGGGGGTGGTCACGCTGGCCGTCGCCGCCGCCTGGTTCGTGCGTACCGGCCCGGGACCCGCGGTACCGGATGCTGGGGCTCAATCCTCATCCGGGGGCGTCGGAGAAGGTGCGCCGGCGATCCAGTTCGCCGGGAGCCACACGGCACCCCAGGCGGCGCCTGCAGCGGAAGAGGCGCAGCCGGTGATTCGCGAGCCTCTGGCTCTGGCGGCAGGGGAGGATGACGCTGAAGACGGGGCGGGCGCCGAAGACGGTCCGTCCGGAGTTCCCGCGGCGGTGTCGGTCCAGGCTCCGGTGCGTGGAGCAGAAAAGCCGGAGTCGGCGCCGGTAGCGGTCGCATTCCCCCAGGCGACGAAGCCGGCACCGGCTCCTGCTCCTGTTCCACCGCCGGCCTTGGGGCCTGCACCCAAGCCAGCAGCCGCGCCGGCGCCCAAGCCGATGCCGGTTGCTGCACCGACGCCAGCTCCCGCTCCCAAGCCGACCGCCGAGCCGCTCGGTGCTCCGCCGGCAAACGACTGGTATCGGGCCCAGGCTTCGGGAAGCTATTCCCTGCAGGTCCTCGGCACCTACTCGGAAAGCAGCGCCCAGTCTTTCGTGCGAAGCCAGGGCTCGGGCTATCGTTACTTCAGGAAGATGCACCAAGGCAGGCCGTTCTTCGTGGTGACCTATGGCAGCTTCGCCACCCGGGCCGAAGCGCAGGCGGCCATCAAGGCGCTGCCTCCAAAGGTGCAGGCCAGCAACCCCTGGCCGCGCAGTTTCGCCAGTATCCAGCAGGAGGCGGCATCGGCGCGCTGAGGGCGTGCTAGCACGGCATCCGTTATTTATCTTTCAATTACGCGACACTCAGGTTCGTAAAGACGACCCGAACATTTGAGGTGCAGGGGCTGGTGTGTAACAATGCCTGCCCTTTTGCCTGCGCACGCCGGATGCCATCCCGCTCGCACGGCAAGCCTGTTCGAAAGCTTAGAGCCTGGTGAGAGTGTTTATGAAAGCAGGTCTGTACCATCCTGAAGAATTCAAGGATAACTGCGGCTTCGGTCTGATCGCCCATATGCAAGGCGAGGCGAGTCATCACCTGCTGCAAACCGCCATCGAAGCCCTGACCTGCATGACCCATCGCGGCGGGATCAATGCCGATGGCAAGACCGGCGACGGCTGCGGCCTGCTGCTGCAGAAGCCGGACGCCTTCCTGCGCGCCAAGGCGCAAGAGCATTTCAATGCCGAACTGCCCGGCCAGTACGCCGTCGGCATGCTGTTCCTCAGCCGGGACGCCGGCAAGGCCCAGGCGGCGCGCGAGCGCGTGAACGCGGAAATCGCCGCGCAGGGCCTGAGCCTGGTGGGCTGGCGCGAAGTACCGGTGGATACCTCCGTTCTCGGCCCGCTGGCCCTTGAGCGCCTGCCGCGCATCGAGCAGGTATTCGTCGGCGGCGAAGGTCTGTCCGACCAGGATTTCGCCGTCAAGCTGTTCTTCACCCGTCGCCGCGCGGAAGTGGCGCTGGCGAGCGACGGCGATTTCTACTTCTGCAGCCTGTCGCACAAGGACATCGTCTATAAAGGCCTGATGATGCCGGCCGATCTGGCCCAGTTCTTCCCGGATCTGGGCGACGAGCGCATGGCCACGGCGATCTGCGTGTTCCACCAGCGCTTCTCTACCAATACCCTGCCGCGCTGGCCTCTGGCCCAGCCGTTCCGCTTCCTCGCCCACAACGGCGAGATCAACACCATCACCGGCAACCGCAACTGGGCCCAGGCTCGCCGCCTGAAGTTCGCCAACGAGCGGCTGCCCGACCTGGAGAGCCTATCGCCGCTGGTCAACCGTACCGGTTCGGACTCCTCCAGCATGGACAACATGCTGGAGCTCCTGGTCACCGGCGGTATGGATCTGTTCCGCAGCCTGCGCATGATCATTCCGCCGGCCTGGCAGAACGTCGAGAACATGGACGCCGACCTGCGCGCCTTCTACGAATACAACTCCATGCACATGGAGGCCTGGGACGGCCCGGCCGGCGTGGTGCTGACCGACGGCCGCTATGCGGTCTGCCTGCTCGACCGCAACGGTCTGCGTCCGGCGCGCTGGGTCACCACCAAGAACGGCTACATCACCCTGGCCTCGGAAGTCGGCGTGTGGAACTACGCGCCGGAAGACGTCATCGGCAAGGGCCGGGTCGGCCCGGGCCAGATCCTCGCGGTGGACACCGAGACCGGCGAGATCCTGCACACCGACGATATCGACAACCGCCTGAAGTCGCGCCATCCCTACAAGAAGTGGCTGCGCGAGAACGCCCTGCGCATCCAGGCCACTCTGGACGAGGACGAGGGCAGCTCGGCCTACGACGCCGAGCAGCTCAAGCAGTACATGAAGATGTTCCAGGTCACCTTCGAGGAGCGTGACCAGGTGCTGCGTCCGCTGGCCGAGCAGGGCCAGGAAGCGGTCGGCTCGATGGGCGACGACACCCCGATGGCGGTGCTGTCCAAGCGCGTGCGCTCGCCGTTCGACTACTTCCGCCAGCAGTTCGCCCAGGTCACCAACCCGCCGATCGACCCGCTGCGCGAAGCCATCGTCATGTCCCTGGAGACCTGCCTGGGCGCCGAGCGCAACATCTTCGAGGAGAGCGCCGACCACGCCAACCGGGCCATCCTGACCACGCCGGTGATCTCCCCGGCCAAGTGGTACAGCCTGATGAACCTAGACCGCCCGGGCTTCGAGCGCTATCACATCGATCTGAATTACGACGAGAGCCTCGGTCTCGAGGCGGCGGTGCGCAACTTCGCCGATCAGGCCGAGGAAGCGGTGCGCAGCGGCAAGGTACTGCTGGTGCTGTCCGACCGTCACATCGCCCCCGGCAAGCTGCCGGCGCACGCCTCCCTGGCGGTCGGCGCCGTGCACCACCGCCTGGTCGAGAAGGGCCTGCGTTGCGACTGCAACATCCTGGTGGAAACCGCCACTGCCCGCGATCCGCACCATTTCGCCGTGCTGCTGGGTTTCGGCGCCACCGCGATCTACCCGTTCCTCGCCTACGAGGTGCTGGCCGATCTGATCCGTACTGGCGAAGTGCTGGGCGATCTGGACGAAGTCTTCAAGTACTACCGCAAAGGCATCTCCAAGGGCCTCTTGAAGATCCTCTCCAAGATGGGCATTTCCACCGTGGCTTCCTACCGCGGCGCCCAGCTGTTCGAGGCGGTCGGTCTGGACGACGAGGTGGTGAATCTGAGCTTCCGCGGCGTCTCCTCGCGCCTCAAGGGCGCGCGTTTCGTCGATATCGAGGCCGAGCAGAAGCTGCTGGCCGCCGAGGCCTGGAGCAAGCGCAAGCCGATCCAGCAGGGCGGTCTGCTCAAGTTCGTCTACGGCGGCGAATACCATGCCTACAACCCCGACGTGGTGAACACCCTGCAGGCCGCCGTGCAGCAGGGCGACTACGCCAAGTTCAAGGAGTACAGCGCGCTGGTCGACCAGCGTCCGGTATCCATGCTGCGCGACCTGCTGAAGGTCAAGGAAGCCGCCCAGCCGCTGGCGCTGGAAGAAGTCGAGCCGCTGGAAGCGATCCTCAAGCGCTTCGACTCCGCCGGCATCTCCCTCGGCGCCCTGTCTCCGGAGGCCCACGAGGCGCTGGCCGAAGCGATGAACCGCCTGGGCGCACGTTCCAACTCCGGCGAGGGCGGCGAGGACCCGGCCCGCTACGGCACCGTGCGCAGCTCGAAGATCAAGCAGGTCGCCACCGGCCGCTTCGGCGTGACCCCGGAATACCTGGTCAACGCCGAAGTGCTGCAGATCAAGGTCGCCCAGGGTGCCAAGCCCGGCGAAGGCGGCCAGCTGCCGGGCGGCAAGGTCAACGGTCTGATCGCCCGCCTGCGCTACGCGGTGCCCGGCGTGACCCTGATCTCGCCGCCGCCGCACCACGACATCTATTCCATCGAGGACCTGGCGCAGCTGATCTACGACCTCAAGCAGGTCAACCCGAGCGCGCTGGTATCGGTCAAGCTGGTGGCTGAAGCCGGCGTCGGCACCATCGCCGCCGGCGTGGCCAAGGCCTATGCCGACCTGATCACCATCTCCGGCTACGACGGTGGCACCGGCGCATCGCCGCTGACCTCCATCAAGTACGCCGGCGCGCCCTGGGAGCTGGGCCTGGCCGAGACCCACCAGACCCTGCGCGGCAATGACCTGCGCGGTCGGGTCCGGGTGCAGACCGACGGTGGTCTGAAGACCGGCCTCGACGTGATCAAGGCGGCCATCCTCGGCGCCGAGAGCTTCGGCTTCGGTACTGCGCCGATGATCGCCCTGGGTTGCAAGTACCTGCGCATCTGCCACCTGAACAACTGCGCCACCGGCGTCGCCACCCAGAACGACAAGCTGCGCAAGGAGCACTTCATCGGCACCGTCGAGATGGTGATGAACTTCTTCACCTACATCGCCGAAGAAACCCGCGAGTGGCTGGCCAGGCTGGGCGTGCGCAGCCTCGGCGAGCTGATCGGCCGCACCGACCTGCTGGAAGTGCTGCCGGGCGAGACCGCCAAGCAGCAGAACCTCGACCTGAGCCCGCTGCTCGGCAGCGACCAGGTGCCGGCGGACAAGCCGCAGTTCTGCCAGGTCGAGAAGAACCCTCCGTTCGACGAAGGCCTGCTGGCCGAGAAGATGGTCGAGATGGCCCGGGGCGCGATCGCCGAGAAGAGCGGCGGCGAGTATGAGCTGGACATCTGCAACTGCGACCGCTCCATCGGCGCGCGGGTCTCCGGCGAGATCGCCAAGCAGCACGGCAACCAGGGCATGGCCGATGCGCCCGTCACCTTCCGCTTCAAGGGCACCGCGGGCCAGAGCTTCGGCGTGTGGAACGCCGGCGGCCTGAACCTGTACCTGGAAGGCGATGCCAACGACTACGTGGGCAAGGGTATGACCGGCGGCAAGCTGGTGGTCACCCCGCCCAAGGGCAGCCCGTTCAAGAGCCAGGAGTCGGCCATCATCGGCAACACCTGCCTGTACGGCGCCACCGGCGGCAAGCTGTTCGCCGCCGGCACCGCGGGCGAGCGCTTCGCCGTGCGCAACTCCGGCGCCCATACTGTGGTGGAAGGCACCGGCGACCACTGCTGCGAATACATGACCGGCGGTTTCGTCTGCGTACTGGGCAAGACCGGCTACAACTTCGGTTCCGGCATGACCGGCGGCTTCGCCTACGTGCTCGACCTGGACAACGGCTTCGTCGACCGGGTGAACCATGAACTGGTGGAGATCCAGCGCATCAGCGGCGAGCCGATGGAAGCGCACCGCAGCCATCTGCAGGAGGTGCTGGCCGAGTACGTCGCCGAGACCGGCAGCGAGTGGGGCGCCAACCTGCTGGAGAACCTGGACGATTACCTGCGCAAGTTCTGGCTGGTCAAGCCCAAGGCGGCAAGCCTGAAGTCGCTGCTCTCCAGCACCCGGGCCAACCCGCAATAAATCGCAGCTACAGGCGACAGGCTCCCAGCGATCGGCCGCGGAGCCTGGCCCAAACGTATTAAGCCGCCTGCGGCGTGCAGCCTGCAGCCGCTGTTATGAGGTTTTGAAATGACTGAACGTCTGAACAACGATTTCCAGTTCATCGAAGTCGGGCGCAAGGATCCGAAGAAGAAGCTGCTGCGCCAGCGCAAGAAGGAATTCGTCGAGATCTACAATCTGTTCAAGCCGCAAGAGGCCAGTGAACAGGCCCACCGTTGCCTGGGCTGCGGCAACCCGTACTGCGAGTGGAAGTGCCCGGTGCACAACTACATCCCGAACTGGCTGAAGCTGGTTTCGGAGGGCAATATCCTCGCCGCCGCCGAGTTGTCGCACCAGACCAATACCCTGCCGGAAGTCTGCGGCCGGGTCTGCCCGCAGGATCGTCTGTGCGAGGGCGCCTGCACCCTGAACGACGGTTTCGGCGCGGTGACCATCGGCTCGGTGGAGAAGTACATCACCGACACCGCCTTCGCCATGGGCTGGCGCCCGGACATGTCCAAGGTGGTGCCGACCGGCAAGCGCGTCGCCATCATCGGCGCGGGCCCCGCCGGCCTCGGCTGCGCCGACATCCTGGTGCGCAACGGCGTGACCCCGGTGGTGTTCGACAAGAACCCGGAAATCGGCGGCCTGCTGACCTTCGGCATCCCCGAATTCAAGCTGGAGAAGACCGTGCTCAGCCGTCGCCGCGAGGTCTTCGCCGGCATGGGCGTCGAGTTCCGCCTGAACACCGAGGTGGGTAAGGACGTCTCCATGCAGCAGCTGCTCGACGAGTTCGACGCGGTGTTCATGGGCATGGGCACCTACACCTACATGCAGGGCGGTTTCCCCGGCGAGGACCTGCCGGGCGTGCACGATGCACTGGATTTCCTGATCGCCAACGTCAACCGCAACCTGTGCTTCGAGAAGTCGCCGGAAGACTTCATCGACATGAAGGGAAAGAAGGTGGTGGTGCTCGGTGGCGGCGACACCGCCATGGACTGCAACCGCACCTCGATCCGCCAGGGCGCCAAGAGCGTGACCTGCGCCTACCGTCGCGACGAGGCGAACATGCCGGGCTCGCGCCGCGAGGTGAAGAACGCCAAGGAGGAGGGCGTGAAGTTCCTCTTCAATCGCCAGCCCATCGCCATCGTCGGCGAGGACAAGGTGGAAGGCGTCAAGGTGGTGGAAACCCGCCTGGGCGAGCCGGATGCCCGTGGCCGTCGCAGCCCCGAGCCGATTCCGGGCTCCGAGGAGATCCTCCCGGCCGACGCCGTGGTGATCGCCTTCGGCTTCCGTCCGAGCCCGGCGCCCTGGTTCGAGGAGTTCCAGATCAAGACCGACAGCCAGGGCCGGGTGGTCGCGCCGATGCACGACAACCAGTTCAAGCATCAGACCAGCAACCCGAAGATCTTCGCCGGCGGCGACATGGTCCGCGGTTCCGACCTGGTGGTCACCGCCATCTACGAAGGCCGCCAGGCCGCCGAAGGCATCCTCGACTACCTCGGCGTCTGAGCGCCGGCCGGAGCAGCAGTTCGCTGCGCTCCGGTCCCTTCGTCCCGCTGAAAGACGCCCGCCCCGTGCGGGCGTCTTTCATTCCGCCAGCTCGTATCGGTAGATCCGGCTCGCCTGCATCCCATAGCCGGCCTCGGCCAGTTCGCTGCTGCTGTGCTGCACCCTGAGCGGGCCTTCGACCCAGAACGGCTGATACAGCTCTTCCAGCCGTACGCCGCCGTCGCTGCGCACGTGCACGATCTGGTTCGAGGCCGGCGGCGGCACGTGGATGCAGGCGCCGAAGTAGGGCACCAGCAGGAAATCGACCACCCGGCCGTCCGCCTCGGTTTCCAGCGGCACTATGTAGCCGGGCAGCTTCACCAGCACCCCGTCCAGGGCCCGGACCACCGGGGCCTGCGGTGCGAGCTGCGGTGCCGGCGGGCCGGACTCGTCCAGGCCGGCGCCTGGCGTCGGGCCGTGCAGCGGCGCCTGGGGTTGCAGCACGGGCGGGGCGTCCGCCGGGATCAGTTCGGACCAGGTGAGATCCCGCGGCTCGGCTGCCCACAGCGGAGCGGCGCAGACCAGCAGCAGGGCGAGCAGCGAACGCGGCATAAGGTTCTCCTTCACAGGCGGATGGACAGGCCGTCGGCCAGCGACTGGCGGTAGGCGCGCCAGGCCGGCACCCCGCCCATCAGCAGGGCGACCGCCAGGATGGCGGCGAGCAGGCTCCACTCGTAGGCGCTGGGCAGGGCAAGCGGCAGATACAGACCGTAGGCCGCCTGCAGCGGCTCCCGGGCCACGAGGATGCCGAGGTAGAGCAGGGCCAGGCCCAGCAGCGTGCCGGCCAGGGCCAGGGCGAAGGCCTCCAGCACCAGCAGTCCGGCGATGTGCCAGGGGCGGGCGCCCACCGAGCGCAGGATGGCCATCTCCCGGCGGCGCTCGTTGAGGCTGGTGAGGATCGCCGTGAGCATGCCGATCAGCCCGGTCAGCACGACGAACAGCGAGACCACGAACAGCGCCCGCTCCGCCGTGCCCATCAGGCTCCACAGCTCCTGCAGGGCCACCCCGGGGAGGATCGCCAGCAGCGGCTCGCCGGCATAGTCGTTGATCTCGCGCTGCAGGGCGAAGGTGGCGATCCTGCTGTCCAGACCGAGCAGGAAGGCGGTGATCGCCCGGGGCTGCAGGTCCATGGCCCGAGCCTGCTCGGCGCTGATCCGGCCGGCTCCCCGGGCCGGCACGCCCTGCCGCCAGTCGATGTGCAGCGCCTCCATTCCCGCCAGGCCGATGTGCAGGGTGCGGTCCACCGGCGTGCCGGTGGGCGCCAGGATGCCGACCACTCGGAACGGCTTGTCGTCGTGGCGGGTCAGGCTGACCTTGGCCACGCCGTGGGCCAGCACGATCTCGTCGCCGAGCCGGTAGCGCAGCGCCCTGGCCACCTCGGCGCCGAGCACCACCTCGAATGGGTCTGCGGCGAAGGCGCGACCTTTGCTCAGCTCCAGCGGCCGGTCGCGGCCGTAACGGTAATGCTGGAAGTAGGCGGCGCTGGTGCCCAGCACCCGGTAGCCGCGGTGCGAGTCGCCGAGGGACAGCGGGATGGCCCATTTCACCCGCGGATGCCGGGCGAAGTGCTCGAAGCTGTCCCAGCGAACGTTGTTGGTGGCGTTACCGATGCGGAACACCGAATACAGCAGCAGGTTCACGCTGCCGGAGCGGGCGCCGACGATCAGGTCGGTGCCACTGATGGTGCTGGCGAAGCTGGCCCGCGCCTCGTTGCGCACCCGTTCGACGGCCAGGAGCAGGCACACCGAAAGGGCGATGGCGAACACCGTGAGCAGGGCGGTGAAGCGGCGGTTGGCCAGACTGGCCAGGGCCAGGCGCAGCAGGTACATGTTCAGACCTCCGCCGGGCGTGCGGCGCGATTGAGTTCGGCCAGCGACAGGCTGCGGTCGAACAGCCGCGCCAGGCTCTGGTCGTGGCTGACGAACAGCAGGCTGGAGCCGGCGTCGCGGCACTCGGCGAACAACAGATCGAGGAAGGCCTCGCGGCTGTCGGTATCCAGTGCTGAGGTGGGCTCGTCGGCGATCACCAGCTCGGGCTGGCCGATCAGTGCGCGGGCGGCGGCGACGCGCTGCTGCTGGCCGATGGAGAGGGCGTCGGCGCGGCGCTCAAGCAGCTCCTCGCGCAGCCCGAGGTGGGCCAGCAGGGCGGCGGCGGCCCGGTCGACGCTGCCGTAGCGCTGCCGGGCCCGTTCGGCGCGCAGCCGGGAGAAGCGGCAGGGCAGCTCGACGTTCTCCCGTACCGAGAGAAACGGCAGCAGGTTGAACTGCTGGAAGATGTAGCCGGTGTGATCGACGCGGAACCGGTCGCGGGCGCTGGCCGAGAGCGTGCCGAGGTCGGTGCCGAGCAGGCGGATGCTGCCGCGGGCTGGTTTCTGCACCCCGCCGAGCAGGCCGAGCAGGGTGGTCTTGCCGCTGCCGGAGGGCCCCTTGAGAAACAGGCTCTCGCCGCGGTTCAGGTGGAATTCGGCGATATCCAGCAGCTCGGGCTGGCCGGGCCAGGAGAAGCCCAGGTGGGAGAGTGCGATCAGGGGGGCGGTCATGGTTCGATGCTTCGCGGGCCTCGGCTAGGCTCCTCGTGGCGAGGGTCAGAAGTTCAGGCGGGGGTGCTGCGGGTCGAGCTCCTCGCCGCGCTGGCCGTGCGGGCCGATCAACTGGACCTGGATTCTCTGCGTGGCCGGGAAGGCCTCGAACAGCGCCGAGAGGTCCAGCCCGGCGAGCGCGCCCGGCTTGGCGCAGTCCAGCCGGTAGGTGGCGCGGATCTCGCTGTGCTCGAGCGCTTCGGTCTGCTCTTCCTCGAACAGTTCGCCCTCCAGCTCCTGACGGACGACCTGACAGGCCGCCGCGGTCGGGACGCCGAACAGGACCAGGGGCTTTGACAGACCTCCACGGGCGGTGACCACCAGGGCCTTGTCCGCCTCGTCGCGTGGGGCGTGCTCGAAGCCGACCAGGTTCATCGCCGGACTGGTGAATTCCAGCTCCAGGGTCGGGCCGTCCAGCGCCAGGTTCAGCTGGGCGCTGCCGTGCTCGTGGGCGGCCAGGCTCGCGTGCTCATGCGGATCGTGCCGCTGCTCGGGATGCGAATCGGCGGCCAGGGCGGCGGTCAGCGGCAGCAGGGCGAGAAACAGGGCGCGCAGCGAGCGGGGCATCGGGATTCTCCGGGGTTTCGTTACCTTATAACGGCTTTTGCCCGGGCATTCCAGAGCGGCTTGGCGCGGTCCCGGGGGCGTGGGAGCATGGTCGTCCCGAGCGAGGAGGGAGAGCATGAGAATACGCGGACATATCGGCGAGTGGCCGGTGGATCTGACCCTGGAACTGGACGATGGGGAGTGGGCGCGCCTGGCGTCGGCGTTATCCGCCGGGGCCGGCGCGGCGGCCGAAGCGCCGGTCGCCCCGGCCGGGCAGGCCGATCGGTTGTGGGAGACGGCGCAGCAGCTGCTGCGCGAGACCGGAGAGATGCAGGGGCCGGCGCTGCTCGCCGCTCTGCAGGCTCTGGCCGGCAGCCCGGAGGCCGGCAAGCGCCTGCTGGTGCGTCTGCGCCACAGCGCTCAGGTGCGGGTGGAGAGCGGCGCGGATGCGCCGGTCTACCGCTGGCAGGGCTGAGGGCGAGCCGGATCGGTCAGTAGATGGCCTGATACAGCTTGCGGCGGTACAGGGTGACCAGCGGGTGGTCGTTGCCGAGCAGGTCGAACACCTGCAGCAGGGTCTTGTGCGTCAGGCCGTCGGCGTAGCTGCGGTTGCGCACGAAGAGCCTGAGCAGCCCGTCCAGCGCCGCTTCGTACTGTTGCCGCGCCAGTTGCTGGATCGCCAGCTGGTAGGCGGCCTCGTCGTCTTCGGCGTTCTGCGCCAGACGGCTCTTCAGGCTGGCGACTTCCGGCAGGTCGGCGGCCTGGCGCAGGAAGGTCAGCTGCGCGCGAGCGCCGGCCAGGGCCTGCTTGTGTTCGTCGCCCTTCACCGCGTCCAGCACGGCCTCGGCTTCGGTCAGCTCGCCGCGTTCGGCCAGGCAGCGGGCGTAGAGGATGAGGGCGGGGGCGTTGGTGTTGTCCTCGCTCAGCAGCTGCTTGAGCAGGTTCTCCGCCTCGCCGATCTGCCCGGCGGCGAACAGCGCCTGGGCGCTCTCCAGCAGATCGGCTTCGGGCGCCACCGGTTGCGCCACATGGGGCTCCAGCATGGCGCGGATCGCCGATTCCGGCTGGGCGCCGGCGAAGCCGTCCACCGGCTGGCCGTCCTTGAACAGCACCACGGTGGGCAGGGTGCGGATGCCGAAGCGCATGACGATGTCCTGCTCCACGTCGCAGTTGACCTTGGCCAGCAGCAGCTCGCCCTGGTAGCTCTCGGCGATCTGCGCCAGGAGCGGCATCAGCGCCTTGCAGGGAGCGCACCACTCGGCCCAGAAATCGACCAGTACCGGCTTGTGGAAGGAGTTCTCGATCACCAGCTGCTCGAAGCCGGCGGCGCCGGACACATCGAAGATATAGGGGGTTGCGCTCATCGTGACTCTCGAAAGGGCATGCGGAGGATGAAGGTTCTGCATGGTAAGTGGGGATGGCCGCGACGGAAAGCAAGCCAGCTCGACGATCCGTCGACACCGGTGCGGGAGGGGGCGATGGGCGGTCCGGCAACGTTCGGCTTACCAGTTGGCCTCGCGGCGACTAGAATCCCGCGCCTTTCACCCTCCCATCTTTAATTTCAGGAGTCCGCATGTCCGCTCTGTCCGAGTTCCGACAACGTTACCTGGTGCGATTCTGGTCGCCGCTGCCGGCGCTGGTCGCACTGGGTGTCGCATCCGCCTATTATTTCGCCATCACTGGCACCTTCTGGGCCGTCACCGGGGAATTCACCCGCTGGGGCGGACACGTCGCTTCCTGGTTCGGCTACCAGCCGCAGGAGTGGAGCTACTTCAAGCTGCTCGGTCTCGCCGGCACTCCGCTGGACCGCATCGACGGGGTGATGATCGTCGGCATGTTCGCCGGCGCCCTGTGCACGGCGCTCTGGGCCGGCAACGTCAGCCTGCGCTGGCCGACCAGCAAGCGTCGCCTGCTGCAGGGGCTGATCGGCGGTATCGTCGCCGGCTTCGGCGCGCGCCTGGCCATGGGCTGCAACCTGGCGGCCTTCTTCACCGGAATTCCGATGTTCTCCCTGCACGCCTGGGCCTTCATGCTGGCCACGGTGGGCGGCGCCTGGATCGGCGTGAAGATCTGTCTGCTGCCGTTCCTGCGCACGCCGCTGAAGGTCGGCAGCCAGGCCAGCTCGCTGTTCGCCGATCCCGCCGCCGTCGAGCGGCGCACCCGCGTCCAGGCGCGCCTGGGCATGGCGGTGCTGGCCGCCGCGCTGCTCTTCGCCGCCTGGCGCTTCGAAGTGTCGATCGCCCTGGGCATGGCAGTCCTGTTCGGCCTGTTCTTCGGCGGCATGATCGAGCGCGCGCAGATCTGCTTCACCAGCGCCGCCCGCGATCTCTGGACCACCGGCCGCACTCGCGTCGCCCTCGGCATCCTGCTGGGCATGGCGGCGGCCTGCGTCGGCACCTTCGCAGCCATCGGCCTGGGCGCCGCGCCGAAGATCTTCTGGATGGGGCCGAACGCCGTCATCGGCGGCCTGCTGTTCGGCATCGGCATCGTGCTCGCCGGTGGCTGCGAGACCGGCTGGATGTACCGGGCGATGGAAGGCCAGATGCATTTCTGGGTGGTCGGCCTCGGCAACGTGATCGGCGGCACCCTGGTCGCCATCTACTGGGACGAGCTGGGAACCGCCCTGGCGCTACCCTATCCGAAGATCAACCTGCTGCAGAGCTTCGGCCGCGGCACCGGCCTGCTGCTGACCTTCGCCGGTCTGGCCCTGGCCATGCTGCTGGTCCAGCTCAACGCCCGTCGTTTCCAAGTCATCCGGAGTCCCGCCCCATGAGCCAAGCCAAACCGACCCTGTCCCTCGATCTGCGCGGCGAACACTGCCCGTACAACGCCATCGCCACTCTGGAAACCCTGGCCACCATGCAGCCGGGCGATCTGCTGGAGGTGGTCACCGACTGCTCGCAGTCGGTGAACGGCATTCCCGAGGACACCAAGGCCAAAGGCTACAACTGCCTGTCGGTGGAGCAGCACGGTTCGCTGTTCCGCTTTCTGATCGAGGTGCCGCGCGGCTGATGCGCGCCGCTCAGCCTGGGCGCCGGGCGTGGTACAGGCTGACCCGGCGGAACTCCGTCGGCTCGGCCAGATCCGGCCAGGTGCAGGCCTCGAGCGTATCCAGGCGCCGGTACAGCGGGTGGGCGAAGTCGCGCACCCGCGAATCGGCGACCAGCACCTCCCTGCCGCGACCGAGGAACTGGTCCAGCAGCGGCAGGTTTCCCCGGTCGTAGAGCACGTCGGCGACGATCACCAAGTCGAAGCGGTCGGCCTCGGCGAAGAAGTCCGCCGAGTAGCCCAGCTCCACCCCGTTCAGTTCGGCATTTGCCCGGCACGCCGCTAAGGCCTGCGGATCGAGATCGCAGGCCACCACCTTGGCGGCGCCCAGCCTGGCTGCGGCGATGGCGGCGACCCCGCTGCCGGCGCCGAAATCCAGCACGCGCCGTCCGCGCACCCATTCCGGTCTCCGCTCCAGCCAGCGCGCCAGCGCCAGACCGCTGGCCCAGCAGAAGCTCCAGTAGGGCGGCTCCTCGAGGATGCGCCGGGTTTCCTCGGCGCTGAAGGCGCGGTCCATGTTCGCCGGATCGATCAGCCACAGGCGCAGGTTGGTTCCGGGCAGGGGCGTGGCGATCAGGCGGGCGTCGCCTAGCAGTTCTTCCAGCGCGCGTTGCAGGTGTGCCGGCGCGCTCACGGCGCCGGCACCAGGCGCAGGTCGCCGAGGGCCTGGTTGTCCATGGCCGGAATGCGCTGCGCCGGCAGGCGCATGATCAGTCGGCCGGACTGACTGACCCGGCCGCGCAGCTCCAGGTGCACGTCCGGTTCGTCGCCGCGCGGCGCGAAGCGAAGGTTGAACGGCAGCGGCTGGCCGGTGCCGTCGAGCTGGGCGACCGCCACCAGGTCCCGCGGGCGCTCGTTGTCGTCGACCAGCAGCAGCGCCAGCTCCACCTCGCTGTTGGCCGGTGCGCCGTGCAGGCGGCCGGTCAGCTCACGCAGGTAGCTCGGCAGGGCCCCGGGCTCCTTGGCGCGGACGCTCTGCTGCATCTTCGGCGGCGGCGCCGGCTCCTGCGGCGGCGGGCTCTGCGGCTTGCTGGTGCAGCCGGCAAGCAGGGCGGCCAGGGTGAGCAGGGCGAGGGGGCGCAGCGACATCAGGGGCTCCTTGGGGACGGATTCCGGGCCCTGTATAGCGCAAAGCCGCTCGCTTGTCTTGAGCGCGGGATGCGCTACCATGACCGCTTTTCAGCCACCGACCGCCTCCATGCACTGTCCATTCTGCGGCGCCCACGATACCAAGGTCATCGACTCGCGACTGGTCGCCGAGGGCGATCAGGTCCGCCGTCGCCGCGAATGCCTGGCCTGCGGCGAGCGCTTCACCACCTTCGAGAGCGCCGAGCTGGTGATGCCGCGGCTGATCAAGCAGGACGGCAGCCGCCAGCCGTTCGACGAAGACAAGCTGCGCGCCGGCATGCAGCGGGCGCTGGAGAAGCGCCCGGTGAGCATCGAGCGGCTGGAAGCGGCGATCGGCCGGATCAAGCACCGGCTGCGCGCCACCGGGGAGCGCGAGGTCAAGTCGCGGGTGCTCGGCGAGCTGGTGATGGCCGAGCTCAAGCAGCTCGACGAGGTCGCCTACATCCGTTTCGCCTCCGTCTACCGGCGCTTCCAGGATCTCAACGAGTTCCGCGAGGAAATCGAACGTCTGTCGCGGGAGCCCGCCAAGGAATGAACGATCACGCCTACATGGCCCGCGCGTTGGAACTGGCGCGCAAGGGGCTGTACTCGACCCATCCCAATCCGCGGGTCGGCTGCGTCATCGTCCGCGACGGCGCGATCGTCGGCGAAGGCTGGCACGTGCGCGCCGGCGAGCCCCATGCGGAAGTCCACGCCCTGCGTCAGGCCGGGGAACTGGCCCGCGGCGCCGCCGCCTACGTCACCCTGGAGCCCTGCAGCCACCACGGACGCACGCCGCCCTGCGCCGAGGCGCTGGTGAAGGCGGGGGTCGGCCGAGTGGTGGCGGCCATGCAGGACCCGAACCCGCTGGTCGCCGGACGCGGCCTGGCGCTGCTGCGCGATGCCGGCATCGAGGTGCGCAGCGGCGTGCTGGAGAGCGAGGCACGGGCGTTGAACGCCGGCTTCGTCAAGCGCATGGAGCAGGGTCTGCCGTTCCTGCGGGTCAAGCTGGCCATGAGCCTGGACGGCCGCACGGCCATGGCCAGCGGCGAGAGCCAGTGGATCACCGGACCCCAGGCGCGGGCCGCGGTGCAGCGCCTGCGCGCCCGCTCCAGCGTGGTGCTGACCGGCGCCGATACCGTGCTGACGGACAGGGCGCGCCTCACCGTGCGCGGCGCGGAGCTGGGCCTGGAGGCCGAACAGGCCGCTCTGGCGCTGCAGCGTCCGCCTTTGCGGGTGCTGATCGACGGGGGCCTGCGGGTACTGCTGGATGCGCCGTTCTTCCAGGCCGGCCCGGCGCTGGTGGCTACTGTCGATGGCGGCGAGCGCGAATCCTACCAAGCCGCCGGTCACGATCTGCTGGCGCTGCCGGGCGCGGACGGCCGGGTGAATCTGCCGGGGCTGCTGCGCGAGCTGGCCGCGCGCGGCGCCAACGAAGTGCTGGTGGAGGCCGGCCCGCGCCTGGCCGGTGCCTTCGCCCGGCTCGGGCTGGTCGACGAGTACCAGATCTTCGTCGCCGCCAAGTTCCTCGGCTCCAGCGCCCGGCCGCTGCTGGAGCTGCCCCTGGAGCGGATGGCCGAGGCGCCCGAGCTGAGGATCGCGGATATCCGCGCGGTGGGCGACGACTGGCGGATCGTCGCCGTCCCGCGGGTCTAGCTCCCGCGCGCATTCGGGCTGCAAGAAGCGGACAACTGTGATAAAACCCCCTGCGGGCCCGAACGGCCCCTACGTTCTCAGGGCGGGGTGCGATTCCCCACCGGCGGTAATGGCGCCAGGCGCCTAGCCCGCGAGCGCTTGCGACGGGACAACCCGGCAAGGTCAGCAGATTCCGGTGCGATTCCGGAGCCGACGGTATAGTCCGGATGAGAGAGAGCGGGATCTTCCGACGGGTGCCAGCCGGCATCCGTGAGTCCCCTTATCGATCCAAGATGCCCTGTTTTTCCAAACAGGAGTTCGTCATGCAGCATTCCCACCCCCTCTTCCTCGCGCGCCCAGGCCGCGCTTCGGAGGCGTCATGTTCACCGGCATAATCGAGGCCATCGGCACCATTCGCGCACTCAGCCCGAAGGGCGGTGACGTGCGCGTCTACGTTCAGACCGGCAAGCTCGATCTGGCCGACGTCAAGCTGGGCGACAGCATCGCGGTGAACGGCGTCTGCCTGACCGCCGTCGAGCTGCCGGGCGACGGCTTCTGGGCCGACGTCAGCCGCGAGACCCTGGCGCGCACCGCCTTCATCGACCTGAAAGCCGGCAGCCGGGTCAACCTGGAAAAGGCCCTGACCCCGACCAGCCGCCTCGGCGGGCACCTAGTCAGCGGCCACGTCGACGGCGTCGGCGAGGTGATCTCCCGCGAGGACAACGCCCGCGCCGTGCAGTTTCGCATCCGTGCGCCGCGCGAGCTGGCGCGCTACATCGCGCTGAAGGGCTCGATCACCGTCGACGGCACCAGCCTGACGGTCAACGGGGTGAACGGCGCCGAGTTCGAACTGACCATCGTCCCACACACCCTGGCCGAGACCGTCATGGCCGACTATCGACCCGGACGGCAGGTGAATCTGGAAGTCGACCTGTTGGCACGCTATTTGGAACGCCTGCTGCTCGGCGACAAGGCCGCCGACCCGCAACCCTCGCGCCTGACCGAAGGCTTTCTGGCCGAACACGGCTACCTGAAGAAGTAAGGAGTGGCCAGATGGCACTCAACACCATTGACGAACTGATCGAAGACATCCGCCAGGGCAAGATGGTCATCCTCATGGATGACGAGGACCGCGAGAACGAAGGCGACATCATCATGGCCGCCGAGTGCGTGCAGGCCGAGCACATCAATTTCATGGCCCGCTTCGCCCGCGGCCTGATTTGCATGCCGATGAGCCGCGAGCGCTGCGAGCAGCTCAATCTGCCGCTGATGGCACCGCGCAACGGCTCCGGCTTTGGCACCAAATTCACCATTTCCATCGAGGCCGCCGAGGGCGTCACCACCGGCATCTCCGCCGCCGACCGCGCGCGCACCGTGCAGGTCGCCGCGGCCAAGGACGCCAAGGCCGAGGACATCGTCAGCCCCGGCCACATCTTCCCGCTGATGGCTCAGCCCGGCGGCGTGCTGGCCCGCGCCGGGCACACCGAGGCCGCCTGCGATCTGGCGCGCCTGGCCGGCTTCCAGCCGTCCGGGGTGATCTGCGAGATCATGAACGACGACGGCACCATGGCCCGCCGTCCCGAACTGGAAGTCTTCGCCGCCGAGCACGGCCTGAAGATCGGCACCATCGCCGAGCTGATCCACTACCGCCTGACCCACGAGCGCACCGTCCAGCGGATCGCCGAGCAGCCGCTGGACAGCGAGCTTGGCCGCTTCAACCTGGTGAGCTACCGCGACGAAGTGGAGGGCGACGTGCACATGGCGCTGGTCATGGGCGAGGTCAAGGCCGACCAGCCGACCCTGGTGCGGGTGCACAACATGGACCCGCTGCGCGACCTGCTGATGGTCCATCAGCCCGGCCGCTGGAGCCTGCGCGCGGCGATGGCCGAAGTGGCCCGGGCCGGCAGCGGCGTGGTGCTGCTGCTCGGTCATCCGCTGAGCGGCAACGAGGTCCTCGCCCATCTGCGCGAGGGCAGTCCGCGCTCGCCGCTGACCTACAGCACCGTGGGCGTCGGCTCGCAGATCCTGCGCGACCTCGGCGTGCGCAAGATGCGTCTGATGAGCTCGCCCATGCGGTTCAACGCGATATCCGGATTCGACCTGGAAGTTGTAGAATACCTGCCCGCTGAATGATCCCACCGGCCGGCCCTTCCCGCCGGGCGGGGCCAGCTTCAATTCTCGGGATGCGCCGCGGCGTGTCCCGGTTCTTTAGAGACGAGATTCGCCAATGACCCTGAAGACCATCGAAGGTACCTTCACTGCCGCCAAGGGCCGCTACGCCCTGGTGGTCGGCCGCTTCAACAGCTTTGTCGTGGAAAGCCTGGTGCAGGGGGCCATCGATACCCTGGTGCGCCACGGCGTCAGCGAGAGCGAGCTGACCATCGTCCGCGCCCCCGGTGCGTTCGAGATCCCCCTGGTGGCGCAGAAGGTCGCCCAGCGCGGCGAATTCGACGCCATCATCGCCCTCGGCGCGGTGATCCGCGGTGGCACCCCGCACTTCGAATACGTCGCCGGCGAATGCACCAAGGGTCTGGCCCAGGTTTCCCTGCAGTTCGGCGTGCCGGTGGCCTTCGGCGTTCTGACCGTCGACTCCATCGAGCAGGCCATCGAGCGCTCCGGCACCAAGGCCGGCAACAAGGGCGCCGAAGCGGCCCTGTCCGCTCTAGAAATGGTCAGCCTGCTGGCGGCCCTGGAGGCCAAGTGAGTCCGAATCACGACGACAGCCCGAAGGACCAGGCAGCCAAGCCGGCCAAGGGCAAGGCCGCCGCGCGTCGCCAGGCGCGCAGTCTGGCCATGCAGGCGCTGTATCAGTGGCATATTGCCGGCCAGCCGCTCAACGAGATCGAGGCGCAGTTTCGCGTCGACAACGATTTCAGCAAGGTCGACGGTGCCTACTTCCACGAGATCCTGCACGGCGTACCGCGGCAGAAGAGCGAGATCGATGAGGATTTCCGGTCCTTCCTCGACCGCCCGCTGGACGAGATCGACCCGGTCGAGCTGGCGATCCTGCGGCTGTCCACCTACGAGCTGCGCAACCGCCACGACGTCCCCTACCGGGTGGTGATCAACGAGGGCATCGAGCTGGCCAAGGTGTTCGGCGCCACCGACGGACACAAGTTCGTCAACGGCATCCTGGACAAGCTGGCGCCGCGCCTGCGTGCCGCTGAAGTGCGCGGCGGCAAGCGCTAAGCGGGTTCGATGGGCGAGTTCGAGCTGATCCGTCGCTACTTCTCCGCCGCCGCCTGTGCCCAGAAGACCGCGGGCGTGGCCTATGGCATCGGCGACGACTGCGCCCTGCTGGAGATCCCACCGGGCGAGCAGCTGGCGATATCCACCGACACCCTGGTCGTCGGGGTACATTTCCCCGACGGCTGCGATCCCTTCCTCCTCGGCCAGCGTGCCCTGGCGACCACCGCCAGCGACCTGGCGGCGATGGGCGCCAGGCCCATCGGCTTCACCCTCGCGCTGACCCTGCCGGAGGCCGATCCGGCCTGGCTGGAGGCCTTCGCCCGTGGTCTCGACCACAAGGCCCGCTCCTGCGGGCTGGCGTTGATCGGCGGTGACACCACCCGCGGCCCCCTGTGTCTGACCCTGACCGTCATGGGGCGGGTGCCCCAGGGCCTGGCGCTGCGCCGCGACGGCGCCAGGCCGGGCGATCTGCTCTGCGTCGGCGGTCCGCTCGGCGATGCGGCCGGCGCGCTGCAGCTGATCACCGGGCGGCGCCAAGCCGCGGCGGCGATCGCCGAGCCGCTGCTGGCGCGCTACTGGGCACCGCGACCGCAGCTCGCGCTGGGCCTGGAACTGCGCGGCAAGGCCAGCGCCGCGCTGGACGTTTCCGACGGTCTGCTCGCCGATTGCGGACACATCGCCAGGGCTTCCGGGGTCGCGCTGTATATCGAGCAGGAGCGCCTGCCGCTGTCGGAGGCCCTGAGCGCGCTGCTCCACCGCGAGGAAGCGCTCGCCTGCGCCCTGAGCGGCGGCGACGACTACGTGTTGGCCTTCACCCTGCCGGAGGCGTTCCTCGCCGAGCTGCAGGCCCAATGGCCGATCCAGGTGATCGGCCGGGTCGAAGTCGGCGAGGGCGTGCATCTGCTGGATGGTTCCGGCCGGGAAATCGAAGCGAGGCGCCAGGGCTACCAACATTTCGGGGGTTCGAGTGACTGACTCCATGAGCGTGCCGCATTCGGTGTGGCGCAACCCCTGGCATTTCCTGGCCTTCGGCTTCGGCTCCGGAACCCTGCCGAAGGCCCCCGGCACCTGGGGCTCGCTGGTCGCGCTACCGTTCATTCCACTGTGGCAGATGCTGCCGGACTGGGGCTACTGGCTGATGCTCGGCCTGACCATGCTGTTCGGCTTCTGGCTATGCGGCAAGGTCGCGGCGGATCTCAATGTGCACGACCACGAGGGCATCGTCTGGGACGAGATGGTCGGTATGTGGATCACCCTCTGGCTGGTGCCGGAGGGCTGGCAGTGGCTGTTGCTGGGATTTTTGATGTTCCGCCTGATGGACATCGCCAAGCCCTGGCCGATCCACTGGATCGACCGACACGTGCACGGCGGTGTCGGCATCATGCTGGACGACGTGCTGGCGGGCGTGTTCGCCTGGCTGGCGATGCAGGCGCTGATCTGGGCACTGGCCTGATGGCGTAGCGGCCGAGACGCCTGGCGGATCAGCCAAGCCGATCCCGCTCCGGCGCCATTCATTCGACTGGGAATTCGAGGGCAAGGATGTACCGTTTCCGTTCGTTCGTCGCCGGCCTGGCGCTGGCATTCTCCTCCGTTCTGCCGGCTGCGCCGCAGGTCCAGGTGGTCGGGCTGTTTCCCAATGCCGCGGTGCTCAAGGTGGACGGCCAGCGGCAGCTGGTCAAGGCCGGCCAGGTCGGTCCCGGCGGGGTGCGGGTGATCAGCGCCGATAGCCGCGGCGCGGTACTGCTGGTCGACGGGGAGCAGCGCAGCTACGGTCTCTCCCGCGAGTACAGCGACGGTTTCGCCGCGCCGCGCAAGGCGCGTCTGAGCGTCGCCCGCGGCGAAGGCGGGCACTATTGGGTCGCCGGCTCCATCGGCGGCCAGCCCCTGCAGTTCCTGGTGGATACCGGCGCCACGTCGGTGGCCCTCAACGAAGGCCAGGCGCAGCGCCTGGGGATCGATTACCGGAACACCGGCCGGCCGATCCGGGTGAATACCGCGAGCGGCGTGGCGCAGGGCTGGCAGATCAAACTCGACCGGGTCAAGGTCGGCACGCTCGAAGTGTTCGGCGTCGAGGCGGTGGTTCTGCAGGGCGGCTCGCCCGGCACGGCCCTGCTCGGCATGAGCTTCCTCAACCGCGTGCGCTGGCGGGAAGAGCAGGGGGCGCTGCTGCTGGAGTCCAAGCTCTAGGCTGCGGAAGCTGGCAAAGCGGCACCGATGTTGCATCGATAGGAATGATCGATAATCAGGCAGCCCTATAGCAGGGCGTGACTGTTACAATGAATTCTTGCCGTCTCTTTCAGGAGTAATCCGGTGTCCGTCGTCTTCGTCGCCGCATCCAAGCTGCCCACGCCGTTCGGCGTTTTCACCATGCATGGCTTTCTCGAGGAAGCCAGCGGCAAGGAGCACGTGGCTCTGACGCTGGGCACGGTGGATGACGGCGCGCCGGTGCTGGGGCGTTTGCATTCCGAATGCCTGACCGGCGACGCCCTGTTCAGCCTGCGCTGTGATTGCGGCTTCCAGCTCGAGGCGGCGCTGCGCGCCATCGCCGCCGAAGGGCGCGGCGTACTGCTGTATCTGCGCCAGGAAGGGCGTGGCATCGGTCTGCTGAACAAGATCCGCGCCTACCAGCTGCAGGACACCGGCGCCGATACCGTCGAGGCCAACGAGCGTCTCGGCTTCCGGGCCGACCAGCGCGACTACGCCATGTGCCTGCCGATGCTGGAGCACCTCGGCATCTCCGCGGTCAAGCTGATGACCAACAACCCGCGCAAGGTCAAGGCTTTGGAGAGCTACGGCATCCGCGTGGCCGAGCGGGTGCCGCTGCAGACCGGGCTCAACCCGCACAACCGCAAGTACCTGGCGACCAAGGCCGGCAAGCTCGGACATCTGCTCGGCAGCCTGCATCAGGCCGAAGCCGAGGCGGAGACCCTGTCCGGGAACTGATCCCGGCGGAGATTGCCGATGAGCGAAGCCGCATCGCCCCCGATCCGGCGCCAGTGGCGCTGGCGCCTGATCCGCGCCTGGTGGATCCAGCTGCTCCTGACCCTGTTGCCGGTCGTCCTGCTCTCGCTGCTGCCCGGCCTCCGCCTGGACGGCGACGCGCAGCTGGGCATGCCGCTGTTCGCGCTCGGGCTGGTCTCGCTGTTCGTCACCCTGCCGCTGTTCCGCGCCTACAAACATGCTCTGATCGCCACCGAGAAGTCCTTCGGCGGCGAGGCCGAGTCCGCCGCCTGGGCGCATCTGGCCCGGCGCCGGCGCAACGCCCTGCTCGGCGCCGCGCTGCCGGCCTGGATCGGTGCGGGAGCGCTGGTGCTCGGGCTGGAGAGCATTCCGGCGCTCTTGCTGACCTTCGGCAGCCTGCTTCTGCTGTATCTCTACCGTCTGCCGCGCCAACTGGCCTGATGCGCCTGCTGCTGGTCGTCCTGCTGAGCCTCGCGTTGCCGCTGACGGCCGCCGAGCGGGTGGTCAGCCTGGCGCCGTCGATGACCGAGCTGATGCTGGAGCTGGGAGCCGGCGAGCGCCTGGTCGGCCTGCTGGATGCCGGCGAGCGCCCGTCGGCACTGGCCGGGCTGCCCTCGGTGGGGAACTACGGCCGGTTCGAGGTGGAAACCCTGCTCGCTCTGGACCCCGATCTGATCCTGCTCTGGCCGGGCGGCGTTTCCGCGGCGCAGCGGGAGCAACTGGTCGCTTTCGGCATTCCGCTGTTCGAGGCCGAGCCGCATCGGCTGGAGGATATCGCCGACCAAGCCGAGGCGCTGGGCGCGAGAGTCGGGCGAGGCGAGCGCGCGCGCCAGTTGGCCGACGGCTTTCGCCGGGAACTGCGCGAGTTGCGCCAGCGCTACCGGCGCACGGCGCCGTTGCCGGTGTTCTATCAGGTCTGGGATCAGCCCCTGTACACCATCGGCGGCCGCCAGGTCATCAGCGATGCGCTCGAGGTCTGCGGGGCGCGCAACGTCTTCGCCGATCTCGCCCTGCCGGCGCCGCAGGTATCCCTGGAGGCGGTGCTGGCCCGCGATCCGGCGGTGATCCTGGTCGACCGGCCGGAGCAGGTCGCCGTCTGGCAGGCCTGGCCGCAGTTGCGTGCGGTGCGCGACGGGCGAGTCTGGGTGGTGCCCGACCGCGGCCTCGAGCGGCCGAGCCTGCAGATGCTCCAGGCGACCCGCCAGCTCTGCCAACTACTCGACCGGGCAGGCCCCTGATCAGCTCAGCGCTTCGATCAGCTCCGCCTTGCGCATGCGCGAGCGACCGCGCACGCCGAGTTCCGCGGCGCGTTCGAGCAGGTCGGCGCGGCTCAACTCGGCCAGCGAGGTGCTCCCGGACTCGCGCCGGGCCTGCGCCGAACCGCGGTTGGGCGAGTGCCCCTGGCGGGTCGCCGCCGCCCGGCGGGCGGAATCCTTGCGGTCGGCCCGCTTGGCGGTTTCGTTCTTCCGGCGTCCCGAGCCACTCTTCTCGCCGCCGCCGGACTGCTTGTTCACCGTCGCCCAGGCCCGGGCTTCGGCCTCTTCCTCGGGAACGCCACGTGCCTCGTAGCTTTCCTCGATATGGGCGGCCTTGCGCTTCTGCTTGTCGGTGTACTTGGACTTGTCGCCTTGGGGCATGTCGGTACTCCTCTAGGGGGAAGCCACAACGGTTTCGACTGGCGAATCGGGCAAAGTTACGCGGCGGCCGGCGCCGCGAAGCGCCCATCGGACCGGCGTCGGAGTATGGTTGGCGAGTGCGAGCGCGAAGGAGGCGAGCATGGGCGAGTCGGCGAGACCGCGTTACCCCATCCTGTTGGTGCCCGGCCTGCTGGGCTTCGTGCGGGTGGCCGGGTTTTCCTACTGGGGCGGCATCGACGTCGCCCTGCAGCGCCAGGGGGCTACGGTCTATCCGGTGCGCCTGTCCGCGCTGCACGACAACGAGGCGCTGGGCGAGCAGCTGCTGGTACGCATCGCCGGGATTCTCGCTGCCAGCGGTGCGTCCCGGGTCAACCTGATCGGCCACAGCCAGGGCGGTCTGGCGGCGCGCTACGCGGCGGCCAGGTGCCCGGCCTGGGTCGCCTCGGTGACGGCGGTGGCTTCGCCGAATCGGGGCTCCGAGGTGGCCGATCTGCTGCACCACCGGCTGCAGCCCGACGGTCGCCGCGAGCGCCTGCTGGCCGGGGCCTTCGAGGGGGTGGCGCGGATCATGGAACGTCTGGAAGGCATCGGGCCGCGACTTCCCCTCGACGGCCCGGCGTCCCTGCTGGCGCTGTCCAGCGAAGGCATGGCGGCGTTCAACGCGCGCTATCCCCAGGGCCTGCCGAAGCGCTGGGGCGGCGAGGGTGCCGAGGAGGTCGACGGCGTGCGCTACTACTCCTGGAGCGGCATCCTCCAGCCGCAGATCGAGCGAGGTCTCAGGCGCCTCGATCCGGGACACCTCCTGTGCCGGCGGCTGGCCCGGCTGTTCCAGCACGAGGCCGGGCAGAACGATGGGATGGTCGGGCGCTTCAGCTCCCACCTGGGCAAGGTCATCGGGTCGAACTATCCCTTCGATCACCTGGACATCGTCAACCAGCGCCTCGGCCCGGTCGGGCTGGGAGCGGACCCGGTCGGTCTGTTCGTCGAGCACGCCCGCCGCCTGGCCGAGGCCGGGCTGTAGCCTAGCGCAGCTCCAGGGTGCGGCCGTCGAGGACGATGCGCTCGGCGCGCAGTTCCGGGGTGCCGTCCTTGCGCGGGTGGCCGACCAGGGTGACCGGCCGGCCCGGCTTCAGGTCCGTGCTCGTCATGCCGCGCGACTCCAGGCGCGAGAGCGGGCCCAGCACCACGGTCCACTCCTTGCCTTGGTAATCGAGGCTGACCCGGGCCTGCGGGTCTTCGTAGCGCACCTCCTTCAGCGGTCCCCTGAGGATCAGCGTCTGGCCGGTGTCGTAGGCGCCCCAGTCCTGGTTCGCCAGCACCATGACGGCAGCGGGCAGCAGGGCGAAGCTGGCAGGCAGCAGGAAGCGGTTCTTCAGCATGATGGCCACCCCGGATCGAAACAGCCTTGACCCAGCAACCATAGGCCAGAATCGTCAGGCCTACCGTGCCGCGCCTAGACGGTCGGGCGCCCGGCCTCAGCCGTAACGCTTGTGCGCCTCGATGGCCAGGCCGCTGCCGATGCTGCCGAAGGCGTTGCCCTCCACCTGGCGGGCGTTGGGCAACATGGCCGCGACGCTCCGGCGCAGCGCGGGAATGCCGCTGGAGCCGCCGGTGAAGAACAGCGTGTCGACCTGCTCCTCGGCGATGCCAGCATCGGCCAGCAGAGCCCCGATGCTGCCGCGCACCCGCTCCAGGAGCGGCTCGATGGTGCCCTCGAACAGCTCGCGGTCGAGATCGGCAGCCAGGCCCGCCTCGATACGCGACAGGTCGATGCGCCGCTGGGTGGTCTCGCTCAGGGCGATCTTGCTGTCTTCCACCTGCATCGCCAGCCAGTGTCCGGCGCGCTGTTCGATCAGCTTGAACAGGCGGTCGATGCCGGTCGGGTCGAGGATGTCGTAGCGCATGCTCTTGAGCGCCAGTTGGGTCTTCTGCGCGTAGACCGCGTTGATGGTGTGCCAGGTGGCGAGATTCAGGTGGGTGCTGGTCGGCATCGGGGCGTCGCTCTTCATCCGGCCGCCGTAGCCGAACAGCGGCATCACCCCCTGCAGGCTGAGCTGCTTGTCGAAGTCGGTGCCGCCGATGTGCACGCCGCCGGTCGCCAGGATGTCGCCCTGGCGGTCGGCCACGGCGCGCCGCTCGGGAGCCAGGCGCACCAGGGAGAAGTCCGAGGTGCCGCCGCCGATGTCGACGATCAGCACCAGTTCCTCGCGCTCGATCGCCGACTCGTAGTCGAAGGCCGCGGCGATCGGCTCGTACTGGAAGGAAACCTCCTTGAAACCGAGCTTCTTCGCCACCTCGCTCAGGGTGTCCGCGGCTTCCCGGTCGGCCTGCGGATCGTCGTCGACGAAGAACACCGGGCGGCCCAGCACCACTTCCTCGAACGGCCGTCCGGCGACCGCCTCGGCGCGCTTCTTCAGCTCGCCGAGGAACAGACCGAGAATTTCCTTGAACGGCAGGGCGCTGCCGAGCACCGCGGTCTCGCTCTTCAGCAGCTTGGAGCCGAGCAGGCTCTTCAGCGAGCGCAGCAGGCGGCCCTCGTAGCCTTCCAGGTACTCGTGCAGGGCGAGCCGGCCGTAGACCGGGCGGCGCTCCTCGAGATTGAAGAAGACCACCGAGGGCAGGGTGAACTTGTCGTCTTCGAGGGCGATCAGCGGCTGCTGATCGGGCCGCAGCCAGCCGACGGTGGAGTTGGAGGTACCGAAGTCGATACCGCAGGCGCGGGCGGGGAGGGCGATGGTCATGCAGAGGCTCGATCGGGAAAACGGCCGCGCATTCTAAGCGAGAGCGGCGCCGGATGCTGCCTGTCGCCGCGCACGATCGTCGGACACTGCGGAGGACGTACGTTCAGCGACTGAGGCTGAGCACCTGGCGCTGGCGCTCCTTGCGTTCCACCCACTGCTCGATCAGCTCGCGCAGCTGCGACAGCTCCACCGGCTTGGCCAGGTGTCCGTCCATGCCGACCTGCCGGGCATGTTCCCGGTGCTCGCTGAGGATGTGCGCCGTCAGGGCGACGACCGGAGTGCGCGGGCGATGCTCGAGGGCTTCCCAGGCGCGCAGCTGCTCGGTGGCGGCGAAGCCGTCGAGGATCGGCATCTCGCAGTCCATCAGCACCAGGTCGTACTGCTTTGCCTTCATCGCCTGCAGGGCTTCCTCGCCGTTGCTGGCGGTGTCCGGTTGCAGGTTGAGCTTGCGCAGCATGCCGCGGATGACTTTGGTGGAGATGCTGTTGTCCTCGGCGACGAGGATCTTGAAATCGCTCGGCACCTCCAGCGGTGCGCTCTCGCCCAGGGCTTCCGGCTGCAGGTTGTGCTCCCGGCGCTGGCCGAGCTGCTCGGCCAGGGTAGTCTTCAGGGTATAGCCGGCCACCGGTTTGGCCAGGCAGCACTGGATGCCGGCGTTGCGCGCGGTGATCCGGCCCGGGGCGTCGCTGGCGCCGGTCAGCATGATCAGCAGGATGTCCTGGTTCAGGCCCGGGTCCTCCTTGATCTTCTGCGCCAGCTGCAGGCCGCTCATGCCGGGCATGCCCTGGTCGAGGAGGACGACGTCGAAGTATTCGCGCAGGTTGGCCTTGGTCCGCAGCAGAGCCAGCGCCTCCTTGCCGGAGGAGACGGTGCTGACCTTCATGCCCCAGGCGCTGCACTGCTGCAGGAGCACCTTGCGGCAAGTATCGTTGTCGTCCACCACCAGCAGGCGTGCGTCCTGCAGCGGGCTGTCGAGGTCCGCGACCGGGTGCTCCAGACGCGCCGGGTCGAGGGGCAGGGACAGCCACACCGTGGTGCCGCGGGTCGGCCCGACGTCGATGCCGTAGCTGCCGTGCATCAGGGAGACCAGCTGGCGGGCGATGATCAGGCTCAGGCTACCGTCGATCTGTGCGGCGGAGAGCAAATCGCTGCTGCGCACGCGGTCTTTCAGCAGGGCTTCGCGCTTGGCCGCCGGCATCGCCTCGCCGCTGTCCTGCACGGCGATGTGCAGGCGCGGCTGCGGGCCGCCGGTGTCCAGCGAGACCTTGAGCAGGATGTCGCCTTCGTCGGTCTGGCGGAAGGCGTTCTCGATCAGGCTCAGCAGAACCTGGCGCAGGCGCGTCGGGTCGCCGTTGACCACGCGCGGCACCTGCGGCTGGATGAAGCCGATCAGTTCGACCTTCCGCTGCTCGGCCTTGGCGCGGAAGATGCCCAGGCAGTCCTCGATCAGGCCGTTGAGGTCGTACTGCACGTCGTCCGGTTCGATCTGCCGGGACTCCAGGCGTGAGATGTCGAGGATGTCGTTGATCAGGCTGAGCAGTTCGTTGCCCGAGCTGTTGATGGTCTGCACGTAGTCGTACTGCTTGGCGGTCAGCGGCGTGCCGAGCAGCAGTTCGGTCATGCCCAGCACCCCGTTCATCGGCGTGCGGATCTCGTGGCTCAGCTTGGCGAGGAATTCCGACTTGGCCCGCAGCTCGGCCGAGGTCGCGGCTTCGTTGGTGTGCTGGGCGGCGGTTTCCCGCTCGATGCCGCGCTGCCGTTCGGCCATCGCGAAGGTCAGCATCAGGCCGCTGAGGGCGGTGAAGGCGAAGAGATCGAGCATCAGCCAGACCGGGCTGTTCTGATTGAAATCGAACGGCATGGTCAGGTAGGTGGTGAAGCCCAGATGGAGGAACAGCATGCCGACCAGCACCAGGCGGGCCGGGCGGTAACCGTTCAGCCAGTGGTAGGCGGGTACCAGGGTCACCGTCAGGGCCGCGGGCACGATCAGCAGGTTGTGCAGCCAGCCCTGGTCGTAGAGCCCACTGAGGAGCATGGCCAGGCCGATCAGGACGGCCTGGCCGCGCAGGAGCCAGTCGAACGCCCGGCTGCGCTTGGCTCGGTCGAAGAAGCTGTCGGAGAACAGCAGCAGGAACAGGAAGCTGCCCAGGGCGCTGGCATCCGCGATCAGGCTCTGTCGGAGGCTCAATTGCGGCAGCCAGAGGGCGAGCAGGCCGAAGTGGCTGGTGGTGCTCAAGAGCAGCGAGCCCTGCGCCAGGGACAGCCAGAGATTGCAGTTGGCCTTGTTGTAGAAGAAGCGGATCAGGTTGTACACCAAGCCGATGGCCAGGGTGCAGAGCAGCGCGCCGAGCAGGTAGGCGGAACGCCCTTCGGCGAGCAGGCCGGCGGTGTCCAGGGTGCCGAACCAGGCGAGCGCCATCTGGTGCGGGTTGCTCAGCCGCAGCCAGACTTCGCGCGTCTCCCCGTCGTTCGGCAGGGGGAACAGGTAGGAGGACGATGCGTAAGGGCGCGAGTCCAGGGGGCGCACCGCGCCGGTCTCGAGCTTCTGTTCGAGTTTGCCGCCCTTCAGCAGGTAGAAATCGAGGCGCTCGATGCGCGGGCCGAACATCCACAGCCAGCGCGGCTCGGCGTGCGCGGGAATCGGCACCTGGAGCCAGACCGCCTGGTCGCTGGCCGGCAGGGTGAGGGAGCGGCGGTCGAGGGGACTGAACAGCTCGCGGCGGTCTGTCACGTCCTCCAGCCTCAGGTGGCCACCCTGGTCGAAGAATATCCACCATTGGTTGGCGCGCGTGGGGCTTTCGGCGGACACGGAGACCTGTTCCGGACGAAGCAGGTTGCCCGCGACGAACGGCAGAGTCGCCAGCGCTATCAACAGCAGACAGATGGCCAGCGTTGTGGCATTCCAGAGCCGACGCACTGCGGTGTCCCTTCCTGAAAGAACGGCGAAATTATAGCCAATCGCTCGTTGTGAGGTAACCGCCAGAAAGGCTGCCGGAGGGCAGCCTTTCTGGCACTCGAACGCTGCGGATCTTCAACTCTCCCGGGCGATGGCGCGGTAACCGATGTCCCGGCGATAGAAGCAGCCTTCCCAGTCGATTTTCTCCGCCAGGGCATAGGCGTTGCGCTGGGCGGCGGATACCGTCTCGCCAAGGGCGGTGGCACAGAGCACGCGACCGCCGGCGGTGACCACCTGGCCATCGGCGACTGCGGTGCCGGCGTGGAACACCTTGCCCGGCAGCTGGGCGGCGGCCTCCAGACCGGAGATGACGGCGCCCTTGGCGTAGTCGCCCGGATAGCCCCCGGCGGCCAGCACCACACCCAGGCTCGGCCGCGGATCCCACTGCGCTTCGATCTTGTGCAGCGCCTTGGCCAGTGCCGCCTCCACCAGCAGCACCAGGCTCGACTGCAGGCGCAGCATCACCGGTTGGGTTTCCGGATCGCCGAAACGGCAGTTGAACTCGATGACCTTGGGCGCCCCCGACTTGTCGATCATCAGGCCGGCGTACAGGAAGCCAGTGTAGACGTTGCCTTCCGCCGCCATGCCGCGGATGGTCGGAAAGATAATCTCGTCCATCACCCGCTGGTGGACCGCGGGCGTGACCACCGGTGCCGGCGAGTAGGCGCCCATGCCGCCGGTGTTCGGGCCGGTGTCGCCGTCGCCGACGCGCTTGTGATCCTGGCTGGTGGCCATCGGCAGCACGTGCTCGCCGTCGACCATGACGATGAAGCTGGCTTCCTCGCCGTCGAGGAACTCCTCGATCACCACGCGCGCGCCGGCGTCGCCGAAGGCGTTGCCGGAGAGCATGTCGCGCACCGCTTCCTCGGCTTCCTCGAGGGTCATGGCGACGATCACGCCCTTGCCGGCAGCCAGGCCGTCGGCCTTGACCACGATGGGCGCGCCCACCTCGCGCAGGTAGGCCAGGGCCGGCTCGACCTCGGTAAAGTTCCGGTAGGCGGCGGTGGGGATGTTGTGGCGGGCCAGGAAGTCCTTGGTGAAGGCCTTGGAGCCTTCCAGCTGGGCGGCACCGGCGGTCGGGCCGAAGATGGCGAGGCCGCGCGAGCGGAACAGATCGACCACGCCCTTCACCAGCGGCACTTCCGGACCGACGATCGTCAGTTCCACGTTCTTCTCGGCGAAGTCGGCCAACTGCTCGAGGGCCAGCACGTCGAGGGCGACGTTCTCGCACTTGGGCTCCAGGGCGGTGCCGGCGTTGCCGGGGGCGACGAAGACTTTCGCGACGCGCGGGTCTTGCGCCACTTTCCAGGCCAGGGCGTGCTCGCGGCCGCCGCTGCCGATGATCAGTACGTTCATGTTTCTCTCCTCGGGGAGGTGGACCTGGGGTCCAGCGGTGGAAAACGCTGTGCGGTTTTCCACCCTACGATGTCTGGCGTGTTGCGTAGGGTGGATGGCCGCAGACATCCACCGTCCGGTCGATCAATGACGGAAGTGGCGCATGCCGGTGAAGACCATCGCCATGCCGGCCTCGTCGGCCGCGGCGATCACCTCGTTGTCGCGCAGCGAGCCGCCCGGCTGGATCACCGCGGTGATGCCGGCCTTGGCCGCGTTGTCGATGCCGTCGCGGAACGGGAAGAAGGCGTCGCTCGCCATCACCGCGCCCGGCACCGACAGGCCGGCGTGTTCGGCCTTGATCGCGGCGATGCGCGCGGAGTTGACCCGACTCATCTGCCCGGCGCCGACGCCGACGGTCTGGCGGTTCTTGGCGTAGACGATGGCGTTGGATTTGACGAACTTGGCCACTTTCCAGGCGAAGATCAGGTCGTGGATTTCCTGCTCGGTCGGTGCGCGCTTGGTCACCACCTTGAGGTCGGCCTCGGTGATCATGCCGATGTCGCGGCTCTGCACCAGCAGGCCGCCGTTGACGCGCTTGTAGTCCAGACCATTGACGCGCTCGGCCGGCCACTGGCCGCACTCGAGCAGGCGCACGTTGGCCTTGGCGGCGACCACTTCGCGGGCCTCGGCGCTGACGGACGGGGCGATGATCACCTCGACGAACTGGCGCTCGACGATGGCCTTGGCGGTATCAAAGTCCAGCTCGCGGTTGAAGGCGATGATGCCGCCGAAGGCGGATTCGCTGTCGGTGGCGTAGGCCAGGTCGTAAGCCTTGCGGATGCCGCCTTCGTTCTCCGGCACCACGGCCACGCCGCACGGGTTGGCGTGCTTGACGATCACGCAGGCCGGCTTGACGAAGCTCTTCACGCATTCCAGCGCGGCGTCGGTGTCGGCCACGTTGTTGTAGGACAGCTCCTTGCCCTGCAGCTGCTTGGCGGTGGCGACGCTGGCCTCCAGCGGGTTGGCCTCGACGTAGAAGGCCGCCTTCTGGTGCGGGTTCTCGCCGTAGCGCATGTCCTGCGCCTTGATGAACTGGCTGTTGAAGGTGCGCGGGAACTCGCTGCGGCCTTCGGTGGACAGGGTCTCGGCCGCCTGGTCGATGGTGCCCAGGTAGTTGGCGATCATGCCGTCGTAGGTGGCGGTGTGCTCAAAGGCCTTGAGCGCCAGGTCGAAGCGCTGGGCGTAGGTCAGGCCGCCGTTCTTCAGGGACTCGACCACGCCGGCGTAGTCGGAGGCGTTGACCACGATGGCCACGTCCTTGTGGTTCTTCGCCGCGCTGCGGACCATGGTCGGGCCGCCGATGTCGATGTTCTCGATGGCGTCGGCCAGGGTGCAGTCCGGCTTGGCCACGGTGGCGGCGAACGGGTAGAGGTTGACCGCCACCAGGTCGATCGGCTGGATGCCGTGTTCGGCCATGACCGCGCCATCCTTGTCGCGACGGCCGAGGATGCCGCCGTGGATCTTCGGATGCAGGGTCTTCACCCGGCCGTCCATCATTTCCGGGAAACCGGTGTAGTCGGCCACTTCCACGGCGTTCACGCCGTTTTCGCGCAGCAGCTTGAAGGTGCCGCCGGTGGAGAGGATCTCGACGCCGAGGGCGGCGAGTTCGCGGGCGAAGTCGACGACGCCGGTCTTGTCGGACACGCTGATCAGCGCGCGGCGGACGGGGAGGCGGGTGGTTTGGTCGGTCATAAACACAGTCCTAAGGGCTACAGGCTGCAGGCGTCAGATCGCGGGCGGGGTGCGCACGCGGCCGGGCACCGCTTTTTCAAAGAAGGTCGTACTGCTTCAGTTTCTTGCGCAGGGTGCCGCGATTCAGACCGAGCAGCTCGGATGCCTTGGTCTGGTTCCCCTTGACGTAGTGCATCACGGTTTCCAGCAGCGGTGCCTCCACTTCGGAAAGCACCAGATTGTAGACATCCGTGACGGATGCGCCTTCGAGATGGGCGAAATAGTTGTGCAGCGCCTTCTCCACGCTGTCGCGCAGGGTGTGGCCCTCGGCGCTCGGCGTGTTCAGGTGCTGTTTCAGGTTGACGTTGTCGCTCACGGGCGTTGTTCCACTTACTAAATTCTCGGTCATCGTCGTCATGCGGCCACTCCTTCCACCTCGTCGTGCCGTTCGGCGAAGAACTGTCGAACGTGGGCGCTTTGCGCGTCCGTGGTATCCAAACGATTGAAGTGGGCGCGAAACTCCCTGGCGCCCGGCAGGCTTGCCAGATACCAGCCGACGTGCTTGCGGGCGATGCGGATACCCATTTCTTCCCCGTAAAAGAGGTGCAGTGCGGTCAGGTGCTCCAGCAGGATGCGTTCCCTTTCCTCCAGTGACGGCGCCGGCAGTCGCTTGCCGGTATTCAGGTAGTGCTCAATCTCGCGGAAGATCCATGGCCTTCCCTGGGCCGCGCGACCGATCAGCAGGCCGTCGGCGCCCGTGGCGTCGAGCACCTGGCGGGCCTTCTCCGGCGAGTCGATGTCGCCGTTGGCGAACACCGGAATCGTCAGGGCCTGCTTGATCGCGGCGATGGTGTCGTATTCGGCCTGCCCCTGGTACAGGTCGGCGCGCGTCCGGCCGTGCACCGCCAGGGCGGCGATGCCGGCGTCCTCGGCGATCCTGGCGATGCGCAGGCCGTTGCGGTTGGCGTGGTCCCAGCCGGTGCGGATCTTCAGGGTCACCGGCACCTCAACTGCCTTGACCACCGCTTCGAGAATCTCCGCGACCAGCGCCTCGTCGCGCATCAGCGCCGATCCGGCGGCCTTGTTGCAGACTTTCTTCGCCGGGCAGCCCATGTTGATGTCGATGATCTGCGCCCCCAGTTCCACGTTGCAGCGGGCCGCCTCGGCGAGCATCCGCGGATCGCCGCCGGCGATCTGCACCGAGCGCGGCTCCGGATCGTCCGCGTGCAGCAGGCGCAGGCGCGACTTGCGGCTGTGCCACAGGCGGGTATCGCTGGTGACCATCTCCGACACCACCAGGCCGGCGCCGAGACGGCGGCAGAGGGCGCGGAACGGACGGTCGGTGACCCCCGCCATGGGGGCGAGGACCAACCGGTTCGGTAATGTGTAGGGGCCGATGCGTACCATCGACATAGGTCTTCCCTGTTGGAGACTGGATTCAGGTCGATCGGGGACTCAAAAAAGGGTGGGCATGATACCCGCTCCCCATGAACGGTTAAAAGCAGTTTTGCACAAATTATGAACAATCGCCGGCCGGGCGCCGGGGCGGGCGGGCGCCCGCCGGCGAGCGCCGGAGGCTCATTCCGGAGAATGGAAGCTTAGGCTGTAATTCACCGCCTGGGGCCCCGGGTCGAGGATTTCCAGGGCGATGTGGATGGGGGTCTGCGGCGGCATCTGCTCCTGTCCGGCCAGCTCCCCGCCGAGGTATTCACCCGGTTTGAAGCGCCGGCTGGCAACCACCAGTCCGCTCAGGTCGGTGAAGCGCAGTTCGAGCAGGGGGAACGGCTGGGCGAAGGACGCACGGTTGTAGATGATCGCGTCGACCACCAGGGCGCCGCTGAATTCCGGATGCTTGCGCACAACCAGATTGCTGCTCTTGATCTGGCCGATGTCGACCCTGGGCGGCAGGCTGCAGCCCAGCATCGGGCAGAGCTCTTCGAACCAGGGCCGATAGTCCTCCTGCCGAGCCAGTTCGTCGAAGTGGTACCAGACGTACTGGCCAGCCAGGGCAGCGGCGGCCAGCAGGTTCAGCAGTCCCCAGCCGAGCCAGCGGCCCCAGGGCTTGCGCGGCTTCTGCCAGTCCAGCTGCAGGGGCTCCTCGTCCAGTTCGAAGAGGGCCTCCGCCGGCTGCTCCGGTTGCTTGCGCCCGGTTCGCTCGGGGCTGGCGATCGGCTCTTCGTCCAGATCCGGCTCCGCCACCAGTCGGTCGTCGTGCTCGTCCTCCTCGACGATCAGGCGATCCAGGGACAGCGTGGGCTCGCTGCGCTCGCCCTTGCCGCTCGGCGTGATCAGCAGCGAGCTGGTCGGTGGCGGCGCCGGCTCCTCGTGCTCGGGAGGGGGGGCGGCGGCCGGCTTGGTCGGACGGAGCGTGGTGATTCTGGGTTCCTCGTCCCTGGTCCGCGCAGCCGGGGCGGGCGCCGGCTCGGCCGCGGCGGCCGAGCGCTCGAGCTGCTGCTGGCGCTCCAGGGCTTCCAGCTTGGCCAGTTCGGCGTCGAGGTCGAGGTTGTCCAGATCCAGATCGGCCAGGTCGAGGTCGTCGTGCGACCACAGCCCGGGCTGCGGCTGCTGACTGGCAGCCGCCGGCTTGTCGGTCGGCGCGGGCTCGGTCGCCGGTGCACGCGCGACGGCGGGGGCCGCTTCCTTCATGGCCGCAGACGTGAGCAGGTTCTGCGCGGCATTGAACACCTGCAGGCAGGTGCCGCAACGCGCCATGCCGCGCGCCGCGTCCAGCTGCGGTCGATTGACCCGGAAGCGGGTCTGGCAATGGGGGCACTGGGTGACGAAGGTGTCTGTCATGCGTTGATCCGATGGCCGGCACTTCGGGCGCCGGCCATCCACTGCCGGCGCTCTGCGATAGGGAGCTGGGGGCGCTAGTCTAACCCAGGCCCGGGAGGAGCGGCAGGGGCGCCGGCTCCGCGCGAATCAGCGGCGCACGCCGCCGATCCTCACCCAGCCGTCCTTTTCCGCGGTCGGCTCGAGCTCGAAGGCGTCGGCGTAGGCAGTGCGCACCTCCTCGGCCTGTTCGGCGAGGATGCCGGACAGCGCCAGGCGGCCGCCCGGCTTGACCAGCGAGGTGATCCGCGGCGCCAGTTGCACCAGCGGGCCGGCGAGGATGTTCGCCACCACCACGTCGGCCTGCTGCTGCGGCAGTTGCTCGGGCAGGTAGAGCGGGAAGCGCTCGGGGGCGATGCCGTTGCGGCCGGCGTTGTCGCGGGAGGCCTCCAGGGCCTGTGGGTCGATGTCGGTGCCGATCGCCCGCTCGGCACCGAGCAGCAGCGCGGCGATGGCCAGGATGCCGGAGCCGCAGCCGAAGTCCAGCACCGTGCAGCCGGCCAGGTCCTGGGCATCGAGCCACTCCAGGCACAGGGCGGTAGTCGGGTGGGTGCCGGTGCCGAAGGCCAGGCCCGGATCGAGCAGCAGGTTGACCGCCTCCGGCTGCGGCGCCTCGTGCCAGCTCGGCACTATCCACAGGCGGCGGCCGAAGCGCATCGGCTGGAAGTTATCCATCCAGCTGCGTTCCCAGTCCTGGTCCTCGATGCGCTCGATCTGGTGCTCCGGTAGCGCGGCGCCGGTCAGCAGTTCCAGGTGGGCGAGGAGGGGGGCGGGGTCCACGTCCGCCTCGAACAGGGCGAGCAGATGGGTGTGCGACCAGAGCGGAGTGGTGCCGAGATCGGGCTCGAAGATCGGCTGGTCCTCGGCATCCATGAAGGTCACCGAGACGGCGCCCACGTCGAGCAGGGCGTCCTCGTAGGTCTGGGCCTGTTCCGGGGTGATGGCGAGACGGACTTGTAACCAGGGCATGGCATACCTCATGGCAGAGCGGGCCCCGCTGCAGCGGGGCGGAAAATCGGCTGACTGGAAACGGAACGGGCCGCGCATCGCTGGGATGGCGGCCCGTCATTATCCACCGCTGGGCAGGCTTACTTGTCGGCCAGCTTGTGCTCCAGATAGTGGATGTTGACGCCGCCCTTGCAGAAGCTCGCGTCGCGGACCAGATCGCGGTGCAGCGGCACGTTGGTCTTGATACCGTCGACCACGATCTCGTCGAGGGCGTTGCGCATGCGCGCCATGGCCTCGTCGCGATCCTTGCCGTAGGCGATCAGCTTGCCGATCAGCGAGTCGTAGTTCGGCGGTACCGCATAGCCGCTGTACAGGTGCGAGTCGACGCGGATGCCGTTGCCGCCCGGGGCGTGGAAGTGCTTGACCCGGCCGGGGCTGGGCATGAAGGTCTCCGGGTCCTCGGCGTTGACCCGGCATTCCAGCGCGTGGCCGCGGATCACCACGTCCTCCTGGCGGATGGACAGCTTCTCGCCGCCGGCGATGCGCAGCATCTCCTTGACGATGTCGATGCCGGTGACCATCTCGGTGACCGGGTGTTCGACCTGCACGCGGGTGTTCATCTCGATGAAGTAGAAGTTGCCGTCTTCATAGAGGAACTCGAAGGTGCCGGCGCCGCGGTAGCCGATCTCGATGCAGGCGCGCACGCAGCGGTCCAGCACCTCGGCGCGGGCCTTTTCGTCGATGTGCGGCGCCGGGGCCTCTTCCAGCACCTTCTGGTGACGGCGCTGCAGCGAGCAGTCGCGGTCGCCCAGGTGGATGGCGTTGCCCTGTCCGTCGGACAGTACCTGTACCTCCACGTGGCGCGGGTTCACCAGGAACTTCTCCAGGTAGACCATGCCGTTGCCGAAGGCCGCTTCGGCCTCGGTGCGGGTCAGTCGCGCCGACTTGATCAGGTCCTCTTCCTTGTGCACCACGCGCATGCCGCGACCGCCGCCGCCGCCGGCGGCCTTGATGATCACCGGATAGCCGACGTCGCGGGCGATGGCTAGGGCCTCTTCCTCGTTTTCCGGCAGCGGACCGTCGGAACCGGGCACGGTGGGCACGCCGGCCTGCTTCATGGCGTGCTTGGCCGAAACCTTGTCGCCCATCAGGCGGATCACGTCGGCGGTCGGGCCGATGAAGGCGAAGCCGGATTTCTCCACCTGCTCGGCGAAGTCGGCGTTCTCGGCGAGGAAGCCGTAGCCCGGATGGATCCCGGTCGCGCCGGTCACTTCGGCGGCGGCGATGATGGCCGGGATGTGCAGGTAGGATTTGGCCGCCGGAGCCGGGCCGATGCACACGCTCTCGTCGGCGAGGCCCAGGTGCATCAGGTCGCGGTCCGCCGTCGAATACACAGCCACCGTCTTGATGCCCAGCTCCTTGCAGGCACGCAGGATACGCAGGGCGATCTCGCCGCGATTGGCGATCAGGACTTTTTCCAACATCGCAGGTTCTCCGCGGTTCAAACGATGGTGAACAGCGGCTGGTCGTATTCTACCGGCTGCCCGTTCTCCACCAGGATGGATTCGATGACGCCGCTGGTCTCGGCTTCGATGTGGTTCATCATCTTCATGGCTTCGACGATGCAGAGGGTGTCGCCCTTCTTCACGCTCTGGCCGACTTCGACGAAGACCTTGGCCGTCGGCGATGGCGAGCGGTAGAAGGTGCCGACCATCGGCGAACGCACCACGTGGCCGTTCAGCTGCGGAGCGGCTGGAGCTGCGGCTTCGGCGAAAGCGGCCGGAGCGGCGGCGAGCGCCGGGGCGGCGGCGGCGAGCGGGGCCGGGGCGGCGGCGTAGATCGGTTGGGCGATGGCCTTGCTGTTGCGGCTGATGCGTACCGATTCTTCGCCTTCGCGAATTTCCAGCTCGTCGATGCCGGACTCTTCCAGCAGTTCGATCAGTTTCTTGACTTTGCGGATATCCATTCAGGAATGCTCCCAGTTGAAAATCAGGGTCGTTCTAGGTGTTCGAGGGCGGCTTCCAGGGCCAGCCGGTAACCGATGGCGCCCAGGCCGCAAATCACTCCCACGGCGACATCGGAGAAGTAGGAGTGATGGCGGAACGGTTCGCGCTTGTGCACGTTGGACAGGTGCACTTCGGTGAATGGGATGCTCACCGCCAGCAATGCGTCACGTAGGGCTACACTTGTGTGGGTGAAAGCCGCCGGATTGATGATGATGTAATCCACTCCCTCGTTGCGCGCGGCGTGGATCCGCTCGATCAGCTCGTGTTCGGCATTGCTCTGCAGATGGAACAGGCGATGGCCGGCTTCGCGGGCGCGCTGCTCGAGATCCTGGTTGATCTGGGCGAGGGTGGTGGCGCCGTAGACGCCGGGCTCGCGGGTCCCCAGCAGGTTGAGGTTGGGCCCATGGAGCACCAGTAGGGTCGCCATGTCGGTGATGATCTCCCTTGTTACTGAAAAGCTGCGTCGCAGGCGCTCTCTGCGCGACCCGCCCGCTGGCGGGCTGCGAGCGACTGCCTGCTGCTGATTGGCATTTTAGCTGTAAATGTCCGCATTTTGCCCGCTATTTCTGGTTATTTCCGTCGGATAAACGCCGGGAAAGACTTTCCTGAAGGCGTTTTGCGAAGGCGGTCGCATCGATCTCCCCCACCACCCGCAGGTTTTTCTGCTCCTGGCCGTCGGCAGCGAAGAACTGGATCGCCGGCGGGCCGAACAGCTGGTAGCGATCAAGCAGGGTGCGCTGCGCGGGGGTGCTGGCGGTGATGTCGAAGCGGACCAGCCGGAAGTCGCCGAGGCGGGCGGCGACTTCCGCGGCGGAGAACACCTCGCGCTCGATCACCTTGCAGCTGATGCACCAGTCGGCGTACCAGTCGAGCAGCAGCGGCTGTCCGGCCGCCCTGGCCTCCTGCAGGACGGCATCCAGCGCGGCCGGGCTGTCGACGGTCTGCCAGGCACCGGCCGGCTGAGCGGCGGTGGCACCGAGCGGCGCGGGCGTGCCGAGCGGGCGCAGCGGGTCGGATTCGCCGCGCAGGGCGCCGGTCCAACTGGCCAGGGCGTAGACCAGCAGCAGGAGGCCGAATAACTGACCGAGCTTCTGCCGGTGGCTCTTGGCGGTGAATTCGAGGGCGCCGAGGAACAGCGCCACGCCGGCCGCCAGCAGCCCCCACAGGGCCAGGGCCAGCGGGCCGGGCAGCACGCGTTCGAGCATCCACACGGCGACCGCCAGCAGCAGCACGCCGAAGGCGTTGCGTACCGCGACCATCCACGGGCCGCTCTTGGGCAGCAGGGCACCACCGCCGGTGGCGAACAGCACCAGCGGGGCACCCATACCGAGGCCGAGGACGAACAGCTTGAGGCCGCCGCCCAGGGCGTCGCCGCTGCTGCTGATGTAGAGCAGGGCGCCGGCCAGCGGCGCGGAGACGCAGGGCGACACCAGCAGGCTGGAAACCACGCCGAGCGCCGCGGCGCCCCAGATCGAGCCGCCGCGGGTGTTGCCGGCCAGGCGGTCCAGCGGCGCGCGGAGGAAGGCCGGCAGGCGCAGCTCGTAGACGCCGAACATGGCCAGGGCGAACAGCCCGAAGAAGGCGGCGAAGGGCACCAGTACCCAGGGCGACTGCAGACGTGCCTGCAGGTTCAGCTCGGCGCCGAACGTCCCCATCAGGGCGCCGAGCAGGGCGAAGCAGGCGGCCATCGGCAGGACATAGGCCAGCGACAGGATCAGGCCGCGGGCGCCGCCGATCTGGCCGCGCAGCACCACCCCGGAGAGGATCGGCAGCATCGGCAGGACGCAGGGGGTGAAGGTCAGGCCGAGACCGGCGAGGAAGAACAGCGCCAGTGCCCGCCAGCTCCAGGCGCCGGCGCTATCGGCATCCGCGGCGGCTGCGCTCGGGACGATGCCCGCCCGGGGCTCGGCCGCCGGGGGGCCGCCGATCGCCAGTCGTTCGGTCTCCGGCGGGTAGCACAGGCCCTTGTCGGCGCAGCCCTGGTAGGTGACCTGGAGGGTGAACGGCTGACGGTCGGGATTGTCCAGCGGCAGCTCGATGTCGAGGATGCCGTGGTAGACCTCGACCTCACCGAAGAACTCGTCGGTCTTGCGCTCGCCGGCCGGCAGACGCGCCGCGCCGAGCCCGACCGTGGCGGGTTCCGCGCGGAACTGGAAGCGCTGGCGATAGAGGTAGTAGCCTTCTGCTGCGACGAAGCGCAGCCGGACCGCTTCCGGCGTGCTTTCCACCAGGCTCAGGCGGAAGGCCTGACGCACCGGCAGGAAGTCGCCGCTGTTGTTCAGCTCGCCGAAGGCGGCGCTCGGGCGGCTGTCGAACAGGCCGGCAGCGGCGGGCAGCGAGAACAGCAGCAGAAGCAGGATCAACAGGCGTCGCATGAACTTCTCGAAGCAACAAATCCTCACATGATACCGGAGCCGGCCGCCGACTGCAGGCGAGGGTGTAAGCGATTTTGTCGCGGCGCTGCACGGCGTCGGCGCATCCCTTATAGTGCTAGGCTCCCTGTTTCGCGCAACCGGCCCGTCGGATTGCGCCCGAATCTCCGAACGTAGGAAGGATTTAGTCATGCTGGACTGGATGAAACGCGCAGGCGGTACGCGCGACCGTGTCGACAACGCCATGGAGGACGTGGGCAGTTATTTCGGCAACCGCTGGCTCGGACGCTCCCTGGGGTTGTTGCTCGGCCTCTACCTGCTGGTGACCCTGTTGCTCGGCTGGTACTGGAGCCAGGAGCCGGAGCCTTTCCCGGTGCAGCAGAGCGCCGCCGCCGCGGCCGAGCAGGCGCAGCGGCAACTGGTCACGGGCTACACCACGGTCGCCACCCTGAAGCGGGTGTCCAGCACCCTGCTCGACAAGCCCGGCGGCTACCTGTCCAACGACATCGCCCCGCCCGGACTCTGGCTGGACAACATGCCGAGCTGGGAGTACGGCGTGCTGGTGCAGGTGCGCGATCTGTCGCGTTCGCTGCGCAAGGACTTCGCCCGCTCCCAGTCGCAGTCCACCGAGGACCCCGATTTGGCCAAGGCCGAGCCGCATTTAAACTTCGACAACCGCAGTTGGGCCCTGCCGGCCTCGGAGACCGAATATCGCGACGGCCTCAAGTTTCTCGACAGCTACCTGGCGCGCCTGAGCGACCCGGCCCAGCCGCAGGCGATTTTCTACGCCCGCGCCGACAACCTCAACAATTGGCTGGGCGACGTCTCGACCCGTCTCGGCTCGCTGTCGCAGCGGCTCTCCGCCAGCGTCGGGCGGGTGCGCCTGAATACCGACATAGCGCCGCAGGAAGCCGCCAGCAAGGGCCTGATCCCGCAGGTCAACGAGGAGATCGTCAAAACCCCCTGGCTGCAGATCGACAACGTGTTCTATGAGGCCCGCGGTCAGGCTTGGGCGCTGTCGCACCTGCTGCGCGCCATCGAGGTGGACTTCGCCGACGTGCTGGCGAAGAAGAACGCCACCGTCAGCGTGCGGCAGATCATCCGCGAGCTGGAGGCGGCGCAGGCGCCGCTGTGGAGCCCGATGGTGCTGAACGGCAGCGGCTACGGCATCCTCGCCAACCACTCGCTGGTGATGGCCAACTACATCTCCCGGGCCAACGCCGCGATCATCGATCTGCGCATGCTGCTGGCCCAGGGCTGATGGTCGATGCCGAACGGGAGGCGGCCCACCGCGCCGCCTCCGACGCCGAACGGGTCGCCTGGGTCGACGAGCGGGACCGCCCGCTCGGCGCGCTGCCCCGCGCCGAGCTGCGCGAGCGCCGGCTGATCGGCCGCGGCACCTTCATCCTGCTGTTCAACGGCGCCGGGCAGCTCTGCGTGCACCGCCGCACCCTGAGCAAGGCGATCTATCCCGGCTACTGGGATGTGGCCGCCGGCGGCATGGTGCAGGCCGGCGAGGACTACCCGGAGTCCGCCGCCCGCGAACTGGAGGAGGAGCTCGGCATCGCCGGGGTGGCGCTGCGCGAACATGGGCGCTTCTTCTTCGACGAGCCGGACAACCGCCTCTGGTGCGGGGTGTTCTCCGCGGTCTCCGACGCCCCACTGGTGCTGCAGCCGGAGGAGGTGCTGGAGGCGCGCTTCATCGCCCCTGCCGAGGCGCTGCGCGAGGCGCTCGAGTTGCCCTACTGCCCGGATTCCCTGGAAGCCCTGCGGCGTTATCTGGGATAGGCTCCGGCCTGTCCCCTGCGAATCGGGGCGAATGATTTCGCCCCTGGATTGTCATCGTTCGAACGTATTTCCGAGGATGCCTCCCTTGGCCAAGAAAGCCTCTTCCCTTTCCGCCCTCGGCGGTCTGGTCTACTCCACCGACGCCGGTCGCCACTGTCCCGATTGCGGCCAGCCGGTGGCCCAGTGCGTCTGCAAGCAGAACACGATACCCGCCGGCGACGGCATCGCCCGGGTGCGCCGCGAGACCAAGGGCCGCGGCGGCAAGACGGTGACCACCGTCACCGGCGTGCCATTGGCCGAGGCCGAGCTGAAGGAGCTGGCCAGCGCCCTCAAGCGCCGCTGCGGCACCGGCGGCGCGCTCAAGGACGGCGTCATCGAGATCCAGGGCGAGCACGTCGAGCTGCTGGTCGAGGAGCTCGGCAAGCGCGGTTTCAAGGCGAAGAAGTCCGGAGGCTAGCCGCCGCCCGGCGCGGCGCCGTATCCGGTTTGATATCCAGCCACAGGAGAGCCCGATGTCCGCACCACGACGTACACGCAAAGACGATGGCAGCCAGTGGACCGTGGCCGACAGCCGCACCGTCTACGGCATCCGCCACTGGGGTGCTGGCTATTTCGCGGTCAACGAGCGCGGGCACGTGGAGGCCCTGCCGAACCGCCGCGCCGAGCGGCCGGTCGACCTGCGCGAGCTGGTCGAGCAGTTGCGCCAGTCCGGCCTGTCGCTGCCGCTGCTGGTGCGCTTCCCGGACATCCTGCAGGACCGCGTGCGTCAGCTGACCGGCGCCTTCGATGCCCATATCGCGCGTCTCGGCTACGGCAACCGCTACACCGCGCTGTACCCGATCAAGGTCAACCAGCAGGAAGCGGTCATCGAGAGCATCATCGCCACGCCGAACGTCTCCATCGGCCTGGAAGCCGGCTCGAAACCCGAGCTGCTGGCCGTGCTGGCCCTGGCGCCGAAGGGCGGCACCATCATCTGCAACGGCTACAAGGACCGCGAGTTCATCCACCTGGCCCTGATCGGGCAGAAGCTCGGGCACAACGTCTTCATCGTCATCGAGAAGGAGTCCGAGGTGCAGCTGGTGATCGAGGAGGCGGCCGAGCTGAAGGTCGTCCCGCAGGTCGGCCTGCGCGTGCGGCTGTCCTCGCTGACCTCCAGCAAGTGGGCCGACACTGGCGGCGAGAAAGCCAAGTTCGGCCTGTCCGCGGCGCAGCTGCTGTCGGTGGTCGAGCGCTTCCGCGCCGCCGGTCTGGACCAGGGCATCCGCTTGCTGCATTTCCACATGGGCTCGCAGATCGCCAACATCGCCGACTACCGCAAGGGCTTCCGCGAGGCTATCCGCTACTACGGCGAACTGCGCGCCCTGGGGCTGCCGGTGGACCACGTGGACGTCGGCGGCGGCCTGGGCGTCGACTACGACGGTACCCGCTCGCGCAACGCCAGCTCGGTCAACTACGACGTGGACGACTACGCCGCCACCGTGGTCGACATGCTCAAGGAGTTCTGCGACCGCCAGGAGCTGCCGCACCCGCACATCTTCTCCGAGAGCGGCCGGGCGCTGACCGCCCACCATGCGCTGCTGGTGGTGCAGGTCACCGACGTGGAGCGGCACGACGACGATCCGCCGCAGCTGGACCCGCAGGCCGAGCATCCGGAGGTGCTGCAGGTGCTGATCGACCTGCTCGCCGGCCCCGGCGATCCGGAGATGGTCATCGAGACCTACTGGCGGGCGACCCATTACATCGGCGAGGTTTCCGCACAGTACTCGGTGGGCAAGCTCAACCTGGCGCAGAAGGCCCTGGCCGAGCAGTGCTATTACGCCCTCTGCCGGCGGCTGTACGACCTGCTGAAGGCGCGCCAGCGCTCGCACCGCCAGGTGATCGACGAGCTCAACGACAAGCTGGCGGACAAGTACATCTGCAACTTCTCGGTGTTCCAGAGCCTGCCGGACACCTGGGCCATCGACCAGATCCTGCCGATCCTGCCGCTGGACCGGCTCGACGAGGAGCCGCTGCGCCGTGCCGTGCTGCAGGACCTGACCTGCGATTCCGACGGCAAGATCAAGCAGTACGTCGACGAGCAGAGCATCGAGACCAGCCTGCCGGTGCACGAGCTGCGCGAGGGCGAGGACTACCTCTTGGGCATCTTTCTGGTCGGCGCCTATCAGGAGATCCTCGGCGACATGCACAACCTGTTCGGCGACACCGACTCGGTGAACGTCTACCAGCGCGCCGACGGCAGCATCTACCACGCCGGCATCGAGACCCACGACACCATCGAGGACATGCTGCGCTACGTGCACCTCTCGCCCGAGGAGCTGATGACCTGCTATCGCGACAAGGTCGCCGGGGCGCCGATCGGCACCCGCGAGCGCGCCCGCTTCCTCGACGCCCTGCGCCTGGGGCTGACCCGCTCGTCCTATCTGTCCGCATGAAGCGCACAGGGCGGGAAACGGCCGTAGGGCCCTTCCCGCCGATGGCGTCGGATCTGATTCACCCGGCTCTCTGGCCCTGTTCCGCCAGCCCCTGGCGCCACAGGCGCCGGGCGAACAGGCCTGTCGCCGCCCCGCGCAGGGCCATGAAGGCGAGAAAGGCCAGCCACAGGCCGTGATTGCCCAGCTCCCGCAGCAGCCAGGCCGCCGGTAGCGCCAGGAGCACGGCGAGCAGCATGGCGTCGCGCATCTCGCGGGCGCGGGTGGCGCCGATGAGCAGGCCGTCGAGCAGGTAGCTCCACACCGCGATCGGCGGTAGCGCCGCCAGATAGGGCAGGAAGGCCAGGGCCTGGCGGCGCACCGCCGGGATATCGGTCTGCAGGGCGACGAAAGCCTCGCCGGCGAACAGGAAGAACAGGGCGAAGCCCAGGCTGGCCAGCAGCGACCAGCCGCCGGCGACCACCAGCGCCCGGCGCAGGGCGAGGCGGTCGCGACCGCCGACGGCGTGTCCGCAGAGGGCTTCCAGGGCATGGGCCAGACCGTCGAGGGCGTGGGCGCAGAGCAGCAGGCCGTTGAGCAGCAGGGCGTTGGCCGCCACCGTCGTATCGCCGAGACGGGTGCCCTGCACGGTGAGCAGGAAGAACACCAGCTGCAGCAGCAGGCTGCGGATGAAGATGTCGCGGTTCACCGCCAGCAGCGGACGCCAGTTCCGCCAGCGGAGCAGGGCCGCCCGTGGCAGGCGGCCGGGGAAACGCCCCAGGGTTCTCCTCGCCAGCTGCAGGCCGAGCAGGGCGCCGCTCCATTCGGCGAGCACCGAGGCCCAGGCGGCGCCCGGCACGCCCCAGCCGAGGCCGAAGACGAACCACAGGTCCAGCACCACGTTGATCAGGCTGGTGGCCAGCAGCATGGCAAGCGGCGCGCGGGCGTTCTGCGTGCCGAGCAGCCAGCCGATCAGCGCATAGCCGGCCAGCACCGCCGGCAGGCCGCACAGGCGGATGTCGAAATAGTCGCGGGTCAGGGCGTCCAGGGCCGCCGAGGGCCGCATGAGCGCGAGGGCGAAGCTGCCGAAGGGCAGCGCCAGCAGACTCAGCAGCAGGGCGAAGGCGAGGCCGAGGACGAGTCCCTGCAGCAGCACCAGGCGCAGCGCGGCGCCGTCGGCGCGGCCGCAGGCCTGGGCGGCGAAGCCGGTGGTGCCCATGCGCAGAAAGCCGAAGGCCCAGCTCAGCAGGGTGTAGAGGCTGCCGCCCACCGCTACCGCGGCGAGCTGGTCGGCCTGCGGCAGATGGCCGACCACCGCGCTGTCGACCAGGGCCACCAGCGGCACGCAGAGGTTGGAGAGGATCATCGGCAGGGCCAGCGCGGCGACCCGTCGCTGGCTCGGCGCATGGCGCCAGGCGTCGCGCAGGGCCGTCCAGCCGCTCCCGGCCGGGCGGCCGTCCAGAGCCGTGCCGTCGCTCACTGGATCAGCCAGCTGAGCAGCCAGAGCCCGAGCAGCAGCTGGATCAGCCCGCCGACGAAGGCGCGGCGGAGCAGGGCGCGGACGCCGGCGACCAGCAGGGACAGGCCGACGATCAGGGCGATGATGCCGAGCAGCGAAGGGTTCATGCCCAGGGTGCGCGACAGGCCTTCGAGAAAGCCGCTGCCGGCGCGGGCGATGGCGTCGAACACGCCGCCCAGGGCCTCGACGACGAAGCGGATCAGGGCGCCCAGCGCCTCGCCGAGCCATTCGAAGAAGCTTTCTACCTGCATTGTGGATGTCTCTGCGCAAAGGGCGGCCTGGCCGGGAAAAACCGGCCAAGCATAACCCGGCGCCGCGGCGTTTTCAGCGCAGCAGCAGAAGCGGTGTGGTCGAGATGCGCAGCATGTGGTGGGTGGTGCTGCCGAGGAAGAACTGGCGAATCCGCGAATGGCCGTGGGCGCCCATCACCAGCAGGTCGAGACCGTGCTCCTGCTGGTAGTCGAGCAGGGTCTGCTCCACCTCGCCCTTGCGGATCTCCGTGGTCACCAGGAAGTCGGCGTTTTCCAGCAATTCCTCGGCGTCGGCCAGCGCCTCGCGATGCTCCTCGCTGTCCTTGCCGACCATCAGCAGGTGCAGCGGGAGGCCCTTGAACAGCGGGCTGGCGGCCAGCATGCGCACCGCCAGCTGGGCGTTCGGGCTGGCGTCGTAGGCCAGGAGCAGGCTGCCGGGCTCCTTGAACGTCTCCGGAACGATCAGCATCGGCCGTTGCAGGGTGCGGGTCACGCTTTCCAGATGGCTGCCGACGTGCAGGCCCTGCTGCCGGCTCTTCACCCCGCGGCGGCCGATCACCAGCAGGCGGATCTGCGGGGCCAGTTCCTGCAGGACCTCGACCAGATCGCCATAGCGCTGGCTCAGCTCCGGCGCTTCCAGGCCCGCGGCCAGGACGCGCGCACCGGCCGCCTCGAGCATCAGCTGGCCCTGCTCCAGGGCCAGCTTCCCGCGCTGCTCGTCGAGCTTGGACAGCTCGTCGAGCAGTTGCTCGCGGCTGCCGAGCCCGATGGCGCCGCTGAGATCGCCCGGCTCCGGATAGCGCCCGCGGTCCAGCACGTGGAGAAGGGTCAGCGGCGCGCCGGTGCGCCGGCAGGCCCAGATAGCGCAGTCGCAGACGGCCGAGGCAGCCGAGGAGCCGTCGATGCAGGCGATGATCCGGTTCATGCTGGGCTCCCTCAGTGGTCCGCAGAGGCGGGACCTCGACCAGAACACCATAGGCCAGCTTGCGGGGAGCGGCCACGCGGCGGCGACGGAGCGGGTCCTGACCACTGCGTCTATGCTGGTTGCGGGGACAAGCGAAGAAAAGGAGTCCTGCGTGCCAGGCATGCTTCTCGAACCCGGTCGGACCCAGACGGCCTCCTGCCTGCCGGTCTCCCGCACGGCGAATCTCCCGGGCGCTGCGCCATGACCAGCGCCCGCCTGCCTTCCCTGGACCGCCTGCTGCAGGCCGCGGCCTGCGCGCCGCTGGCGCAGCGCTACGGGCGGACGGCGCTGCTGAAGACCCTGCGCGACCTGCTCGACGAGTTGCGCGAGCCGGCGCGGCACGGCCGGCTGGCGGCGTTGGAGCTGTCCGAGGCGGTGCTCGCCGGGCGCGCCGGCGAACGTCTGGCGCGCAGGCACGCCAGCCGCGTGCGGCGGGTGTTCAACCTCACCGGCACGGTGCTGCACACCAATCTCGGCCGCGCCCTGCTGCCGGAGGAGGCGGTCGAGGCGATCTGCCGGGCCGCCCGCCATCCGCTCAACCTGGAATTCGATCTGGCGACCGGCAAGCGCGGCGACCGCGACGACCTGATCGAGGGCGTGATCCGCGAGCTGACCGGTGCCGAGGCGGTCACCGTGGTCAACAACAACGCCGCTGCCGTGCTGCTGACGCTGAACAGCCTGGGCGCGCGCCGGGAGGGCATCATCTCCCGCGGCGAGCTGATCGAGATCGGCGGCGCCTTCCGCATTCCGGACATCATGGCCCGCGCCGGGGTGAAGCTGGTCGAGGTCGGCACCACCAACCGCACCCACCCGCGGGACTACCGGGACGCCATCGGGCCGCGCACGGGCCTGGTGATGCGCGTGCACGCCAGCAACTACAGCATCCAGGGCTTCACCGCCAGCGTGCCCACCGCCGAGCTGGCGGGCATCGCCCATGCCCACGGCCTGCCGCTGCTGGAGGACCTGGGCAGCGGCAGCCTGGTCGATCTGAGCCGCTGGGGCCTGCCGGCCGAGCCGACGGTGCAGCAGGCCCTGGCGGACGGTGCGGACATCGTCACCTTCAGCGGCGACAAGCTGCTCGGCGGCCCCCAGGCCGGGCTGATCGTCGGTCGCCGCGAACTGATCCGGCGCATCAAGCGGAACCCGCTCAAGCGCGCCCTGCGGGTGGACAAGCTGACCCTGGCCGCTCTGGAGGCGGTGCTCGGCCTCTACCGCGATCCCGACCGCCTCGCCGAGCGGCTCACCAGCCTGCGCCTGCTGGCCCGGCCGCAGCCGGATATCCGCGCCCAGGCCGAGTGCCTGGCACCGCCACTCGCCGACGTCCTCGGCGCGGCCTGGCAGGTCGCCGCGGCGGATGCCCCGGGCATGATCGGCAGCGGTTCGCAACCGCTGGCGCGATTGCCCAGCGCCGCGCTGCGCCTGTGCCCGTTGCTGCCCCGGCGGCTGCGCGGGCGCGCCCTGTGCCGGCTGGAGGAGGCGCTGCGAGGCCTGCCGATCCCGGTGCTCGGTCGCCTGGCCGACGACGCACTGTGGCTCGACCTGCGCCAGCTGGACGACGAGCCGGCCTTCCTCGCCCAGCTGGCGCAGCTGCGGGCTGACCTCGAATGATCGTCGGCACCGGCGGGCACATCGACCACGGCAAGACCGCGCTGCTGGCGGCGCTCACCGGCCAGGCGGGGGACCGCCGGCGCGAGGAGCGCGAGCGCGGCATCACCATCGACCTGGGCTATCGCTACGCCGATCTGGGCGGCGGCGAGCCGACCGGCTTCATCGACGTGCCGGGGCACGAGCGCTTCGTCCGCAACATGCTGGCCGGCGCCAGCGGCATCGACCTGCTGCTCCTGGTGGTGGCGGCCGACGACGGGGTGATGCCGCAGACCCGCGAGCACCTGGCGATCGCCGAACTGCTCGGCATCCCCAAGGCCCTGGTGGCGCTGAGCAAAATCGACCGGGCGGTGCCCGAGCGCATTGAGGCGGTACGCGCGGAGGTCGCGGCGCTGCTGGCGCCGGGGCCCTTCGCCGGGGCCGCACAGTTTCCGCTGTCCAGCGTCACGGGCGCGGGCGTCGGGGCGCTGCGTCAGGCCCTGGCCGTGGAGGCTCGCCACATCCAGGCACGCAGCGACGCCGGCCACTTCCGCCTGGCCATCGATCGCGCCTTCAGCGTCAGCGGCGCCGGCGTGGTAGTCACCGGCACCGCCTTCGCCGGACGGGTCGCGGTCGGCGACGAGCTGCTGCTGAGCCCTTCCGGCCGCCAAGTGCGGGTGCGCGGGCTGCACGCGCAGAACCGCGCGGCGGATATGGGGCGGGCCGGCCAGCGGCTGGCGCTGAATCTGGCCGGGGAGCGCCTTTCCTTGGCGCAGATCCGCCGCGGCGACTGGCTGCTGGACGAGGTCCTGCATGCGCCGAGCGTCCGCCTGGACATCGAGCTGCGCCTGCTGCCGGAGGAGCGCCGCGCCCTCGGCCACTGGACGCCGCTGCACGTGCACCTGGGCGCCGGTGAGGCCATGGGGCGGGTCGCTCTACTGGAGGGCGGCAGCCTGGCGCCGGGCGGGCGCATGCTGGCCCAGCTGCTGCTCGATGCGCCGCTGCACGCCGTGCACGGCGACCGCCTGGTGCTGCGCGACCAGTCGGCCCGGCGCACCCAGGGCGGCGGACGGGTGCTCGATCCCAACCCGCCTGCGCGCCAGCGGCGCAGCGCGATGCGCCTGGCGCAGCTCGCCGCGCTCGCCGGCGGCGCTCTGGAGCAGGCCCTGCCGCTCCTGCTGGAGCAGGCCGACAACGGCCTCGACCCGCTGGCGCTGGCGCGCCAGTTCAACCGCCCGCGCCCGGGCTGGCGGCTGCCGGAGGGCGCCTGCGAGATCGCCACCCGGATCGGCCCGCGGTTGTTCGAGCGTCACTGCTGGCGGCGGCTCGGCGAACGGCTGGTCGAGGGGCTCGAGCGTTTTCACCGGGAGCAGCCGGACGAGCTCGGCCCCGACCGCGACCGTCTGCGCCGCTACTGCCTGCCGGAACTGGAGCGGGCGGTGTTCCTCGCCCTGCTGGAGGAGGCGCTGGCCGCGGGGCGGATCGAGGCGAGCGGCCCCTGGCTGCACCGCCCGGAGCATCGGGTACGCCTGAGCGAGGCCGAAGAGGCGCTGCGGGCGCGCCTGTGGCCGCTGCTCGAGGCCGGGCGCTTCGATCCGCCCTGGGTGCGCGATCTGGCCCGTGCCCTGGCGGTGGAGGAGGGCGCGATGCGCCTGCTGCTGCGCAAGCTGGCGCGGCTGGGTCTGCTGCAGCAGGTGGTCCGCGACCTGTTCTATCCGGAGGCGACCCTGCGCCGGCTGGCCGCCGAGGTGCTGGCGCTGGAGACGCAGCAGGGCGCGGTCCGCGCGGCGGCCTTGCGCGACCGCATCCAGCTCGGCCGCAAGCGCTGCATCCAGCTGCTCGAGCATTTCGACCGCATCGGCCTGACCCGCCGTTTCGGCAACGAGCGCCGGGTGCGCCGCGACAGCGCCCTAGTGCGGGAATGCGCCCGCGGCTGAGGCGGGCGCCAGAGTCGAGGAAGGCATTCGCGTCCGGTGGCGCGGCCGGGCTTCAAACCCGGTTGGGGACGGCAGCCGTTCCTGGGTAGGTTCGACTCCTACTGCCTTCCGCCATATCCCTGCGGTTGCGGCCCGCCCTGGTCGAAGCCGCTCACGTGACGGCTCTCGCTGCCGAGGAAGCGGCAGAGGGTGCGGGCGAAGAAGTCGCCCTTGCCGCGGGTATAGGCCTCGCGGTCGAGGGCATATTGGCTGGCCATGTGCCGCTTGAGCCGGGCGTAGGCTTCCACGTCCGCTGGATGGCAGCGCAGGTGGTCGCGGAACATCAGGTGCTTTTCCGCTTCGCTCAGGGTCAGCACGTGGACATGGTGGGTGCGCACTTGTGCTCCCGGCAGGCGGCCCTTGACGAAGAACATTCGCGGCGGCTGCAGGTTGTCGTGCCGCAGCAGATAGCCGCACTCCGCGAGCGGGGCGCGCAGTCGGCCCCAGTCGCAGCCGGGGGGCGGCAGCAGCATGATGTCGATGATCGGCTTGGCCGCCAGGCCGGGCACCGAGGTGCTGCCGAAATGCTCGATGCGCACCCCGTACAGGCCATGCCGCTCGAGCCGCAGGCCGAGGCGCCGTGCCTCGGCCCGGTAGTGCTGCGGCCAGTCGGCCTGGGGTTCGCAGATGCGGATCGGGTCTTCGATGAAGCGGTATCCGCCGTTCTGTCGGCGGATGGCGGGCTGGTGCATGGGTCCTCCTTGATCTCTTCGCTGTGCCGGACCTGGCGTTCGGGGCAGGGCTCCTCGTGGGCGGGGTGTGGGCGTGGGGACGCGTCCGGACCGTGCAGGCGGCTGCCCGTCCTGGGGCGGCAGGGGCTGTGGCCGTCGCGTAGGGGAAAAACTAGTGGCGGGTGCCGCACGGTGCCAGCGGATACTGTGTCCCGAGCCCCGCCGGGGCCTGCCGGCCGCTCAGCGGGGCGGGTACAGGGAGAGAACCCGGGCGACCGCCTCGCGGATGGCCTCGGTGCGCTCCTCCGGGCTGGCGTTGCCTCGGCGCACCACCTTCTCCGCGCTGCCGCGCCAGACCAGATTGCCGTCGTGCCCGTCGAGCAGGTTGATCAGCAGGGTGCCGACCTGGTAGTCGAAGGTGCGGGTTTCGCTGTAGGAGGGCATGCCCCAGTAGGGGTTCCAGGGGCTGCCCCAGTAGCCGCCGGAATAGTTGGTGACCTGGGTATGCCGCTGGTCGACGATCATCCACGCCTGCACCTTCAGATCGCCGACGCTGCCGGGCGGCGCCTGGCGCAGGCCGCGCTGTTCGAGCTGATCGGCGACGGCGGCGCGGACGCGCTGCTCGGTCAGGCTGCTGTCCAGGCGCGGGTCGTTGGGGCGGAACTGCACCGCCGGCTCCTGCCAGCTCCAGCTGCGGTAGGCGCCGAAATCCCGCGCCGGATCGAAGTCCCGCTCGATTCGGGTGCTCTGGCAGGCGGCCAGCAGGAGCATAAGCGGCAGCAGTAGCAGGCGGACGGACATGATGACTTCTCCGATTGCAGGACGGACGGTGTGATCTAGGGTGGGAAGCCTTCGAGGGCGCGACGGATCGCCTTGCGCAGGGGCTTGGCATGTTCGGCGCCGGCATCGCCGTCGTCGCTCTCGCCGTAGCCGCTCCAGACGCGCTGGCCGTCGGCGCCGTCGAACAGCTCGACGCGCACCACCAGCGCATCGTATTCGTAGTTGCGCACGATCGGCACACTGCCCCACAGCCCGTAGTCGTTCCAGTAGCGGCCGTAGCCGTAATAACCGCCCGGGTACGGGTAGGGATAGCCGTAGTAGTCGTCGTAGTACTGGCGGACCCGGTGCTCGAGGCTGACCGCGGCGGCGACCCGCAGATCCGCCCGGGCGCCCGCCTGCGCCGGGCGCAGGCCGCGCTGGTCGAGGGCGGCGCCGAGGGCTTCCTGGAACAGGGCCGGATCCACGTCGGCTCCGCCGCCCGGCGGGCGGTCGTCGAGCCAGGCCCAGTTGCGGTAGCGGGCGTAGTCCCGTGTCGGCGCCGGATAGGCGGAGCGGTCGAAGGTCGTGGCCGCGGCGGCGGGCGCCGGCGGCAGCGGCGCGGATTCGGCGCGGTAGGGGTTGGGGCTCTGGCAGGCGCCGAGTGCGAGGCAGAACGACAGCATGGCCAGGCGACGCATACGATCCCCATGACGTCCGGGTGTCTCGCTCAAGTATCGTCGCGCGCCCGGACCGACGGAAGTGACTGCTATCAAGCTTAGCAGACCGGACGGGGCCGGCAGAGCCAGTGCAGGTAGCGGCCGAGCCCTTGGAAGCCGGGATGGCGGCGGTAGGCCAGTTCCATCTCCAGCAGGTCGAGCAGCTCCGCCTTGGCCTGGAACTCCGCCGGCATGTAGTCGTGGAACACGCGCACGCCGCTGCGGCATTCGATGTGCCAGTTGGCGTTCATCTGCGCTTCCAGCTCGCGCGGGTCCAGCGGCCGCTGCGGGGTCAGGCTCTGCCCTTCGCCGGCGAATTCCTCGCGGCGCAGCTTGCGGAAGTGGCCCTTGAGCAGGTTGCGGTAGATCAGCGCGTCCTTGTTGTAGAAGGCCAGCGACAGCCAGCCGTCGGCGGCGGTGAGCTGGTGCAGCACCGGCAGAATGCTGTGCGGCTCGGCCAGCCATTCCAGCACCGCATGGCAGAGCACCAGGTCGTAGGGCGCGTCGAGCCGGCCGAGCAGTTCCTGCCAGGCGGCCTGCAGGAAGGTGGCCTGCAGTCCGGCCTCGGCGAAGCGCTGGCGGGCGCCCTCGAGCATCGGCGCGGCCGGCTCGGCCAGGGTCACCTGGTGGCCGTGCTGGGCCAGCCAGAGCGCCATGTGGCCGAGCCCGGCGCCGACGTCCAGCACCCGCAGCGGCCGCCCGGGCAGGACTTCGGCGAGGTCGGCCTGGAGCACGGCCAGGCGGATCGCGCCCTTGGCGCCGCCGTAGATCTTCTCGGCGAAGCGCACGGCGAGCTGGTCGAAATGGCGGTCTCCGGCTTGTCCCGTCATGGCTTGTAGCGCCGTTCGGTATCGGCCAGCTTGGCGCGCACCACCTCGTCCATGTCCAGGCCGAGCTCGGCGCAGAGCAGCAGGAGGTAGAGGACGACGTCGCCGATCTCCTGGCCGGCGTGGGCCAGCTGGTCGGCGGGCAGGTGGCGCGATTCGTCTTCGCCGAGCCACTGGAAGATCTCCACCAGCTCGGCCATCTCGACGCTGGCGGCCATGGTCAGGTTCTTCGGGCTGTGGAAACGGCGCCAGTCGTTGGCATCGCGAATGGCGTGCAGGCGGCGGGTGAGTTCGGTCAGGTCCATGCGGCACTCCTGGAGGGAGGCGCATAGCTTCGGCTGGAAGCCGGGGCGGTGCAAGTTCTGCGCAAGAAACGTCGTTACGAACGAAGGCGGGAGTCCGTCCCCGCCTGGACTGCGGTCAGTGCCGACCGCCTCCGTGGCTGTTCCTGCCACCTTTGCGGCCGGCTTCGGAGGCTTTCTGCGGGTCGTTGGCGAAGTTGCCGCCACTGTTGCGTCCGCCCTTGCGCCCGGCGGTGGATGCTCTTTCACGGTCATTGGCGAAGTTGCCCGGATTGGTGCTCTTGGTCATGCCGTTATCCTCGCGTGGATGGGGACCCGAGACCGAGGCGTCGCTCGGCCTGCCTGGATTCTGAATGAGGCGAGGCGGGGGAGTTCCGGATTTTCCGGCGAAGGGGCTGGTAGGGGATGGGCGGTCCGGGCGCTGCAGGCAGCGGGGAGCATCGCTGCCTGCGCGGGCGGACGTGGCGTCAGCGACCGTGGCCGAAGGCCAGGCCCTGCTGACGGCGCTCGGCGAAGTAGGCGTTGGTGACCTTGATCACCACCGGGCTGAGCAGCAGCAGCGAGATCAGGTTGGGAATCGCCATCAGGCCGTTGAGGGTGTCGGCGACCAGCCAGGCGAACTCCAGATGGGCGAGGGCGCCGAAGGGGATGGCCGCCACCCAGAGCACGCGGAACGGCAGGATCGAACGGGTGCCGGCGAGGTATTCCCAGCAGCGCTCGCCGTAGTAGCTCCAACCGAGGATGGTGGTGTAGCAGAAGATCACCAGGGCCAGCGCCAGCACGGAGTTGCCGATGCCGGGCATGGCGCTCTCGAAGGCCGCCGAGGACAGGGCCGCACCGCTCTGGCCGCTGTTCCAGAGGCCGGAGGTGAGGATGACCAGGGCGGTCATGCTGCAGATGACCAGCGTGTCGATAAAGGTCCCGAGCATGCCGATCAGGCCCGAGCGCACCGCGCAACTGGTGGTTCCGGCCGCCTGGGCGATGCCAGCGGTGCCGAGGCCCGCCTCGTTGGAGAAGATGCCGCGGGCGACGCCGTAGCGGATTGCCGCCATCACCGCCGCACCGGCGAAGCCGCCAGCGGCCGCCGCAGGACTGAAGGCGTGCTCGAAGATCAGCGCGAAGGCACCGGGAATGGCCTGGTAGTTGATGATCAGCACGCTGACCGAGGCGATGATGTAGCTGATGCACATGAAGGGCACCAGGGATTCGGCGACCTTGCCGATGCGTCGCACGCCGCCGAGGATCACCAGCCCGGTGATGGCCATGGTGACCACGCCGGTGACCCAGTCCGGCACGCCGAAGGCGACGTTGAGGGCGTCGGCCATGCTGTTGACCTGGACCATGTTGCCGATGCCGAAGCCGGCCAGTCCGCCGAACAGGGCGAAGGCTCCGCCCATCCAGGCCCACTTCCGGCCCAGGCCGTTCTTGATCGCGTACATCGGGCCGCCGACGTGCTCGCCGCGCTCGTCCTTCTCGCGGTAGTGCACCGCCAGCACCACTTCGCAGTACTTGGTGGCCATTCCGACCAGAGCCGTGCACCACATCCAGAACACCGCGCCGGGGCCGCCCAGGGCGATCGCCGTGGCCACGCCGGCGATGTTGCCGGTGCCGACGGTGGCGGCCAGGCAGGTCATCAGCGCCTGGAACGGGCTGATCTCGCCGCTCTCGTCGTCGCCTTTCTGGCGGCCCTGCCACAGCAGGCGGAAGCCGTTGGGAATGTTGCGCCAGGGCATGAACCTGAGGAAGAACAGCAGGAAGAGTCCGGTACCGAGGATCAGCACCAGCATCGGCGGGCCCCAGACCAGGGCATTGAGTCCATTGACCAGGGTGTTCAGAAAATCCATCGGCAACTCCGGTGTTTTGGTGGTTGACAGGCTGTCCATGGGGCTGCCGCGTGAGAGGGCAGCTCCCCGTGGTCGAAGCCGCCGCTTTCGGCCGGCCGGGCCACGATCGCCTGTCAGGTTTCCAAGCAGGATAGATGCCATCGGCCGCAATCAGGTAGAAAAAGCGGAACGGAGCCGCTCCGGCGCGGGGACGGCCGCCCGGCTGCCCCGTTGCGGTGCGCGTTCGTCGGCAGGATGGTGCGCAGCTTCCCGACCGGCGCGGGCGCGCCAGAGGCGGTCGCCTCAGTCGAGAATGAAGTGGGGCAGGAAGCGCGAGCTGTCCTGGGTGACCAGGGTGGCGTCCTCGCGGATGCCGATGCCGCAGGCCCGGTCGCCTACCACCCAGCTGCCGATCACCGGGTAGTGGCCGTCGAAGCAGGGCAGCGGGTGGCAGGCCTGGCGGATCGCCGGTCCGTCGTAGGGGCCGGGAACGGCGAGGCGCTGGCCATCCAGAGTGTGCAGCTGGACGTTGGCCCCTTCGCGGGAGAGCAGCGGCTTGCGTACCCAACCGGGGGGGAGGGTGGCGCCGGGGGCATCCTCGAAGTAGGCCGGAAGCAGGTTGGGATGGCCGGGGTGGCGCTCCCAGAGCAGGGCGAGGATGCCCTTGTTGCTCAGCACGGCTTTCCAGGGCGGCTCGATGAAGCGGGTGAAGGAGCGGCCGATGTGCTGGCCGAAATCCTCTTCCAGCATGAACTCCCAGGGATAGAGCTTGAACAGGGTGGGAATGTGCTGATCTTCCAGGTCGACGAAGCCGCCCAGGCGATCGAGGCCGATCGCTTCGATGTCGATATGCCGCGTCTCGTGGCCGGCCTGGTTGGCGATGTCGCGAAGGTAGTCCACCGTGCCGCGATCCTCCGGGGAGTCTCCGGCGCAGGCGAAATACAGCGGCTGCTGCACGGAGATCCCGGCGAAGCGCTCCATCAGGCATTCTTGGATTGAATTGAACTGATCTGCGGCGATCGGCAGCTCGCCGTTCTGCTGTTGCTGTTCCAGCCACAGCCACTGGAAGAAGGCCGCTTCGTAGAGCGCGGTCGGGGTGTCGTAGTTCAGCTCGAAGAGCTTGGCCGGCCCCCGACCGTCATAGGCCAGGTCCAGGCGTCCGTAGAGGTGCGGTTCGCGGCGGCTCCAGCTGGCGGCCAGCGGCTCGCGGAAGTGCTCCGGCACCCTGAGGCGGTCCAGCAGCTCCTCGCTGGCGACGATCTCCTCGACCAGCGCCAGGCTCATGGCGTGGATCTCCTCGGTCGGCGCCTCCAAGTCCACTTCGATCTGCTGCAAGCTGAAACGGTAGGCGGCTCGCTCGTCCCAGTAGGGCTGGCCGTCGATGGTATGGAAGCGAAAGCCTAGGCATTCCGCCTGGGCGAACCAGTCCGGCCGTTCGTGTTGGGGAATCCGTTGCATCAGCTGCCACAGTTCGAATAGCGGTAAGCGCCGGCGCCGAAGCCGCCACGGCTGACCAGAGGGGAGGCCGGGGTGCGGATGTCGGCCATGCTCACCTTGACCGGGCCTTCATGGTCGCCGATCCGCCTGTTGCAGGCGCTGCGCAGGTACTGGAGGTCGTCCTGCGCGCGGTACAGCGGCTGGCTGGTGAAGAGGCGGCCGTTGCCCCGGTTCGCCGCGTCCGGATATGGCTCGCGGCCGACCAGATAGCCGGCCACCGTCGCCCTGTGCTGGATGCCGGCTCCGGGAATGGGCTCGCAACCCCCGGCCCCGAAGTCCGCTTCGCACTCCTGCTGGTTCAGGTAGCGCGGCGCATGTCGCTGGTGGACCGACTCCGCCTGGGCGCGCTCCTGCTGGCAGACGCTGCCACTGAAGACGCCGGCGGCGATGCACGAGGCTTCGCTGCGGTAGAGGTAGCCCGGGTGGGACTGCCCGCAGCCGGCGAGCATCAGCGGGGTGCTGCCGACCAGTACCAGGCGCATGGCCTTGCTGCGTTTCATCGGGCGCTCCTCAGCCGTTCATGGCGGCGGCGTTGAGCACGCCGACCGAGACGGAGGAAAGGGCCACCAGGATGCCGCTGGCCATCTCGTTGTCGCCGATGCGTTGCCCCAGGCCGGGAATCAGCGCTCGCAGCAGGGCGAAGGTCAGCAGCTGGGCGATCAGCGCCACCAGTCCCCAGAGCAGGAAGTCCAGCAGGCTGACGGATTCGCGCATGGCGCTGGCCAGCGGCAGGACGAAGCCCAGCAGGCTGCCGCCGAAGGCCAGCGCGGCGGCCGGGACGTTGGTGCGGATCAGCTGCCATTCCTTGTGCGGGGTGAGGGCGGTGTAGATCAGGCCGAACAGCGCCAGCATCAGCAGGCCGGCGCCGAAATAGAGGGCGAAGGCCGGTACGCCGGCAAAGTAGAAGGCAAGGTCGTCTCGCACCGCGGTGCTCCCTGTGATGTCACTTGGCCGGCAAAGTAGCGGCGCACAGGGGGGAAGGCAACCGCGCAGCGGTCGACGAGGAGAGAATCGTGAAGAAGGTCACCTTTGCCGCGCCGGGGAGTCCTTCGGCGCGGCAAAGATCGGGGCTCAGGCGCTCGGGCGGGATTCGCGCAGACTTTCCAGCTGGCGTCCCTGGCGGGCGGCGTAGGGCTCCAGTAGACGTTCGATGCCGGCGGCGGTGCCCGTCGGCGTGGCGACCGGGCGGACCCGGGCCCGCTGGCGCACCTGCGGGTCGTCGCCGATCTCGTGATCCAGCAGCAGCTGGTTGCGGCTGTGCTGCGACAGGGTCAGGGCCTCCTGGACGCCTGTGCTGAGCAGGAGCTTGGCCTGGCTCAGGCCGAACAGGTTTTCGCCCCGGGTTTCGGAGAGCTGCAGTTGCAGGGTGACTCCGCTGTCCGCCGCCTCGCTTCGCAGGTCCTGGTGCAGCGCGCGCAACAGTTCGCCGCAGCAGAGGGCGTCGGCCAGGTAATCGTTGCCGATCTCGCGGCGATGGAACAGCAGCAGGCTGCTACCCTCGTTGAGCGGGTGCAGCTCGCCGCGGTATAGCTCGGCGGCTCGCTCCAGGCAGTCGCGGTGGCGCTGGCGCAGCTCCAGCAATTGCTCGCGGGGCAGCTTCCTGAGCTGCTCCAGCGGGCCGAGGTGGACCGCCAGGATCGCGCTTTCCCGGGCGTCCGGGATCGGCTGCGACGGTTGGGGGCCGGATACGGACGGCTCTTCGTCGAGATCGAAATCCTCGTCGAAATCGTGCTGCCGGGGTGCGCGGGCTTGGTGCGGCCGCGGGCGCTCGCCGATGGTCGGCAGGTCGAAGTCGTCGTCATCGCGACGGCTGGCCGCCAGCGGGGAGAGACGGGCGGGGGCCTCGTCGAGCGGCTCCTCGTCGGTTTCCGCGTCCTCGTCGAGCTCGTCGGTCTCCAGCTGTTCCGGCACCAGCATGGCCTGCAGCTGGCGCGCCAGATCGCCGATCTCGTCCTGGCGTCCTGCCGCGGGGGCAGGGGCTTCTGGGGCGCGCAGCCAGACTCGCAACTGTAGCAGCGGCGTGGAGATATGCCGCCCCAGGCGCAGGCTCAGGGCCAAGGTCGCGGCCAGCAGGATCAGGCTGAGCAGCCCCATGTTCTGCAGGCTGAGGGTCATCGGCAGCTGGAACTGCTGCATGTCCAGGCTGATGCGCAGGTGGCCGGCGATCACTTCCTGGAAGGTGATCGGCGCCGAGTAGAGGCCCGGCTCCTCGCCCAGCAGGTTCTGCTGCGGGCGCGAGCCCGATTCGGCGAGGATGCGGTTGTCCACGCTGTAGATCGCCGCGTGGGCGACCAGCGGGTTCTTCACCAGGTTGCTCAGCAGCACGTTGAGGCTGAGCAGATCGTTCGACACCAGCAGCTCGGTGGCTGAGGCGGCGGTCTGGCTGAGCAGGCTCTGGCCGAGGGCATCGGCCTGCTGCTGCATGGCGTGCTTGAACTGCATGGTGACCACCCAAGAGTAGACCAGCAGTGCGAGTATCACCAGCAGCAGGCTGTGGCAGACGACGCGCAGCACCAAGGGCACGCGGCGGTGGCGCAATGCGCGGAACAGTAGCAGAAAGAGGTTGTCGGGTCTGACGGACGCTGGCCGGTTCACAGATCTCGGCTCTTGATGGGGAGGGACGGGCAGTATACGGAAAGCCCGTGTCCCGCCGGAAGCAGCAAAGGCGTCGGCATGGAAAAACCCCGGGGTACTCCTGTCGCGGTGCTGCTGCGCTGGCTGCCGGGCCTGATAGAATGCGCGGCTTCTTCGCTTATGGGAGCTGCGCCTTGCGCGAGATTGTCCTGATCAATATCACCGGGGAGGACCGTCCCGGTCTGACCGCGGCCATTACCGGCGTGCTGGCCAAGTGCGGGGTGAACATCCTCGACATCGGCCAGGCGGTCATCCATGAAACCCTGTCGTTCGGCATCCTGGTGGAGATCCCGGCCCCCGGCAATGCCTCGGCACTGTTCAAGGACCTGCTGTTCGCCGCCCATCAGTTGAATCAGCAGGTGCGTTTCACCCCGGTTTCCGAAGTCGAATACCTGCAGTGGGTCGGCGGTCAGGGCCGGCCGCGCTACATCGTCACCCTGATGGCGCGCCAGGTGACCGCCGGACAGCTCGAGCGGGTCAGCTCGAGCATCGCCAGGCACGGGCTCGAGATCGAGCGCATCGACCGCCTCTCCGGGCGTCCGCCGCTGGACGCCCCGCCGGCCCGCAGCAAGGCCTGCATCGAGTTCTCCGTGCGCGGCGAGCCGGCCGATCCGGAGGCGCTGCGCGAGGAGCTCCTGCTCACCGCCCAGGAGCTGAACGTCGACATCGGTTTCCAGCGCGACAGCCTGTACCGCCGCAACCGCCGTCTGGCAGTGTTCGACATGGACTCGACGCTGATCGAGGCGGAGGTCATCGACGAACTGGCCAAGGCCGCTGGGATCGGTGACAAGGTCGCGGCCATCACCGAGCGGGCGATGCGCGGCGAGCTGGATTTCCGCGCCAGCTTCAAGGAGCGCCTGGCGCTGCTCAAGGGGCTTCCGGAAACCGTGCTGGCGGATATCGGCGCCTCCCTGCGCCTGACCGAGGGTGCCGAGGTGCTGTTCGCCGAGCTCAAGCGGCTGGGCTACAAGACCGCGATCCTGTCCGGCGGCTTCACCTATTTCGCCCGGCAGATCCAGCAGAAGCTGGGCATCGACTACGTGTTCGCCAACGAGCTGCAGATCGTCGACGGCCTGGTCACCGGCGTGGCGGTGGAGCCGATCGTCGACGGCCAGCGCAAGGCCGACCTGCTGCGCCAGCTGGCGCAGCAGGAAGGGCTGTCCCTGGAACAGACCATCGCCGTCGGCGACGGCGCCAACGACCTGCCGATGCTCGGCCTGGCCGGTCTCGGCGTGGCCTTCCGCGCCAAGCCTCTGGTCCGGCGCTCGGCTAGGCAGGCGATCACCAACCTCGGGCTGGACGGCATCCTCTATCTGATCGGCCATCGCGACCGCGACAGCCAATAACGCGTAAGCCCGGCTTGCCGGGGCGGCGGACGCCCCGGCGACCGACGGTCACTGACCCTCGGCGGGGAAGTCGTAGTTCATCTCGGCGCTGGGCCCCTGCAGGTAGTAGCCCTGGATGTAGCTGGCTCCGGCCTGCCAGAGCGGTGCCAGCACCGAGGTGTTCTCGATGTCAGGCACGATGGTCGCCTTGCCTTCGGCGTGCAGGTCGTGCAGCAGGGACTTCAGTCTTTCCCGGTTCGGCTCCTCGTCGAGGTCCTTGAGGAAGGAACCGTCGATCTTCACGTAGTCGACGGGCAGGTGCTTGAGTGCGGTGAACGGATTGGTCGAACAGCCGAAATGGATCAGGGCGCTCTGGCAATGCAGTTCAGCGAGGCCTTGGGTCAGGGCCTTGGCCTGCTTGAGGTAGGTCGTGGCGTCGCTCTCGTTGAACTGCAGGACCAGCGCATCGGAGGGGAGCCGCGCGGCCTTGAGTGCGGCGCCGAGCCAGGGCAGTAGGCTCGGGTCCTGCAGGGTGGCCGCGCACAGGTGGATGAACAGGCGCGTGTCGTGGCCTTTCGCCCGGTGCGCAACCAGGCGCTTGATCGCGTTCAGGATGACCCAGCGATCCAGCGTCTCGGCCAGCCCGGCCTCCATCGTGGCGCCGAGAAAATCGGCCGGCGCCACTTCCTCGCCCTGCGGATTGAGCAGGCGCAGCAGCACCTCGTAATGTTCGGTGGCCTCGCCGCGCAGGCTGATGATCGGCTGGAACAGCAGGCGGAAGCCGTCCAGCTCCAGCGCCTGCCTGACCATGGCGACGATGCTGCCGCGGCTGGCCGCGGCGGCCAGCTCCTCGGCCGGATCGTAGAGTTTCAGGGCGTTGCCGCCATCCAATGCATCGGCGCAGCGGTGGGCACGGTCGATCACGTCCTGGGCCTTGGCGGTCATCTCGTCGAGACCGGCGACGCCGATCGACAGGGTGATCTGCACGGTGCGGCCGTTGACTTCGAACAGATGCCCCTCGGCCTTCTTCAGCAGCGTGGCCAGGCCGGCGCGGGCCTGCTCCGGCGTCACGGCGTCGTGCAGCGTGGCGAACACGTCGTCGGCGAAGCGGGCCAGATGGGCTGTTTCGCCGAAGTGGGCGCGCAGCAGATCGGCCAGGTCGGCCAGCAGCCGATCGAAGCCGGCCAGGCCCAGTTCGGCCTTCAGCTGGGGATAGCGGTCGATGTGGATGTAGCACAGGCAGGCGGCCTGGCTGGCGCTGACCGCACGCTTGGTGGCTTCATCCAGCAGTTCCATGAAATGGTTGCGGTTGTACAGGCCGGTGACCAGATCCTGGGTGCTGATCTCGCGCAGTTTCTCCTCCAGCTCGCTGTTGCTTTCGTTGCGCATCACCACCTGGATGCAGGGCTCGCCGTCGTAGCTGGCGGGAGACAGGCTCATGCGCAGTCGGAGCTGATGCCCATCCTCGCGGATGCCGTTGCATTGCAGCTCCCTGACGTCCGCGGCGCTGGCGTAGTTCTTGATGAAGTCCCGAAAGCGGGCCTGATCCTGGCCGGCGATCAGATCGATCATCGGCATCCCTTCCAGTTCGTCGGCCTCTTCGTAGCCGAAGAGCTGGAGATAGGCGCGATTGGCATAGATATGCATGCCATCGTGCACGTAGGCGATGGCGTCCACCGAGCTGTCGAGCAGCAGCTGGCAGCGCTTCTCGGCCTCGCGCAGGGCGATTTCGGCGGCCCGCCGCGCCCGGCGCTCCTCCAGGTTGGCCAGCTCGCGCCGGGCGACCAGCATCAGGCGCTCGTCCTCGCCGACGGGCAGGGCATCCTGGGCTCCGAGGGCGAGGGCTTCGGTGATCAGGTCGGAATCGTTGTCCTGGACCAGCTGGACGATGGGAATGTCCTTGAGCTGTCGGCGGATGCTGGCGATCGCCTCGGCAGGACTGAGGTTCTCGCTGCTCGGCGCGGCGATCAGCAGGTCCCAGCTCTGCTGCAGCGCCTCGGCGAGATCCTCGCTGGACGTCAGCCGATGCACGCGGGTCGCGCTGCCGGCGTTGCGGAACAGGCTGACCAGGCGTTCGGCTTCGTTCTGCGAATCTTCCAGGATCAGCAGGCGGACGGTTTTCTTTTCGATGGCCATAACTTTGAACTCAGCCGCGGCTGGGCGTGCTGGCAGGCAAGGTGCCTGGCAGAAGACAGGGGAAGTGGCCGGAATCTACAGTGGCCGTCGGGGGGAGTCAAAGCCTTCCGGCCCGTTGGGGGACACCGGTCGCGTCGGGCTGTGACCGGTGTCCCGCGGGAGCGGATCAGTGCTCGGAAGAGCGCTCGTGGCCGAGCGCCTGGCCCATCTGTACCGGGCTCAGGGCGCCCAGTTCGGCATGCCATTGCACCTGGCCCGGGCCGAACAGGACGATGGCGGTCGAGCCCAGCTTGAAGCGGCCGCATTCGGCGCCCTTCTCCAGATGGATCGGCGCGCGCGCCGCCTCGTCGTAGCGCCAGCTCTTCAGGGCGCGCTTGGGCGGCGTGACCAGGCCGGCCCAGACCGTCTCGATGCTGGCGACGATCATCGCGCCGACCAGCACCACGGCCATCGGCCCGAGTTCGGTGTCGAACAGGCAGACCACCCGTTCGTTGCGGGCGAACAGCTCGGGGACGTTCTCGGCGGTGACCTGATTGACCGAGAAGATCCGGCCCGGCACGTAGATCATCTCGCGCAGGGTGCCGGCCAGCGGCATGTGCACGCGGTGATAGTCCTTCGGCGACAGGTAGACGGTGGCGAACTCGCCGCCCATGAAGGGCTCGGCGATCCGCTGGTCGCCGCCGAGCAGCTCCAGCAGGCTGAAGCTGTGGCCCTTGGCTTGGAAGATGCGGCCGTATTCGATCGTGCCGATCTGGCTGACGGTGCCGTCGGCCGGGCTGAGGATGGCGCCCGGCGTGCTGTCCAGCGGCCGGGCGCCATCCTTCAGGGCGCGGGTGAAGAAGGCGTTGAAGTTTTCGTAGGCGGTCAGGTCCTCGATCAGGGCCTGGCGCATGTCGACCTGGAAGCGTCGGGCGAACCAGCGGATGAAGGCGTTCTTGAACCAGGCGTTGCTGCACTCGGCCAGGCAGCCGGCGGCCCGGGAGATCAGGTGGTGGGGCAGCAGGTACTGGCTGGAAACGAACAGGCGGTCTTTCAGGCGCATCGTCAGATCTCTACGGGCGTGTCTGGATGGTTGCCCCATTCGCCCCAGGAGCCGGCATAGCCCTTGACCCGCGGGTAGCCCAGGGCCTTGGCGATCAGGTAGGTGAGGCCGGAGCGGTGATGGGTCTGGCAGTGGGTGACGATTTCCTTGTCCGGGGTGATGCCCAGGCCGTTCAGGCATTCGGCGATGTCCTCGCGGATGCGCAGGGCGCGGGCCGTGTCCATGGCGGCGGTCCATTCGAAATTGATCGCACCGGGCACATGGCCGCCTTTCGCCGCGAGGACCTTCTCGCCGCGGTATTCCTGGGGCGAGCGGGCGTCCCATACCACCAGATCGGCGGCGCCGAGTCGGCTTTGCAGGTACTCGCGGGTGGCGGTCGGCTCGCTGTGCAGCGTGAGGGCCACGGGGCTGCCGGCCGGCGCCGGAATGTCCTGGGACAGCGGGCGCTCTTCCGCCAGCCAGGCGCGCAGGCCGCCGTTCAGATAGTGGTAGCGGCGATGGCCGATGACGTCCAGCAGCCAGATGAAGCGGCCGGCCCAGCCGCCGCCCTCGTCGTCGTAGACCACGTAGACCGCATCCGGACGATGACCGAGTTCGCCGAACAGGCTTTCCAGCTGCTCCTGCGGCGGCAGTAGGCCGGGCGCCGGCGGCTGGCCGAGCTGGGTACGCTTGGGATCGACGAAGCGGGCGCCGGGGATGTGGCCCTCGGCATAGCGGGCGGCGCTGGTCAGATCGACCAGGATCAGCTCCGGCGCGCCCAGGCGGGCTTGCAGATCAGCCGGTTCGATGACCAGCGGCAGCGTGGCGAAGTCGGCCATGGGTGGCTCCAATCAAGGGGGTGAAGGCGGGCATTGTAGCCAAAGCCCGCAGCCCGTCGGCAATTCGGCGGGAGGCCCGCTCAGTATTCCGGTTCGGGCAGGCTGGCGAGGATGTGCCGGTAGCTGGCCATCCGTTGCGGCTGGATGCGGCCCTCCTCCAGCGCCTTGAGCAGGGCGCAGCCGGGCTCGCGGTCGTGCTTGCAGTCGCGGAAGCGGCAGTGGCCGAGCAGGTCGCGGAACTCGATGAAACCGGCCTCGACATCCCCGCGGTCGACGTGCCCCAGGCCGAATTCGCGGATGCCGGGGGAGTCGATCAGTTCGCCGCCGCCGGGAAAGTGGAACAGCCGGGCGGTGGTGGTGGTGTGGGTGCCCTTGTTGGTGAGTTCCGAGAGGGCGCCGACGCGGGTGTCCACCCCGGGCAGCAGGCTGTTGACCAGCGACGACTTGCCCACCCCGGACTGGCCGACGAAAACGCTGACGTGCCCGTTCAGGGCCGCCTGCAGTCGCTCCATGCCGTCGCCCTGGTGAGCCGACACCTCCAGCAGCGGGTAGCCGAGCTGGCGGTAGGTCGCGAGCAGGGCGCCGAGCTGGTCGGCGTTGGCCTCGTCGATCAGGTCGGCCTTGTTCAGCAGCAGCAGGGGACGGATGCCGGCGTGCTCGGCGGCGACCAGGTAGCGGTCGATCAGGTTGGCGTGAGGCTCGGGCAGCGGGGCGAAGACGATGACGATCTGGTCGACGTTGGCCGCCACTGGCTTGAGCTGGCCGCGGATGTCGGGGCGGCACAGCTCGCTGCGCCGCGGCAGTTGCGCGACGATCACGCCGATGCCCTGGTTGCCGGCGCGCCAGACTACCCGGTCGCCGGTGACCAGCGCCGGCAGGTTGGCGCGCAGGTGGCAACGGAAGACCTGGCCGGCCAGTTCGCCGTCGTCCGCCTCGACCTCGACCTGCACGCCGAAGTGGGCGATCACCAGGCCGGTCTGCTCCGGACCGAGATCGCCGCCTTCCAGCTCTTCAAGGGCACGGGACTCGCGCCGGGCGGCGCGGGAGGCGCGTTCTTCCTGGATCTTTTCGATGCGCCAGCTTTGTCGGCGGCTGAGTTGGCGTTTGGCCATGAATCTCCCGGGGATGTGCGCGGGGTGACGAAAGGGGAGGGGAGTTTAGCATGGGCCCGGCCTGCTAAACTGCGCGGCAAAGCTAAGGAGCCCCACCATGCAGAACCCGCAGAACCTTATTTGGATCGACCTGGAAATGACCGGGCTGAATCCCGACCAGGACGTCATCATCGAGATGGCCACCATCGTCACCGACAGCGAGCTGAACATCCTGGCCGAGGGGCCGGTGATCGCCGTGCACCAGAGCGACGAGATCCTCGCCGGGATGGACGAGTGGAACACGCGCCAGCACGGCCGTTCCGGGCTTACCCAGCGGGTCCGCGAGAGCCGCATCGACACCGCCGCCGCCGAGGCGCAGACCCTGGCCTTCCTCGAGCAGTGGGTGCCGAAGGGCAAGTCGCCCATGTGCGGCAACAGCATCTGCCAGGACCGGCGCTTCCTGGCCCGCTATATGCCGGCGCTGGAGGCCTGGTTCCACTACCGGCACATAGACGTGTCCACCCTCAAGGAGCTGGCTGGCCGCTGGGCGCCGCAGGTGCGCGACAGCTTCAAGAAGGCCGGCAGCCACCTGGCGCTGGACGACATCCGCGAATCCATCGCCGAGCTGCGCCACTACCGCGAGCACTTCATCAAGTACTGACCTGCAGGGCGGATTCGTCCGCCCCTATAAACCGTGCCGTCGTAGCGCCCAGGCCACGTGCTCGCGGACCAGCGCCGACGGATCGTCGCGGCGCGCCTTCAGGGCCTCCAGCGCCACGATGGTCGAGGGCGCGTTGCCCAGGCCGACCGCCAGATTGCGTAGCCAGCGCTCGTAGCCGGCACGCCGCAGGGGCGAGCCTTCGGTGCGGCTGAGGAACTGCTCTTCCGTCCACAGAAACAGTTCGGCCAGCGTGGCGTTGTCCAGTCCGTGGCGCGGCTGAAAGTCGCCCTCGGCGCTGGGCCGGGCGAAGCGGTTCCACGGGCAGACGATCTGGCAGTCGTCGCAGCCGAACACCCGGTTGCCGATCAGCGGGCGCAACTCCTCGGGGATCGAGCCCTTGAGCTCGATGGTGAGATAGGAGATGCAGCGCCGGGCATCCAACTGCCTGGGGCCGACGAAGGCGGCGGTCGGGCAGATGTCCAGGCAGGCGGTGCAGCGCCCACAGTGCTCGCCGGCATGGGGCTCGTCGACCGGCAGCGGCAGGTCGACGAACAGCTCTCCGAGGAAGAACCAGCTGCCGGCCTTGCGGTTGAGCAGCAGGGTGTTCTTGCCGATCCAGCCGAGGCCGGCCTGTTCGGCGAGGGCCTTTTCCAGCACCGGCGCGCTGTCGACGAAGGCCCGGTAACCGAATGGGCCTATGACCTCCTGGATGCGCTCGGCCAGGTGCTGCAGGCGCTTGCGGATCAGCTTGTGGTAGTCGCGGCCGAGGGCGTAGCGGGAGACGTAGGCCTTCTCCGGCTCGGCCAGGCGCTCGCTCATCCACGTATCGCCGGGCAGGTAATCCATGCGCAGGGAAATCACCCGCAGGGTTCCGGGCACCAGTTCGGCCGGGCGCGAGCGCTTGCTGCCGTGGGCCGTCATGTAGTCCATCTCGCCCTGATGGCCTGCGGCCAGCCAGCGCTGCAGATAGGCCTCGTGCTCCTGCAGATCGACGCCGGCGATCCCGACCTGCTGGAAGCCGAGTTCGCGGCCCCAGTCCTTGATCGACTGGGCTAGATTGGCGAGGTCGGGAAGGGGCATGGTGACTAAAGAAAAACGGACTTAGATGCGATAATTCTGCCAGACCTTGGAGCCGACGCATGCCAGATTCTCACGACGATTTGCCCATCCCCCTCTACAGTGCCGCCCAGGTGCGCGAACTCGACGCGCGCCTGATCGCCGCCGGTACGCCCGGTTTCGAACTGATGCAGCGCGCCGGCCATGCCGCCTGGCGTGCCCTGCGCCGGCGCTGGCCGGATGCCGGCGCGCTGACGGTGCTGGCCGGCCGTGGCAACAACGCCGGCGACGGCTATCTGGTCGCAGCCCTGGCCAAGCGCGCCGGGTGGCTGGCTCGGGTGCTGGCGGTCTGCAATCCGGCGCAGCTGCAGGGCGATGCGGCGAAAGCCTGCGACGAGGCGCGACAGGCCGGCGTGGAGATCCAGCCGTGGCGCGAATGCGCGCGGCTGGAAGGCGTGCTGGTCGACGCCCTGCTCGGCACCGGGCTCAGCGGCGAGGTGCGCGAGCCCTATGCCCAGGCGATTCGCCAGCTCAATGCCAGCGGCCTCCCGGTGATGGCGGTGGATATTCCCTCGGGGCTCAGCGCGGATACCGGACGAGCGCTCGGTGTGGCGGTGCGCGCCGAGCTGACCGTCACTTTCATCGGCCTCAAGCTGGGACTGCTCACCGGCGATGCGCCGGATTGCGTGGGAGCGCTGGCATTCGCCGACCTGCAGGCCGATCCGCAGATCGTCGCCGGTCTGCCGGCAGAAGCCGTGCGTCTGGCGGCGGGCAACGTCGCGCGTCTGGCGCCGCGGCCGCGCAGCGCGCACAAGGGGCGCTATGGCCATCTGCTGGTGGTGGGCGGCGACCGCGGGCTCGGCGGTGCGGCGCTGCTCAGCGCGGAGAGCGCCCTGCGCAGCGGCGCCGGTCTGGTCAGTCTGGCGACCCGCAGCGAGCACGTGCCGGCGGCGCTGGCGCGGCGGGCTGAGGTCATGAGCGTCGGGGTCTCCTCGGCCAATCAGCTGCTGGCGCTGATGGAGCGGGTCGATGTGCTGGTGGTGGGGCCGGGGTTGGGCCAGGCCGCCTGGGGGCGCAGCCTGCTCTCGGCGGCCGCCCGTGGGGCGCGGGCCCAGATCTGGGATGCTGACGCCCTGAACCTGCTGTCGGTCGGCGCGGCGAGCGTGCCGGCCAACACGGTGCTCACGCCCCATCCCGGCGAGGCGGCGCGCCTGCTGGGCTGCGACATCTCAGCCGTGCAGGCCGACCGGCCGGCGGCGGTGCGGGCGCTGGCCAGGAAATATGCGGCGGTGGCGATCCTCAAGGGGGCCGGCAGCCTGATCGCCGATCCCGACGGGCGCTTGGCGGTGTGCGATCACGGGCATCCGGCGATGGCCGGCGCCGGGCTGGGCGACGTCCTCGCCGGGCTGGTCGGTGGCCTGCTGGCCCAGGGACTGCCGCCGTTCGAGGCTGCCTGCCTGGCGGTCTGGCTGCACGCCCGCGCTGGCGAGCGGCTAGCGGTTCAGGGGCGCGGACTGGCGGCCGGCGATCTGTTCCCGGTCGTTCGCCAATTGCTGGAGGAGCACGCGCCATGCCTGAACTGATCCTGCATGCGGCCGACGAGGAGAGCCAACTGGCCTTGGGGAAACGCATCGGCGCGGCGACCGGCGGACGCGGCGTCATCTTCCTGCACGGCGATCTCGGCGCCGGCAAGACCACCCTGTCGCGCGGTATCCTGCGCGGCCTGGGGCACGCCGGCCCGGTGAAGAGTCCGACCTTCACGCTGGTCGAGCCTTATGTCGTCGGCGAGGTGCGTGCCTATCACTTCGACCTGTATCGCCTGGCCGATCCGGAGGAGCTGGAGTTCATGGGCATTCGCGACTATTTCGCCGACGATGCCCTGTGCCTGGTCGAGTGGCCGCAGCGCGGAGCCGGCATTTTGCCAAAGCCCGACCTGGACATTACCATTAGCCCACAGGCGGGAGGCCGTTCATTGCGTTTGCTGCCTCGGAGCGCGCGCGGCGAAGCCTGGTGTGCCTCTCTGAGTCAGGAGAATCAATAGAAATGAAGGGTAGTCGCATGCGTGCGTGGCTTGTCGGCATGGGGATGCTGCTCGCCACCTTGGCTGCCGATGTCTGGGCGGCCGCGGAAGTCCGCAGCGTGCGTTTGTGGCGGGCGCCCGACAATACCCGCCTGGTCTTCGACCTGAGCGGTCCGGTCCAGCACAACATCTTCACCCTCAGTGCGCCGGAGCGGATCGTCATCGACGTCAGCGGCGCCCAGCTGCGCACTCCGCTGGAACAATTGGCCCTCGGCAACACGCCGATCACCAGCCTGCGTTCGGCCCAGCGAACCCCCGAAGACCTGCGTCTGGTGCTCGACCTGAGCAAGGCGGTGACGCCGAAGAGCTTCACCCTGGCGCCCAACCAGCAGTACGGCCATCGCCTGGTGATCGACCTGTTCGACGAGGGCGCGAGTCCCGTCCAGGAGCTGCCGCCGAGCAAGGTCGCCAGCGCGCCGCAGGTTCCGGTATCCCCGGCCAAGCCGGCGACCAAGGTGGCGCCGCCGCCGGCTTCCCGGCGCGATGTCGTCGTCGTCCTGGATGCCGGACACGGCGGCGAGGACCCGGGGGCCATCGGTCCCAAGGGCGTCCAGGAAAAGACCGTGGTGCTGGCCATCGCCCGCGAACTGCAGCGGCAAATCAACGCCGAGAAGGGCTTTCGCGCCGAGCTGACGCGTACCGGCGACTATTTCATTCCCTTGCGCCGGCGTACCGAGATCGCCCGCAAGAAGGGCGCCGACCTGTTCGTTTCTATCCACGCGGACGCCGCTCCACGCTCCTCGGCCTTCGGCGCCTCGGTGTACGCCCTGTCCGATCGCGGCGCGACCTCGGAAACCGCGCGCTGGCTGGCCGACAGCGAGAACCGCTCGGACCTGATCGGCGGCGACGGTGGCGTCAGTCTGGACGACAAGGACCGCATGCTGGCCGGCGTGCTGCTCGACCTGTCGATGACGGCTTCGATGTCCTCCAGCCTGAACGTCGGACAGAAGGTGCTGAGCAACATGGGCCGCATCACGCCCTTGCACAAGCAGCGGGTCGAGCAGGCCGGCTTCATGGTGCTGAAGTCGCCGGACATTCCGTCGATCCTGGTGGAAACCGGGTTCATCTCCAACCCCGGCGAGGCCGTCAAGCTGCAGACGCAAAACCATCAGCAGTCCCTGGCGCGCTCCATCCACGGCGGCATCCGGCATTTCTTCCAGCAGAGCCCGCCGCCCGGCACCTATCTGGCCTGGCTCCGCGATTCCGGCAAGGTTTCCCGGGGGCCGCAGGAGCATGTGGTCAGCGTCGGTGAGTCCCTGTCGATGATCGCCGAGCGCTACCAGGTGAATCCGGCGCTGCTACGCGATGCCAATAACCTGAAGAGCGACTCGCTCAAGGCCGGGCAGGTTCTCAACATCCCCGCGGCCACCCTGGCGGCGCAGCAATGAACGGCCAGCCGCGCATCCAGCTGCTGAGTCCTCGGCTGGCCAACCAGATCGCCGCCGGCGAAGTGGTCGAGCGGCCGGCTTCGGTGCTCAAGGAGCTGCTGGAGAACAGTCTGGATGCCGGCGCCCGGCGCGTCGATGTCGAGGTGGAGCAGGGCGGCGTCAAGCTGCTGCGAGTCCGCGACGACGGCGGCGGCATCCCGGCCGAGGACCTGCCGCTGGCCCTGGCTCGGCACGCCACCAGCAAGATCCGCGATCTGGAGGATCTCGAACGGGTCATGAGCCTGGGGTTCCGCGGCGAAGCGTTAGCCTCGATCAGCTCGGTGTCGCGTCTGACGCTGACGTCGCGCACGGTCGATGCCGAACAGGCCTGGCAGGTGGAAACCGAGGGGCGTGAAATGGAAGCCCGGGTGCAGCCGGCGGCGCATCCGGTGGGCACCTCGGTGGAAGTGCGCGACCTGTTCTTCAACACGCCGGCGCGGCGCAAGTTCCTGCGCGCCGAGAAGACCGAGTTCGACCATCTGCAGGAGGTGGTCAGGCGCCTGGCCCTAGCCCGCTTCGACGTGGCCTTCCATCTGCGCCACAACGGCAAGGGCGTGCTCAATCTTCACGAAGCTCCCGACGATACGTCCAAGGCCCGGCGGGTGGCGGCGGTCTGCGGCTCCGCCTTCCTGGAGCAGGCGCTACCCATCGAGGTCGAGCGGGGCGGCCTGCGTCTGTGGGGCTGGGTCGGGCTGCCGACCTTCTCGCGCAGTCAGGCCGATCTGCAGTATTTCTACGTCAACGGCCGCATGGTGCGCGACAAGCTGGTCGCCCATGCGGTGCGCCAGGCCTATCGCGACGTGCTGTTCAACGGCCGGCATCCGACCTTCGTGCTGTTCCTCGAACTCGATCCGGGGGTGGTGGACGTCAACGTGCACCCGACCAAGCACGAGGTGCGCTTTCGCGACAGCCGCATGGTCCACGACTTCCTCTACGGCACCCTGCACCGGGCTCTCGGCGAGGTTCGCCCGGAGGACCAACTGGCGGCGTCGACGCCTGCGGAGCCGGTGGCCCGGCCGAGCGGGCTGGCGGCCGGCGAGTTCGGCCCGCAGGGGGAAATGAGCCTGGCGGCGCACGTCCTCGAGCGTCCGGCGCCCGAACCGGCCTGGCGTCCTGCCGGGAGTGGCGGCTATCGCCCGGCCCAGCCTGCGCCGGCGGTGCCGGCCGGCGAGCTGCAGGGAGCCTACCGTGAGTTCTTCGCGCCCTTGCCCGAAACGCCGGCGGCATCGGCACGGAGTCTTCCGGAGGAGCAGGGCGATATCCCGCCGCTCGGCTATGCGCTGGCCCAGCTCAAGGGCATCTACATCCTTGCGGAGAATGCCCAGGGCATGGTGCTGGTAGATATGCATGCGGCCCACGAACGGATCACCTACGAGCGCCTGAAGAGCGCCATGGCCAGCGAGGGGCTGCGCGGTCAGCCGCTGCTGGTGCCGCAATCGCTGGCGGTCAGCCAGCGCGAGGCCGATTGCGCCGAAGAGCATGCCGACTGGTTCCGGCGTCTGGGCTTCGAGCTGCAGCGGCTGGGGCCTGAGACGCTGGCGATCCGGCAGATTCCGGCCCTGCTCAAGCAGGCCGAGGCGTCCCGGCTGGTCTGCGACGTGCTGGCCGATCTGCTGGAATACGGCACCAGCGATCGCATCCAGGCCCACCTCAACGAGCTGCTGGCGACTATGGCCTGCCACGGCGCGGTTCGCGCCAACCGCCGTCTGACCGTGCCGGAAATGAACGCCCTGCTGCGCGACATGGAGCACACCGAGCGTAGCGGCCAGTGCAATCACGGCCGGCCGACCTGGGTCCAGCTGGGCATGGACGAGCTGGACAAGCTGTTTCTGCGCGGACGGTAGTCGCTCCCTTGGGGCTCCTTCGACTTAGGTGGCTTGCGGTGCAGGGCCTACAGGCCGAAACTAGGCGCCCTTTGCGCTCCTTCCGAGTTTGTCGATGTCCCGTTTGCCTCCCGCCATCTTCCTGATGGGGCCGACCGCCTCCGGTAAGACCGAGCTGGCCCTCGAGCTGGCGCGGGCTCTGCCCTGCGATCTGATCAGTGTCGATTCGGCGCTGGTCTATCGGGGCATGGATATCGGTACGGCCAAACCGTCGAAGGAAATCCTGGCGGAGTTCCCACATCGGCTCATCGACATCCGTGAGCCGGCGGAAAGCTATTCGGCAGCCGAATTCCGCGACGACGCGCTGGCCGCCATGGCAGACATCACGGCCAGGGGGCGCATCCCCCTGCTGGTGGGTGGAACCATGCTGTATTTCAAGGCGCTGCTCGAAGGGCTGGCGGACATGCCGAGCGCCGATCCGGTATTACGTGCCGAGCTGGAGGCCCGGGCTGAGGAGGAAGGCTGGGCTGCCCTGCATGCCGAGCTGGCTGCGGTCGATCCGGAGTCCGCGGCGCGCATCCATCCCAACGATCCCCAGCGGCTGATCCGTGCCCTGGAAGTCTATCGCCTCAGTGGTCTGAGCATGACTGCGCATCGTCAGCGGCAGATGGCGCAAAATCCTGTATTCGACAGCTCAGGCTCGGGGCATTTGCCTTATACTGTCGCGCAATTAGCCATAGCACCGGCACAGCGCCAGATTCTCCATGAACGCATTGCACAGCGTTTCAAGCGCATGCTCGAGCAGGGCTTTATCGAGGAGGTCGAAGCGTTGCGTCGACAAAACGATTTGCACGAGGGCCTGCCCTCCATGCGGGCAGTGGGTTACCGGCAAGTCTGGGAATATCTCGATGGCAAGCTGAGCCACGAGCAGATGGAGGAGCGTGGCGTGATCGCCACGAGGCAGCTCGCCAAGAGGCAGTTCACCTGGCTGCGCAGCTGGTCCGGCCTGCACTGGCTGGATAGCCTGGCCCACGACAATCTGCAACGTACCTTGAAATGCCTAGAGTCGGCAGCCATATTGGGCTGATCTTTTTATTGTCGTCCATTTATCCGACTTGGACGAACTGAATTTCGAATAACGAACTATCTCACCTCTATAGGAGTGCGGCACATGTCAAAAGGGCATACGCTACAAGACCCTTACCTTAATACTTTGCGCAAAGAGCGCGTTCCGGTTTCCATCTATCTGGTCAATGGCATCAAGCTGCAGGGCCAGATCGAGTCCTTCGACCAGTTCGTGATCCTGCTGAAGAACACCGTCAGCCAGATGGTTTACAAGCATGCGATTTCCACCGTGGTTCCCAGCCGTCCCGTGCGTCTGCCTACCGCATCCGAGGGCGAACCGTCCGAGCCGGGCAACGTTTGATAGGAGTCCGCCTTGTTCTTTGAGCGCCCTGATGGTGGGGAGCGGGCCGTTCTGGTTCATTTGGAGGCCCAGGATCCCGAGGCGCGTGAAGATCCTCAGGAATTCCAGGAATTGGTCCGTTCGGCTGGCGCCGAGGTGGTGGCGCTGGTCGTGGTGCCGCGCCATCAGCCAAGCGCCAAGTATCTGATCGGCACCGGCAAGGTCGAGGAGTTGCACGACCTGGTCGGTGCCGAGAAGGTCGAACTGGTCATCTTCAATCACGTCCTCACGCCGAGTCAGCAACGCAACCTGGAGCGAGTGCTGGAGTGCCGGGTACTCGATCGTACCGGGCTGATTCTCGATATCTTCGCCCAGCGCGCGCGTACCCACGAGGGCAAGCTGCAGGTCGAGCTGGCCCAGCTGGAGCACATGAGCACCCGTCTTGTCCGTGGCTGGACCCACCTGGAGCGACAGAAGGGAGGGATTGGCTTACGCGGTCCGGGCGAGACTCAGCTCGAAACCGACCGACGCCTGTTGCGGGTACGCATCCGGCAGATCCGCCAGCGCCTGGAGAAGGTGCGCAGCCAGCGCGAGCAGGCCCGGCGCGGACGCAGGCGCGCGGATATCCCGTCGGTTTCTCTGGTTGGTTATACCAATGCCGGCAAATCCACTCTGCTCAACGCTCTGACCGCATCCGACGTCTACGCGGCCAACCAGTTGTTCGCCACGCTCGATCCGACGCTCAGGCGCCTGGAGCTGGAGGACGTGGGGCCGATAGTTATCGCCGATACGGTGGGATTCATACGCCATCTGCCACACAAGTTGGTCGAAGCTTTCCGCGCTACGCTGGAGGAGACGAGCAACGCCGATCTGCTGCTGCACGTGATCAACGCCCACGAGCCGGAGCGCGAGGCACAGATCGAGCAGGTCATGACGGTGCTCGGGGAAATCGGCGCGGACAGCCTGCCGATTCTCGAGATCTATAACAAGTTGGACATGCTCGAGGGAATCGAGCCGCAGATACAGCGCAATGCAGAGGGCAAGCCGCAACGGGTCTGGGTATCGGCCAGGGATGGGCGGGGATTGGACCTTCTACGCCAGGCCATCGCCGAATTGCTGGGTGATGATCTCTTCGTCGGTACCCTGCGCCTGCCTCAGGGGTTCGGCAGGCTGCGCGCGCAGTTCTTCGCCCTGAATGCGGTGCAGGGCGAGGAGCACGACGAGGAAGGCAGCAGTCTGCTGGTCGTGCGCCTGCCCCGAGTCGAGCTGAATCGGCTGCTCAGCCGTGAAGGGCTGCGGTCGGACGAGTTCCTCGAACAACATACTTTGCAATGAAAGCCCTGGTCTGCGGTTTTGCCGTAGGCGGCAGGCATTGGGTAGCATGGGGCGGCGCGCCGTGGGTGCGTCTGTGTTTTTCTGATGGAGAGCGCTATGGCTTGGAATGAGCCGGGTGGCAATTCTAACAACCAGGATCCTTGGGGGGGGCGAGGCGGCGATCGCAAAGGTCCTCCCGATCTCGATGAAGCTTTCCGCAAGTTGCAGGAAAGCCTGAACAGCATGTTCGGCGGCAAGAAGCGCGGCAGCGAAGGGCGCGGCGACAAGAGCGGTGGGCTGGGCCTGGTCGCCATAGTTCTGGGCGTGCTCGCCGCCATCTGGTTGTACAGCGCCATCTATGTGCTGGACGAGCAGGAGCAGGCGGTGGTGCTGCGCTTCGGCAAGTATTACGAGACCGTCGGGCCGGGCCTGAACATCTATTTCCCGCCTGTCGATCGCAAGTTCGTCGAGAACGTCACCCGCGAACGGGCCTACAGCAAGCAGGGGCAGATGCTCACCGAGGATGAGAACATCATCGAGGTGCCGCTGACCGTCCAGTACCGGATCAGCAATCTGCAGGATTTCGTCCTGAATGTGGACGAACCCGAGGTCAGCCTGCAGCACGCCACTGAAAGCGCCCTGCGTCACGTGGTGGGGTCCACCGAGATGGATCAGGTTCTCACCGAGGGGCGCGAGACTCTGGCCAGCCAGGTCCATGAGCGTTTGCAGCGCTTCCTGGATACCTATCGTGCCGGTATCACCGTTACCCAGGTGAACGTGCAGAACGCTCAGGCCCCGCGTGAAGTCCAGGAGGCCTTCGATGACGTGATTCGCGCCCGGGAAGACGAGCAGCGCGAGCGGAACCAGGCCGAGGCCTATGCCAATGGCGTGATTCCGGAGGCCCGCGGTCAGGCCCAGCGGATCCTCGAGGATGCCAATGGTTACCGCGAGGAAGTCGTGTCGCGTGCCCAGGGCGAGGCTGATCGCTTCAGCAAGCTGCTGGCGGAATATCAGAAGGCCCCGGAAGTGACGCGCGAACGGCTTTACCTGGAAACCATGCAGGAGGTTTTCGGCAATACCAGCAAGGTTCTGGTCGCCGGCAAGAGCGGACAGAGCAATCTGCTCTATCTGCCGTTGGACAAGATGATCGAGAGCCGCGGCGGCAGCGCCACTGCTGGGGGGGCGCCCGCGCCAGCGGCGGGTTCCGAGGTGGGCACGCGATCCGTGAATGACCCGCAGCAGAAAGACCTGCGTTCGAGGGAGAGGCGCTGATGAGTAACAAGTCCCTGGTCGCCCTGATCGCAGGCGTGGTTTTGGCGCTGGTCCTCTGGAACAGCTTCTACATCGTGGCGCAAACCGAGCGTGCGGTTCTCCTGCGCTTCGGGAAGATCGTCGAGACCAACGTTGAGCCCGGCTTGCACGTGAAGATTCCCTACGTCAATCAGGTGCGCAAGTTCGATGCCCGCCTGATGACTCTGGATGCACCGACCCAGCGTTTCCTGACCCTGGAGAAAAAGGCGGTGATGGTGGACGCCTATGCCAAATGGCGCGTGGCGGATGCCGAGCGTTTCTATACCGCCACGTCCGGCCTCAAGCAGGTTGCCGACGAGCGTCTTTCGCGCCGGCTCGAGTCGGGCCTGCGTGATCAGTTCGGCAAGCGCACTCTGCACGAAGTGGTATCCGGTGAGCGAGATGCGTTGATGGCCGACATCACGGCTTCCTTGGATCGCATGGCGCGCAAGGAGCTGGGCATCGAGGTCCTCGATGTGCGGGTCAAGGCCATCGACCTGCCTAAGGAGGTCAACCGCAGCGTCTTCGAGCGCATGAGCACCGAGCGTGAGCGTGAAGCACGCGAGCACCGCGCCAAAGGCAAGGAGCTGGCCGAGGGTATTCGCGCCGATGCGGACCGGCAGAGTCGCGTGCTGTTGGCCGAGGCCTATCGCCAAGCGCAGGAGGTTCGCGGCGAGGGCGACGCCCGCGCGGCAGCCATCTACGCCGAGGCGTACAAGAGGGACGGGGAGTTCTACGCTTTCTACCGCAGCCTGCAGGCTTACCGCGAAAGCTTCGCCAACAAGAGCGATGTGCTGGTGCTGGATCCGGACAGCGACTTCTTCCGCTATCTGGAGCGGACCAGGCCCTGAGGGGTGTCCGGCGGGGCCATCGGTCCCGCCGGGATGCCTTGGACGGAAAACGTGTTATGATGGGCCAGCCGGGAAAAACCCGGCTTTTTTGCGTCTGTGGGAATCATGTGGCAGGAATTCGGCGTTGCCTTGTGTCTGATGCTGGTGCTTGAAGGCATCCTGCCATTCCTCAGCCCAGGTCGCTGGCGTGCGGTGATCGTGCAGGTATTGCGGTTATCGGATCGTCAGCTGCGCCTCATGGGGTTGACCAGCATGCTGCTGGGAACGGCCCTCCTGTATTTGCTTCACTGAAGGCTTGCCGCCCGGATCGAGAGAGGAAAGGCAATGGCAACGGTAGACCGCTGGCTGCTGCCAGATGGCATCGAAGAAGTTCTGCCGCCGGAAGCGGCGCGCATCGAGGTGGCACGCCGCCAGATGCTGGATATGTTCCAGCGCTGGGGCTACGAATTCGTCGTCACCCCACACATCGAATATCTGGAATCCCTGCTGACCGGTGCCGGTCAGGATCTGGATCTGCGGACCTTCAAAGTAACCGATCCGCAGTCCGGTCGCCTCATGGGGTTCCGCGCTGACATCACGCCGCAGGTGGCGCGGATCGATGCCCACACTCTGCGTCGCGAGGGGCCTAGCCGGCTCTGCTACGTCGGTAGTGTCCTGCATGCCCAGCCGCGAGCGCTGTCCACCTCGCGCAGTCCTATCCAATTGGGTGCCGAGCTTTACGGGGATGCCAGTCCGGCCAGCGACGTGGAAATCATCGGCCTGATGCTGGAAACCCTCGAGCTGGCCGCCGTGCCGGACGTGCATATGGATCTCGGGCATGTCGGTATCTACCGTGGCTTGGCGCGCGCGGCGGGGCTTTCCGGTACTGCGGAGCAGCAACTGTTCGACGCCCTGCAGCGCAAGGCCGTCGATGAGGTTGAGAGCCTCACCGCGAGTCTGCCCGAGGGGTTGGCTTCTATGCTGCGCGCTCTTGCCGAGCTCTGCGGCGGACGCGAAGTGCTCGATCTGGCGCAGGCCTGCCTGGTCGAGGCGCCGGACGAGGTGCATGCCGCCCTGGATGAGCTGATTGCGATCGCCGACGAGCTGGGCGTGCGTTATCCGGAGCTGCCGCTGTATTTCGATCTGAGTGAGCTGCGCGGCTACCACTACCATACCGGGGTGGTATTCGCTGCCTTCGTTCCCGGGGTCGGCCAGTCGATCGCCCAAGGGGGGCGTTATGACGACATCGGCGCCGATTTTGGTCGGGCTCGCCCTGCGACCGGTTTTTCCACCGATCTCAAGACCTTGGTCGTCCTGGGGCAGTTGGAGCAGGCGAAGCCGCCGGTCGGCATCTGGGCTCCCGATAGTCACGATGTCTATCTTTGGCAGGTGGTCCAGCGCCTGCGCCGCCAGGGAGAGCGGGTCGTGCAGGCGCTGCCGGGTCAGCAGATCGCCGACGCGAAGGGCTGCGGCTGCGATCGCCAATTGCTTCTGTGTGATGGCCAATGGCAGGTGGCGCCACTGGCGTTCTGAGTTTTTTCGTCGGCTGCAAGCCGGCATCTGTTTTCCCGAAGAGGACAAGCGTTATGGGTAAGAATGTCGTGGTCCTGGGTACCCAGTGGGGGGATGAGGGCAAGGGCAAGATCGTCGATCTGCTGACCGATCAGGCGGCGGCCGTCGTACGCTACCAAGGTGGCCACAATGCCGGTCACACTTTGGTCATCGATGGCGAGAAGACTGTGCTGCACCTGATTCCGTCCGGCATCCTGCGCGACAACGTCGAGTGTCTGATCGGCAACGGTGTGGTGGTCGCGCCGGATGCGCTGATGCGCGAGATCGCCAAGCTGGAAGAGAAGGGGGTGCCGGTGCGCGAGCGCCTGCGCATCAGTCCGTCCTGCACCCTGATCCTGCCCTATCACGTTGCCTTGGACCAGGCGCGCGAAGCCTCTCGTGCCGAGGGCAAGATTGGCACCACAGGTCGTGGCATCGGCCCGGCCTACGAGGACAAGGTGGCGCGTCGCGGCCTGCGCGTCGGCGATCTGTTCAATCCCGAACGTTTCGCCAAGAAGCTGGGCGAGCTGTTGGAATACCACAATTTCGTCCTGCAGAACTTCTATAAGGTCGAGCCGGTCGACTTCCAAGCGACCCTGGACGAGGCGCTGGGTTATGCCGAGCAGCTCAAACCGATGATCACCGACGTCGCTGCGCGTCTGCACGAACTGCGCAAGCAGGGCGCCTACATCATGTTCGAAGGGGCTCAGGGCTCGCTGCTGGATATCGACCACGGCACCTACCCCTACGTCACCAGCTCCAGCACCACTGCCGGCGGCACCGCCACGGGGTCGGGGTTCGGTCCGTTGTACCTCGACTATATTCTCGGCATCACCAAGGCCTACACGACTCGCGTCGGTTCCGGTCCGTTTCCGACCGAATTGTTCGACGAGATCGGTGCTCATCTGGCCAGTAAGGGGCATGAGTTTGGCTCCACCACTGGTCGGGCCCGGCGCTGCGGCTGGTTCGATGCGGTGATCCTGCGTCGCGCCATCGAGATCAACAGCATCTCCGGTCTGTGCCTGACCAAGCTGGATGTGCTTGACGGGCTGGAAACCGTCAAGTTGTGCGTGGGCTACAAGGATGCGGTTGGTAATGTCATCGAGGCGCCTACCGATGCCGATAGCTATGTCGGGCTGGAACCGGTCTACGAGGAAATGCCGGGCTGGACGGAGTCGACCGTCGGCGCCAAGAGCCTGGAAGAGCTGCCGGTGAATGCGCGAGCCTACATCAAGCGCATTGAGGAGCTGGTGGGGGCGCCCATCGATATCATTTCTACCGGTCCGGATCGCAACGAGACTATCGTGCTACGCCATCCGTACGCCTGATCGGCGTTGCAATGTCAGAGGCCGCCTTCGGGCGGCCTTTGCTTTTCCGGTGGACTCTCTAACAGCAGGTTGTGCAGGGGCAAGAGCTATCGATTGGGGGTATTTTTAGCGAAAAAAACAAAACCGAGCCATTGGCTCGGTTTTGTATGAATAAATAATGGTGCCCAGGAGAAGACTCGAACTTCCACGGTGTTGCCACCGCTAGGACCTGAACCTAGTGCGTCTACCAATTCCGCCACCTGGGCACATCACGATGATCGCTCATCGCTATTTCTGCAGTATTTCACCGACTGGGGTCGATTCGGGCGCTGCCGCCCGCTTTCTGTAAAGCGATACGTCAATAATCGCTTTTGGAGAAGATGGTGCCCAGGAGAAGACTCGAACTTCCACGGTGTTGCCACCGCTAGGACCTGAACCTAGTGCGTCTACCAATTCCGCCACCTGGGCACTGAATCGATGAATGCTTCATCAATTCGTGTTACAACGTCAGCGACGTTGTGGGCGCGAACTATACGGAGCCGGTCTGGCGTTGTAAACCCTTATGGCGAAAAAATTATTCTTGCCGGAAAGCTGACCGACGGATGGATTTCGCGCTTCAATAAGCACATGGCACATATACTTATGAAAAGGTGACAACTCTCTAATGGCCGATTGGCAAAGTCTCGATCCCGAGGCCGCCCGCGAGGCGGAAAAGTACGAAAACCCCATTCCCAGTCGTGAGCTGATCCTGCAGCGCCTCGACGATCGCGGTGCGCCCGCCAGCCGCGAGCAGTTAATAGAAGAGTTCGGCCTCTCCGGAGAGGAGCAGCAGGAAGCGTTGCGGCGGCGCTTGCGTGCCATGGAGCGGGATGGGCAGCTGATTTATACCCGCCGGGGTACCTATGCCCCGGTGGACAAGCTCGATCTCATTCTCGGCCGCGTCAGCGGACATCGCGACGGCTTCGGTTTCCTCATCCCTGACGATGGCAGCGAAGATCTCTTCCTGAGTCCTACCCAGATGCGTCTGCTCTTCGATGGCGATCGGGCCCTGGCCAGGGTGTCCGGTTTCGACCGCCGCGGGCGTCGTGAGGGGGCCATCGTCGAGGTGATCTCGCGGGGCCATGAAACCGTCGTCGGTCGCTACTACGAGGAGGGCGGAATCGGCTTCGTCATCCCCGACAACCCGAAGATCCAGCAGGAAATCCTAGTCACGCCGGGGCGCACCGCAAACGCTTCGGTCGGCCAGTTCGTCGAGATCAAGATCACCCATTGGCCCACGCCGCGCTTCCAGCCGCAGGGCGACATCATCGAGGTGATCGGCAACTACATGGCGCCCGGCATGGAGATCGACGTGGCGCTGCGCAGCTACGATATCCCCCATGTCTGGCCGCAGGCGGTGCTCAACGAGGCGCACAAGCTTTCTCCCGAGGTGGACGAGAAGGACAAGCTCAAGCGAGTCGACCTGCGTCATCTCCCCTTCGTCACCATCGATGGCGAGGATGCCCGCGATTTCGACGATGCGGTCTATTGCGAGAAGACCGGCTGGATCACCGGCGGCTACCGCCTGTACGTCGCGATCGCCGACGTCTCCCATTACGTCAAGGTGGGGTCTGCTCTCGACGAGGAGGCGCGCAAGCGCGGCAACTCGGTGTATTTCCCCGAGCGGGTAGTCCCGATGCTGCCGGAGGAGCTGTCGAACGGCCTCTGTTCGCTGAACCCACAAGTCGATCGGCTGGCGATGGTCTGCGAAGTGACTCTGTCCCGTTCCGGCAAGATGACCGGCTACCAGTTCTACGAGGCGGTCATTCATTCCCACGCCCGGCTGACCTACAACAAGGTCAGTACCATGCTGCAGCAGCCGAAAACTCCCGAGGGCAAGCGGCTGTCCAGCATCTACTCCGGCGTGCTGCCGCATCTCAAGCAGCTCTATTCGCTCTTCAAGGTGCTGCTCAAAGCGCGCCACGTGCGCGGGGCTATCGATTTTGAAACCCAGGAGACCCGAATTGTCTTCGGGACCGGGCGCAAGATTGCGGAAATTTTGCCGACCGAGCGTAACGATGCGCACAAGCTGATCGAAGAGTGCATGCTCTGCGCCAACGTGGCGACTGCGGCGTTCCTGCAGCAGCACGAGATCCCCTCTCTTTTCCGGGTTCACGACGGGCCGCCGGCGGAGCGTCTGGAGAAGCTCAAGGCCTTCCTCAGTGAACTCGGCCTGAGCCTGCATTGCAGTAAGGACGGCCCGACACCCAAGGATTACCAGAAACTGCTGGAATCGATCCAGGGCCGCCCCGATTTCCATCTGATCCAGACGGTGATGCTGCGCTCGCTCAGTCAGGCCGTTTACAGCGCCGAGAACCACGGCCATTTCGGTTTGAATTATCCGGCCTATACCCATTTCACCTCGCCGATTCGCCGCTATCCGGACCTATTGGTGCATCGTGCGATCCGCAGCGTAATCCGCTCGCGCCGGGAAACCCCGCATGTCCGTCGCGCTGGTGCGGCCAGCATGCCCAAGGCGCGCATTTACCCTTACGACGAGGCTGCCCTGGAACAGCTCGGCGAAGAGTGTTCGATGACTGAACGGCGTGCCGACGAGGCAACCCGCGACGTGGTCAACTGGCTGAAGTGCGAGTTCATGCAGGATCGCGTCGGCGAGAGCTTCGAGGGGGTGATCACCGCGGTGACCGGCTTCGGCATCTTCGTCGAACTGAAGGACATCTACGTCGAGGGGCTGGTGCATGTGACCGCTCTGCCGAGCGACTACTATCACTTCGATCCGATCCATCACCGTCTTTCCGGCGAGCGCAGCGGGCAGAACTTCCGGCTGGGGGACAGCGTGGCGGTGAAAGTCATGCGGGTCGATCTGGACGAGCGCAAGCTCGACTTCGAGCTGGTCGATGGCCAGCTCGCTCGCCCGAACAGGCGTGCCGGAAGCGGGGCTGAAGCTGATCGGTCGCCCAAGGAGCGCCCGGCAAAATCCCGCGGCAAGAGCAAGACGGCTGCCAAGGCGGAGCGTCAGGGCGAGTATGAGGCACGAGGCCGGGGCAAGGAACCGCCGGTATCGCCCGAACTGCTGGCCCAGGCCGAGGAGATGCTCGGCAATACCGACGTGAAGCGCAGCCGTGCCGTGAAGCAGGCCTTGCTCTCGGAGGCCAAGAGCCCGAAAACCGACCGCAAGGGGGAGGGTAAGACCGGCGGTAAGCCGAGCAAGCATCGCAAGGGGCCGCCGAAGGCGAGCGCCAGGAGTTCCTCTAGCAAGAGCAGGGCCAAATCATGACCCAGCTGGAGAGAATCTACGGCGTACATGCCGTCGAGGCCCTGTTGCGTCACCATCCCAAACGGGTCAAGCAGCTCTGGCTGGCCGAGGGGCGGCAGGATCCTCGGGTGCAGACGCTGATCGAACTGGCCCGGCAGGCGCGGGTAGCGGTCGGCCAGCGCGACCGCCGCGAGCTGGACGAGTGGGCCGAGGGCGTGCATCAGGGCGTGGTGGCGGAGGTCAGTCCCAGCCAGGTCTGGGGCGAGGCCATGCTCGACGAACTGCTTGACCGTTGCGAAGGCACGCCGCTGCTGCTGGTGCTGGACGGCATCACCGACCCGCACAATCTCGGCGCCTGTCTGCGCACCGCCGATGCGGCCGGCGTCCAGGCGGTGATAGTGCCGAAGGACAAGTCGGCCACGCTGAACGCCACGGTGCGTAAGGTCGCCTGCGGTGCGGCCGAGGTCGTTCCCCTGGTCGCGGTGACCAATCTGGCACGCACTCTAGAAAAGCTCCGCCAACGCGGTCTTTGGACGGTCGGCACGGCCGGCGAGGCCGAGCAGGATCTGTACCAGCTCGATCTGCGCGGCCCGACCGTTCTGATCATGGGGGCCGAGGGCAAGGGGATGCGTCGGCTCACACGAGAGCATTGCGACTATCTGGTGCGCCTGCCGATGGCCGGCAGCGTCAGCAGCCTGAACGTGTCCGTGGCCACCGGCGTCTGTCTGTTCGAGGCCATCAGGCAGAGAAAGGCCGCTGCGCAGGGCTGACCGGGGAGCCCGGTGCGGCAGCCGTGCCCGCCGGGCTTCATGGATCGGCCCCAGGCACTTAGGGTGCTTGCCCCCTGGTTGCTCAAATCTTCGCCAGTCGCCTTGCTTCCCCCTCCGGCCTTCTCTAGAATTGCGCCCCTTGCCTGGAGCACGGGTGTCGCATCCGCTTTCGGCAAGTCCAACGAGTCATTCACTCCTTGCCTGACCGCTGTGGCGGCAGGCTGCAACCCGTAAGGAGCATCTATGCGTCATTACGAAATCATTTTCCTGGTCCATCCTGACCAGAGCGAACAGGTCGGCGGCATGGTGGAGCGTTACACCAAGCTGATCGAAGAAGACGGCGGCAAGATCCATCGCCTGGAAGACTGGGGTCGCCGTCAGCTGGCCTATGCCATCAACAACGTGCACAAAGCCCACTACGTGCTGATGAACGTCGAGTGCAGCGGCAAGGCCCTGGCCGAGCTGGAAGACAACTTCCGCTACAACGACGCCGTCATCCGTAACCTGGTCATCCGTCGCGACGAAGCCATCACCGGCCAGTCCGAGATGCTCAAGGCCGAGGAAAACCGCAGCGAGCGTCGCGAGCGTCGCGAGCGTCCCGAAGGTGCTGCCGACAGCGATAGCGATGGCAGCGACAGCGATAGCGCTGACGAGTAATCCACGGACCTTTTGAGGAAACCAATCCATGGCACGTTTTTTCCGTCGTCGTAAGTTCTGCCGTTTCACCGCTGAAGGCGTGAAAGAGATCGACTTTAAGGATCTCAACACTCTCAAGGCCTACATCTCCGAGACCGGCAAGATCGTTCCCAGCCGCATCACCGGTACCAAGGCTCGTTATCAGCGTCAGCTGGCCACCGCTATCAAGCGCGCCCGCTACCTGGCCCTGCTGCCCTACACCGACAGCCACGGCCGTTGATGGCGGGCGGTCGACAGGCAAGTAAGGGATAGATCGCATGCGCGCCCTGGCTGAGTACGTCATGCGTGGCCGTATGCAGGCAACCCTCGTGGTGGTCGGTTCGGCGGCTCTGCCGTTGCTGTTCTGGCTGAGTGCTGCTGCAGGCAGCCTGGTGTTGCTGCGCCGGGGCCTTGGCGATGCGTTCGGCATCGTCGCCTGGGCGCTGTTGCCGGCGCTGGCCTGGTGGTACTTCGGCGACCCACGCACGCTGCTGGTCCTGCTCGGTACCCTGGGGCTGGCACAGTTGCTGCGGGCTACGGTGTCCTGGCGCCTAGTACTGACGGGCAGCGTGCTGCTCGGCGTGGTGTATGCGCAAGTGCTGGGCTCGGTGTTCCAGGCGCCCATCGAAGCCACGGCGGGCGAGCTACAGAAGCTCATGCCGCAGATGCTCGGGCAGGCCCGGGAGCAGTTGTCCGAGGCCGAGCAGGCGCATCTGAACGCTCTGCTGGTACCGGTGCTGACCGGCCTGCTGGCGGCGTTGCTGCAGATCGGCAGCGTGCTCGCGCTGATGCTCGGGCGCTATTGGCAGGCGGCGCTGTACAACCCGGGCGGTTTCGCCGGCGAGATCCGCGCGCTGCGTCTGCCGCCGCTGCCGGCGATTCTGCTGCTGGCCGGCATGCTGCTGGGCCCGAGTCTGGGCGCAGAACTGGCCATGCTGACGCCGTTGTGCAGCGTGCCGCTGGCCTTCACCGGGCTGGCCTTGGTGCACGGGCTGGTGGCGCAGGGCCGGCTGGGCCGCTTCTGGTTGGTGGGGATGTACGTGACGCTGCTGCTGTTCATGCAGCTGGTCTATCCGTTGCTGATGGTTTTGGCCATTGTCGACAGTCTGATTGATTTTCGCGGTCGCCAGACGCCCAAGGGCGGCTCCGGATCCGCGAACGGTGAAGGTTAAAAGTTAAGAGGTAAGACTCAAATGGAAGTCATCCTGCTGGAAAAGATCACCAACCTGGGCAACCTGGGCGACAAGGTGAATGTGAAGGGCGGTTACGCACGTAACTTCCTGCTGCCGAAAGGCAAGGCTACCGTGGCTACTCCTACCAACGTCGCTGCGTTCGAAGCACGTCGTGCCGAGCTGGAGAAGCAGGCTGCCGATAAGAGGGCCGAAGCCGAAACTCGCGCTGCCCAACTGAACGAGCTGGAAATCACCATCACCGCTACCGCGGGCGATGAAGGCAAGCTGTTCGGCTCCATCGGCACCCACGACATCGCCGACGCCCTGACCGCCTCCGGCGTGCCGGTGGCCAAGAGCGAAGTTCGCCTGCCCAACGGTACCATCCGTCAGACCGGCGAGTACGACGTGGCCCTGCACCTGCACACCGACGTCGAGGCCAGCGTTCGTCTGATCGTGGTCGCCGGCTAACCGGTTGCCGCCTCGTCTGGCACATCCGGTGCCTGGCGTTTAGCATTGGGCACGTTCCCGCGTGGTGGGAACGTGCCCTTTGTTTTTGCAAGTCCACATTTCTGCGAGTGCCATGAACGACGTCAGCGTCCCCGAGCAATACGACCTGGAAACCGCCGCCCTCAAGGTGCCGCCGCATTCCATCGAGGCCGAGCAGGCCGTCCTGGGCGGCCTGATGCTGGACAACAACGCCTGGGAGCGAGTGCTGGACCAGGTATCCGACGGTGATTTCTACCGTCACGATCATCGCCTGATCTTTCGGGCGATCTACGTTCTGGCCGAACGCAACATGCCGTTCGACGTGGTCACCCTGTCCGAGCAGCTGGACAAGGAGGGACATCTGGCCCAGGTCGGCGGTCTGGCCTATCTCGGCGAGCTGGCCAAGAACACCCCTTCGGTGGCCAACATCAAGGCCTACGCGCAGATCATCCGCGAGCGCGCCACGTTGCGTCAGCTGATCGGCATCAGCAACCAGATCGCCGACAGCGCCTACGCCCCGCAGGGGCGGACCGGCGACGAGATCCTCGACGAGGCCGAGCGCCTGATCTTCCAGATCGCCGAGGCGCGGCCGAAGACCGGCGGCCCGGTCGGGATCAACGATATCCTGGTCAAGGCCATCGACCGCATCGACAGCCTGTTCAACGCCGGCGACGCCATCACCGGCCTGTCCACCGGCTTCACTGACCTGGACGAGAGGACCAGCGGCCTGCAGCCGGCCGACCTGATCATCGTCGCGGGACGTCCCTCCATGGGCAAGACCACCTTCGCCATGAACCTGGTGGAGAACGCCGTGCTGCGCACCGACAAGGCGGTGCTGGTGTACTCCCTGGAGATGCCCGCCGACTCCATCGTGATGCGTATGCTCGCTTCTCTCGGTCGGATCGACCAGACCAAGGTGCGCGCCGGCAAGCTGGACGACGACGACTGGCCGCGGCTGACCTCGGCGGTCAACCTGCTCAACGACCGCAAGCTGTTCATCGACGACACCGCCGGCATCAGCCCCTCGGAAATGCGCGCGCGCACCCGCCGGCTGGCTCGCGAGCACGGCGAGATCGCCCTGATCATGGTCGACTACCTGCAGCTGATGCAGATTCCCGGCTCCAGCGGCGACAACCGTACCAACGAGATTTCCGAGATCTCGCGCTCGCTGAAGGGGCTGGCCAAGGAGTTCAACTGCCCGGTGATCGCCTTGTCGCAGCTCAACCGCTCGCTGGAGCAGCGGCCGAACAAGCGTCCGGTGAACTCCGACCTGCGCGAATCCGGCGCCATCGAGCAGGACGCCGACATCATCATGTTCGTCTACCGGGACGAGGTCTATCACCCGGAAACCGAGTTCAAGGGCGTCGCCGAAATCATCATCGGCAAGCAGCGTAACGGTCCGATCGGCACTACGCGCCTGGCCTTCCTCGGCAAGTACTCGCGCTTTGAGAACCTGGCGCCCGGCAGCTACCAGTTCGACGACGAATAAGACGGTTCGGGCCGGGGCGGCAGCGCTCCGGCGCCTCGTCGATGCGTTTCGCCTGCAGCCAAAATCCTTCGCCGAGGAGTACCATGGAGTTCCGTCCGTTCTCCAAGGATTCCCCGATGCGCCCTCTCGTCGCCACGGTCGATCTCGCCGCCATTCGTCACAACTATGCCCTGGCCAAGCGCTGCGCATCCGGCCGCCGCGCCTTCGCCGTGGTCAAGGCGAACGCCTACGGGCACGGTATCCGCGAGGTGGTGACGGCGCTGCGCGAGGAGGCCGACGGCTTCGCCGTGGCCTGCCTCGAGGAGGCTGCCGAGGTCCGCGCCCTGCACGGCACGGCACGGATCCTGTTGCTGGAGGGCTGCTTCGAGCCGGCGGAATACCTGATCGCCGCTCAGCTCGGGCTGGATGTGGCGATACAGGGGGCGGAGCAGGCCGAGGCCTTGCTCGCCGCCACGCTTTCGCGGCCGCTGAACGTCTGGCTGAAGCTGGACAGCGGTATGCACCGCCTCGGCTTCGGCGCCCGGGAGGTGCGCGACTGGCATGCCCGCCTGCAGGGAGCGGCGCAGGTCGCCGAGCTGAACCTGATCAGCCATTTCGCCTGCGCCGACGAGAGCGGGCACCCGCTGACCGCGCAGCAGCTGGAGACCTACCGCAGCCTCGCCGACCTGTCTTTCGCCCAGCGCACCCTGGCCAACTCGGCGGCCATCCTGAGCCTGCCGCAGGCGCACATGGACTGGGTACGTCCGGGCATCATGCTCTACGGCGCCACGCCGTTCCTCGACCGCAGCGCCGGGGCCCTGGGGCTGCAACCGGCGATGACCCTGACGGCGCAGCTGATCGCCGTCCGCGAGGTGCCGGTAGGGGAGAGCGTCGGCTACGGCGCGACCTGGCGGGCATCGCGCCCGGCGCGGATCGGCACGGTCAGCTGCGGCTATGCCGACGGTTACCCACGCCATGCGCCGGCCGGTACGCCGGTGGTGGTGCGCGGGCAGCGCGCGCCGCTGGCCGGCCGGGTATCCATGGACATGCTGGCGGTGGACCTGACCGACCTGCCCGAGGCGCGGGTCGGCGACCCCGTGGAGCTGTGGGGCGCGCAACTGCCGATCGACGAGATCGCCCAGGCCTGCGGCACCATCGGCTACGAGCTGCTGACCAAGGTGACCCAGCGGGTGCCGCGGCGCTACCGCTGACCGGGCGCCGCACTCGCGTGCGGCCTGCGGACTGCTAGACGCCCGGAGGGCTGCCGGCTCCACGGGAAGTCGAGCGTTTTGCTCGGTTTTCTGGTTATTTTTTGTGCTATATTCCGCGCCCGTTTCATCCGACCGGTCATCGCCATGCACGCCGCCAAGCCGCTGTTCGACTATCCCAAGTACTGGGCCGAGTGTTTCGGGCCCGCACCCTTCCTGCCGATGAGCCGGGAAGAGATGGATCGGCTCGGCTGGGATTCCTGCGACATCATCATCGTCACCGGCGACGCCTACGTGGACCATCCGTCCTTCGGTATGGCGATCATCGGCCGTGTGCTGGAGGCCCAGGGCTTCCGCGTCGGCATCATCAGCCAGCCGGACTGGCGGTCGAAGGACGACTTCATGAAGCTCGGCGAGCCGAACCTGTTCTTCGGCGTGGCCGCCGGCAACATGGACTCGATGATCAACCGCTACACCGCCGACCGGAAGATCCGCTCCGACGACGCCTACACCCCCGGCGGCGTCGCCGGCAAGCGCCCGGACCGCGCCAGCCTGGTTTACAGCCAGCGCTGCAAGGAGGCCTACAGTCACGTGCCGGTGATCCTCGGCGGCATCGAGGCCTCGCTGCGCCGCATCGCCCACTACGACTACTGGCAGGACAAGGTGCGCCGCTCGATCCTGATGGACGCCACCGCCGACCTGCTGCTCTACGGCAACGCCGAGCGCGCCGTGGTCGAGGTGGCCCAACGCCTGGCCGCCGGCGAGAAGATCGAGACCGTCACCGACATCCGCGGCACCGCCTTCGTCCGCCGCGACGCGCCGGAGGGCTGGTTCGAGATCGACTCCACGCGCATCGACCGGCCGGGCAAGATCGACAAGATCATCAACCCTTACGTGAACACCCAGGATCTGGAAGCCTGTGCGATCGAGCAGGGCAAGGGGGCGGCCGACCGCGGTGAGGTGGAGGACCCGAACGAGGCCAAGGTGGTGCAGCTGCTGCCTCATCCCAAGCTTACGCGCGAGCGCACGGTGATCCGCCTGCCGTCCTTCGAGAAGGTGCGCAACGACCCGGTGCTCTATGCCCACGCCAACCGCGTGCTGCACCTGGAGACCAATCCGGGCAACGCCCGAGCCCTGGTCCAGCGTCACGACAACCTGGACATCTGGCTCAATCCGCCGCCGATCCCGATGACCACCGAGGAGATGGACTACGTCTTCGGCCTGCCCTATGCCCGCGTGCCGCATCCGGCCTACGGCGGGGAGAAGATCCCGGCCTACGAGATGATCCGCTTCTCGGTGAACATCATGCGCGGCTGCTTCGGCGGCTGTACCTTCTGCTCGATCACCGAGCACGAAGGACGGATCATCCAGAACCGCTCGGAAGAGTCGATCCTGCGCGAGATCGAGGAGATCCGCGACAAGGTGCCGGGTTTCACCGGGGTGATTTCCGACCTCGGCGGGCCGACCGCCAACATGTATCGCATCGCCTGTAAGAGCCGCGAGATCGAGGCCGCCTGCCGCAAGCCGTCCTGCGTCTATCCCGGCATCTGCGACAACCTCAACACCGACCACTCGGCGCTGATCCAACTCTACCGCTCGGCCCGCGACCTGCCGGGGGTGAAGAAGATCCTGATCGCCTCCGGCCTGCGCTACGACCTGGCCGTGGAGTCGCCGGAGTACGTCAAGGAGCTGGTCACCCACCACGTCGGCGGCTACCTGAAGATCGCCCCCGAGCACACCGAGCAGGGCCCGCTATCCAAGATGATGAAGCCGGGTATTGGCACCTACGACCGCTTCAAGAGGATGTTCGACAAGTACTCGAAGGAGGCGGGCAAGGAGCAGTACCTGATTCCGTACTTCATCGCCGCCCACCCGGGAACCAGCGACGAGGACATGATGAACCTCGCCCTGTGGCTCAAGCGCAACGGCTTCCGTGCCGACCAGGTGCAGGCCTTCTATCCCTCGCCGATGGCCACGGCGACCGCCATGTACCACTCGGGCATGAACCCGCTGCGCAAGGTGACCTACAAGAGCGACGGCGTGACCATCGTCAAGAGCGAGCAGCAGCGCCGCCTGCACAAGGCCTTCCTGCGCTACCACGACCCGAAGAACTGGCCGCTGCTGCGCGAGGCGCTGAAGAACATGGGCCGTGCCGACCTGATCGGCAACGGCAAGCACCAGTTGATCCCTGCCTATCAGCCGGCCACCGAGGAATATCAGAGCGCGCGGCGCAAGAACTCCACGCCGGCCGGCAGCAAGAAGGTCGGCAAGGCTGTCGCGGGTAAGCCCATGCTGACCCAGCACATCGGCCTGCCGCCGCGCAGCCACGACGGCAACCCCTGGGACAAGCGCGAGCAGGCCAAGGCCGCCGCCGAGGCGCGGCGCAAGGGGGCCAAGGGCGGCAAAGCGGACGGCAAGGGCGGTAAGCCCCGACGCCCGGTGGCGCCGCGCTGAGGCGTGCCGGGCCGGAGCGAAGCTGTGGCCGGCAGGGGCGAGCGGACTCGCTCCTGCGGAGGCCGAAGGCGTGTCAGTCGGGCTGGCGGCCGGCCCATTTCGCCGGTGCCAGCGGCTGCCAATTCTCCAGGTTGGCCAGCAGCTCGGCCGGCGAGGCGCCGCGTTGCAGCATCTCGCGGTGCGGTGCCCGCACGAAGCCCTCGTCGACCAGGTGATCGAGGAACAGGCTGAGCTTGTCGTAGAAGCCGTTGACGTCCAGCAGCCCCAGGGGCTTGGCGTGATAGCCGAGCTGGCCCCAGGTCCAGACCTCGAACAGCTCCTCCAGAGTGCCGAGGCCGCCGGGCAGGGCGATGAAGGCGTCGCTGAGCTCGGCCATGCGCGCCTTGCGCGCGTGCATGCCGTCCACCACCTCCAGGCGCGTCAGGCCCCGGTGGCCGATCTCGGAGCGCTCCAGGCTGTGCGGGATGATGCCGATCACCTCGCCGCCGGCAGCCATGGCGGCATCGGCGACCACGCCCATCAACCCCACCGCGCCGCCGCCGTAGACCAGGCGCAGACCGCGTTCGCCGATGTGGCGGCCGAGCGCTTCGGCCGTTTCCCGATAGAGCGGATTGACGCCTGGGCTGGCGCCGCAGAAAACACAGATAGAACGCAAGGGCATCATGGACTCCGCCAAATGAACCAGTCCACAGAGTAACGACTGCCGCCGCGCGGGCCAACAGGCGAGTTTTCCGGCGCCAGAGAAACGCCGCGTAGCGATGCCTGCCGACGTGGCTGATGGGAGGTGGACGAGGCGGCGCCGGCGCATCCGGCAATATGCCGGCAAGCACCCGGTCCCGGGGTGGATTTGACCGGCCCAGTGCCCTCCATTTGTGCAAATGCCTGTGGATAAGTCTGGTAATAACTCTCCTGGACGGACGGCCTCGTCGGTCCGAAAAGCCCCTCCGGGACTTCCTCCAGCCTCCTGCAAGCCCGTCAGGAGGGTGCGTTTTTTCTGACGTCAAGAGGTTTTGGCAGGATTTTTCACGGTAGCCGGGGGGCTGCGCGGTTGTCCCCGAGAAGTGTGGAATAGCTTGTGGATAACCTGGGTAAGGGCCTTCCGCAGGCACTGGAACCGGGGTTCCACAAGGATTGATCGTTTTTTGATCGGTCACGCTGGCAAGGCGCGAGCGTCAGACTCTCGGCGCCTGTGCTGCAGCTCGTCGCACGGCAATGCGGCGCTTTCACCCCCCGCATCGAGGGGGCGCTCTGCCAGTCGTCGTCTACAGTTGAGAGAGCCATGCCTGTCGCGGTGTCGCCGCGCCGGCCGCCCAGCGGGTCCGTTCTACTGAGGGGAATCGCCATGTTCGGATTGGAGGCTCTAGATCTCGCGCGAATCCAGTTCGCCTTCACCGTGTCCTTCCACATCCTCTTCCCGGCGACCACCATCGGCCTGGCCAGCTACCTCGCCGTGCTGGAGGGGCTCTGGCTGAAGACCGGCGAGGAGGTCTACCGCGACCTGTATCACTTCTGGTCGAAGATCTTCGCCGTGAACTTCGGCATGGGCGTGGTCTCGGGGCTGGTGATGGCCTACCAGTTCGGCACCAACTGGAGCGTCTTCTCCGATTTCGCCGGCGGCGTCACCGGCCCCCTGCTGGCCTACGAGGTGCTCACCGCGTTCTTCCTCGAGGCGGGCTTTCTCGGCGTCATGCTGTTCGGCTGGAACCGCGTCGGGCCGGGGTTGCACTTCCTCTCCACGGTGCTGGTTGCGCTCGGCACCCTGGTTTCGACCTTCTGGATCCTCGCCTCCAACAGCTGGATGCAGACCCCGCAAGGCCATGAGATCGTCAACGGCCAGGTGATCCCGGTCGACTGGCTGAAGGTGATCTTCAATCCCTCGTTCCCCTATCGTCTGGCACACATGGCCATGGCCGCCTTCGTCGCCACCGCCTTCGTGGTCGGCGCCTCGGCGGCCTGGCACCTGCTGCGCGGGCGGGACAACCCGGCGGTGCGCAAGATGCTGTCGATGACCATGTGGATGGCGCTGCTGGCCACTCCGGTGCAGGCGGTGATCGGCGACTTCCACGGTCTCAACACCCTCGAGCACCAGCCGGTGAAGATCGCCGCGATGGAGGGGCACTGGGACAACGTGCCCGGCGAGCCGACCCCGCTGATCCTGTTCGGCTGGCCCGACATGCGGCGCGAGGAGACCCGCTTCAAGGTCGAGGTGCCCGTCCTCGGCAGCCTGATCCTGCGGCACAGCCTGAGCGAGCAGGTGCCGGCGCTGAAGGAGTTCCCGGCGCGGGACCGGCCCAATTCCACCGTGATCTTCTGGAGCTTCCGCCTGATGGTCGGGCTGGGCTTGCTGATGATCTTCGTCGGCCTCTGGGCCCTGTGGCTGCGCGTCCGCGGCCGCCTCTACCAGTCGCGGCCGTTCCTGCGCCTGGTGCTGTGGATGGGGGCTTCCGGGCTGCTCGCCATCCTCGCCGGCTGGTTCACCACCGAGGTCGGCCGTCAGCCCTGGGTGGTCTACGGCCTGCTGCGCACCGCGGACGCCGTCTCGGCCCACGGCCCCGGCCAGCTGAGCTTGACCCTGGCGCTGTTCGTGCTGGTCTACGTCGTCATCTTCGGCACCGGCATCGGCTATCTGCTGCGGCTGATCCGCAAGGGGCCGGTGACCGAGGAGGGCCGGGAGGCCAGCGCCGGCGGCCCCGGCCAGACGCGCACGCCGGCCCGGCCCCTGTCCGCTGCCGACGAGGGCATGCCGGAGGGGAGCCGCGACCTACTGGGCGGGAGGACCTGAAGCATGGGCATCGAACTCTCGATGATGTGGGCCATCATCATCATCTTCGGCGTGATGATGTACGTGGTGATGGACGGCTTCGACCTGGGCATCGGCATCCTCTTCCCGTTCGGACGGAGCCAGAGCGAGCGGGACGTGATGATGAACAGCGTGGCGCCGGTCTGGGATGGCAACGAGACCTGGCTGGTGCTGGGCGGCGCCGGGTTGCTGGCGGCCTTCCCGCTGGCCTATTCGGTGGTGCTCTCGGCGCTCTACCTGCCGATCATCTTCATGCTCTTCGGCCTGATCCTGCGCGGCGTGGCCTTCGAGTTCCGCTTCAAGGCCATCCATCACCAGCACTGGTGGGACCTGTCCTTCATCGTCGGCTCGCTGGTGGCGACCTTCTTCCAGGGCGTGGTTCTCGGCGCCTTCATCGATGGCCTGCCGGTGGTCAACCGTGCCTACGCCGGCGGCGCCTTCGACTGGCTGGCGCCGTTCCCGCTGTTCTGCGGCCTGGGCCTGGTGGTCGCCTACTCCCTGCTCGGCTGCACCTGGCTGATCATGAAGACCGACGGCCCGCTGCAGCAACGCATGCACGACCTGGCCATGCCGCTGGTGCTGGCCCTGCTGGTGGTGACCGGCGTGGTCAGCCTGTGGACCCCGCTGAGCCATGCCGACATCGCCCGGCGCTGGTTCAGCCTGCCCAACCTGTTCTGGTTTCTGCCGGTGCCGCTGCTGGTGCTGGTCTGCACCTTCGCCCTGCTGCGCGCGGTGAAGCGCAACGCCCACTACGCGCCGTTCCTCTACACCCTGGCGCTGATCTTCCTCGGCTACAGCGGCCTCGGGATCAGCCTGTGGCCGCACATCATCCCGCCGGGGATCTCGATCTGGGACGCCGCGGCGCCGCCGCAGAGCCAGGGGTTCGCGCTGGTCGGCGCGCTGCTCATCGTGCCCTTCATCCTCATGTACACCGCCTGGAGCTACTACGTGTTCCGCGGCAAGGTCAGGCCCGGGGAGGGCTACCATTGACCCGGCGCGCGGATGTTCCGGCGGCTAAGAGGCCGCTGCTGCAGCGCCTCGGCTGGCTGGTGTTGATCTGGTCGGCAAGCGTGCTGACCCTGGCGGCGGTGGCCTGGCTGCTGCGCCAGTTCATGCGGGCGGCGGGGCTGAGCGCGCCCTGAAGCCGGGCGCGCTGCGGGCCGCCGGACTATTTGATCGCCTTGAGAATCACGAACTTCGGCGTCGCCGCGACCTGCTCGACGCCGCGGAACAGGCGCTTGAGCTTGGCGTGGTAGCCCAGGTGGCGGTTGCCGACGATCCACAGCTGGCCGCCTGCCACCAGCGCCGCCCGGGCCTGCTGGAACATGCGCCAGGCGAGGAAGTCGCCGACCACCTGCTGCTGGTGGAACGGCGGGTTGCACAGCACCAGATCCAGCGATTCCGCCGCCTGGCCGATCAGCCCGTCGGCGGCGCGGATCTCCGCCGGGCGTTCGCCCAGCGCCGCCCGCCAGTTCTCCCGGGCCGACTGCACCGCCATGTAGGACTCGTCCACCAGGGTCAGCTGCGCTTCGGGGTTGGCCAGAGCGCAGGCGATGCCGAGCACGCCGTTGCCGCAGCCCAGGTCGGCCACCCGCGCCGCGCCGAGGCCGCCCGGCAGGTGCGGGAGGAAGGCGCGGGTGCCGATGTCCAGCCCTTCGCGGCAGAACAGGTTGGCGTGGTTGACCAGTTCGACGGGCGGCGCGTCCAGGCGGTAGCGGGTCGGGTAGGGCGAGACCGGGGCCGGCCGCTCCGCGGGCGCGGCGGTGAGCAGGCGGGCCTTCTTCACCGCCAGCGAGGCCTGCACCGGGCCGACGTAGCGCTCCAGCAGGTCGCCGGCGGCGCGCGGCAGATGCTTGACCATGGCCGCGGCGATCACCCGGGCGTCGGGGGCCAGCCGGCCGTGCAGACGGATCAGCTGTTCCTCCAGCAGCGCCAGGGTCTTGGGCACGCGGATCAGCACCCAGTCGAACGGCCCTTCGGCAACCTCGCTGGCCGGCACGAAGGCGACCGCGTCCCCGGCCAGGCCGTTGCGCCGGAGGTTGTCCTGCAGGGCCAGATAGCCCAGGTGCGAGTCGCCGCTGCTGACCACCCGGGCATGGGGCGCCAGCGAACAGGCCAGGGCGCCGAAGGCGTCGTTGAGCAGCAGCACCCGGCTCGAGGCGGCCAGGCCCAGTCCATGCAGATGGTTGAGCAGGTATTCGTCGGCGGCGTCGAAGGCCTGCAGCGGGTCGTCGCGCTGGGGCGGCTGGCGGAGCAGGTCGAGGCGGGCGAACGGGGTCTGGAGAATAGGCATGGAAACTGACGGTGTTTGTCGGCGTGGTTATCGGGGTAGGCTGTAGAGGCGAATTCGCGGAGCCCGCAGGGCGAACGAGTCCGCCCACACGAGTCCGGAAAAATGGAGCGCAGTATGACCGCCAGCGACGACAAGTTCACCCGGGAAACGCTACTCGAGGTGCGGCCCTGGTCGCCGAGCCTGTTCAGCCTGCGCTGTTCGCGCGCACCGGGCTTTCGCTTCCGCGCCGGCCAGTTCGCTCGGCTGGGCGTGCCGAAGGCCGACGGCGGCATCGTCTGGCGCGCCTATTCGATGGTTTCGGCGCCCCACGACGAGCATCTGGAATTCTTCTCCATCGTGGTCCCCGACGGCGAGTTCACCAGCGAGCTGGCCCGCCTGCGGCCGGGCGACCCGCTCTACGTGGAGCGCCAGGCCTACGGCTTCCTGACCCTCGACCGTTTCGCCGACGGCCGCGACCTCTGGCTGCTGGCCACCGGCACCGGAGTGGCGCCGTTCCTGTCGATTCTCCAGGACCTGGAGGTCTGGCAGCGCTTTACGCGCATCGTGCTGGTCTACAGCGCGCGCACGGCGGGCGAACTGGCCTATCAGGATCTGATCCGCGAGCTGCCCGGGCGCGACTATCTGGAAGGGGCCGGCGACAAGCTGGTCTACCTGCCGGTGCTGACCCGCGAGCGGCTGCCGGGGGCCCTGCACGGGCGCATCACCGCGCTGATCGAAAGCGGCGAGCTGGAGCGCGCCGCCGGTCTGGCGCTCGAGCCCGAACACTCGCGGCTGATGCTCTGCGGCAACCCGCAGATGATCGAGGACTGCCGCGCCCTGCTCAAGGCCCGCGGCCTGCAGCTCAGCCTGACCCGCCGGCCGGGGCAGGTGGCGGTGGAGAACTACTGGTAGCCAGCCGAACGGCCAGGGGCAGTTCCCATACAGCAGCTATGCTTTTCCTTCGCCGACGGTCCGATTCCGGGACCGCGATCCGTGGCTGGTGGCCGTGCGTGCGTTCGCCAGCCTTTCCCTTGAACTGTTGCCGGGCCGGCCTCGGCGCTGCTTGCGGCGCGACCGGCGGCACAGGTAATGCCTGAGGGAGCAGGTGATCGAGGACAAGCGGATGAACAATCCGACATTGGCACCGAGTCTGCAAAAGCCCGAACTGGGTGTCAGCAGATTGCTTCCACTGACTCTCGAAGACTACCCCCAGCAGCGTGCCTGCGTGCTGTACTGCCAGGGCTGCCTCTGGTGCGACGGCCGCGGTCAGCTCGCCGAGCCCCTGCGCGTCGCCTGCCCCGGCGAGCTGTGCTGGAGCGAGATCGAGGCCTTCCTGGTGCGCCGGCGGGGGCGGCTCGATGCGGTGATTTTCGGCGGCGACGAGCCGACCCAGCAGCGCGACCTGTACGGCGCCATGCAGCGGGTGCGCGAGCTGGGCTTCAAGGTGGGCCTGCACAGCAGCGGCGTCCATCACGAGCGCTTCCGCCAGGCCCTGCATGGGGTGGACTGGGTCGGCTTCGAGGTGCGCAGCGCCCCGCCGCAGGCACGCCGGGCCGGCTCGCCGGAGGGCGGCTGGGTGCACTGGCGCAGCCTCGGCGATCTGATCGACAGCGGCGTGGAGCACGAGGTGCGACTGAACTGGCACCCGCAGCTGCTCAGCTTGGACGTGCTGGAGACGGTGGCCGAGCGCCTGCGCACGCTGGGCGTCCGCCATCTGGCGGTCCGCGAGCTGCAGGGCCAGCGTCTGCCCGGCCCGAGCATCCCGACCCCGCGCTTCACCGACGTCGTGCGCGCCGAGGTCCGCCAGCGTCTGGCCCGCTTCTGGCCCGAGCTGGTCTGGCGGACGGTGTTCAAGTACTAGGCCGCAGCAGCGGGCGGGCGCTGCCGGCGTCCGCCCGCGCCGGTCGGCGGCGCCATGGCCGGAACGGCTTCGCGACGGAGCCGTGCTTCGGCTCGTCTTCGTTTCCTCTGGTGGCATACGAATTGGTAGTCTGACCGACAGCCGCCGGAGAGACCTTTATATTCCTCGCTGGCCCGATCACGATAACGAGCGCCTGCCGCCTTTCCGGCCGGCCTATCTTGCCTGTAAGGACGCCCCATGACAGAGATTCTGGACAATCTGGTCTCGTTGTTGAGCCTCGAAGCCATCGAGGAAAACCTGTTCCGCGGTCGCAGCGAAGATCTCGGCCTGCGCCAGCTGTACGGCGGCCAGGTGCTCGGCCAGGCGGTGTCGGCCGCCAGCCAGACGGTCGAGGCCGACCGCCACGTGCATTCGCTGCACGGTAACTTCCTGCGCCCGGGCGATGCCGGCTTGCCGGTGGTCTACCAGGTCGAGCGGCTGCGCGACGGCACCAGCTTCAGCACCCGCCGGGTCACGGCGATCCAGAAGGGGCGGCCGATCTTCATCTGCTCGACCTCCTTCCAGACCAGCGAGGAGGGCCTCCACCACCAGCGCCCGAGCATGCCCGAGGTGCCCGCGCCCGAGGACCTGCCGTCCGAGGCCGAGCTGATCCTGCCCATCGCCGACCAGCTCCCCGAGCGCCTGCGCGAGTGGACCGTCCGCAAGGCCATCGACGTGCGCCCGGTGACCCACGTCAATCCGTTCGCCCCGCAACCCGGCGAGCCGGTCCAGTACGTGTGGTTCCGCACCGACGGCAAGCTGCCGGACGAGCCGCAGCTGCACAAGTACCTGCTCGCCTACGCCTCCGATTACACCCTGCTGAGCACCTCGCTGCGCCCGCACGGGGTTTCCCTGTTCCAGAAGTTCATGCAGGTCGCCAGCCTCGACCATTCGCTGTGGTTCCATTGCGACGACCTGCGCATGGACGAGTGGCTGCTGTACGCCATGGACAGTCCCTGGGCCGGCAACGCCCGCGGCTTCGCCCGCGGCTGCGTGTTCGACCGCAGCGGCCGGCTGGTCGCCTCCATGGCCCAGGAAGGTCTGATCCGCATGCGCAAGGACTGGATGTGAGGCTGTCCGAGGCACGCCACTGGGTGTTCGACATGGATGGCACCCTGACCGTCGCCGTGCACGATTTCGCCGCCATCCGCCGCGCCCTGGAGATCCCGCCGCAGGACGACATTCTCGTCCATCTGGCCGCCCTGCCGGCCGAGCGGGCGGCGCCGAAGCGGGCCTGGCTGCTCGAGCACGAACGCGCCTTGGCCGAAGCCGCGCAGCCGGCCGGCGGCGCCGCGGAGCTGGTGCGTGCGCTGTGCGAGCGCGGCTGCCGTCTGGGCCTGCTGACCCGCAACGCCCACGAGCTGGCGCTGATCACCCTGCAGCGGATCGGTCTCGACGACTGCTTCCTCTCCGACGACGTCCTCGGCCGCGACGAGGCGCCGCCCAAGCCCGATCCCGGCGGCCTGCTGCATCTGGCTGCGGCCTGGGACGTGGCGCCCGCGCACTTGGTGATGGTCGGCGACCACCACCACGATCTGGAGTGCGCCCGCGCTGCCGGCGCCTACGGGGTACTGGTCAACCAGCCGACCAATCCCTGGCCGGAGCTGAGCGACCGGTACGTGCGGGACTGTTTCGAGCTGCTGGCGCAGCTGTGACGCGGCGGGCCGTTACAGGGCCCGTGCCTGGAAAGTGTCGCAGCGGTTCGGGTCGCCGCCCTCGAAGCCGGCCTTGAACCAGTGCACGCGCTGCGCCGAGGTGCCGTGGGTGAAGGAGTCGGGCACCACCTGGCCGCGGGTCTGCCGCTGCAGGCGGTCGTCGCCGATGGCGTTGGCGGCGTTCAGCGCCTCCTCCAGATCGCCCGGCTCCAGCCAGTCCAGCCGCCGCTGGGCGTGATGGGCCCAGACCCCGGCCAGGCAATCGGCCTGCAGTTCCAACCGCACGGAGAGGCCGCCGGCGCCTTCCATCGGCGCGCCGCGGCGGCGGGCCTCATCCACCTTGGCGGAGACGCCGAGCAGGGTCTGCACGTGGTGCCCGACTTCGTGGGCGATCACGTAGGCCTGGGCGAAGTCGCCGGCGGCGGAGAAACGCCGGGCCATCTCGCGGAAGAAATCCAGGTCCAGGTAGACCTGGCGGTCGCCGGGGCAGTAGAAGGGGCCGCTGGCCGAACTGGCGAAACCGCAGGCGGAGCCGATGCCGCCGCTGAACAGCACCAGGGTCGGATCCTGATACTGGCGGCCGGCCTGCTGGAACAGCGCTCGCCAGGTGTCCTCGGTGTCGCCCAGTACGGCTCGGGCGAAATCGACCTGCGGATCGCCGGCCGGCGGCGCGCCGGCTTCCTGTGTCGATGGCGGGCTGACCGTGCTGCCGCTCTGGTTCATCAACTGGCCGAGGATCTGCAGCGGATCCTGGCCGGTCAGCAGACCGACCAGCACCACCGCGGCGATGCCGCCCAGGGTCAGCCCCTTGCCGCCGAAGCGCAGGCCGCCGCCACGGGCATCCACCACGTTGTCGCTGCGTCTTGCCCGTTTCCAGAGCATGGGCGGCTCCTCGCCGGTCGGGGGAATCCCTTTCAGTGTAGGCCCCGGGCGCGGGGCCGCTATCAGTGCGCCGGGTAGTCGGCGAGCACGCGCTGGCTGCCGTCGCGGGCGACGCCGATCACCTGGTAGGCATCATGGTGTTCGCCCATCTCCATGCCCGGCGAGCCGACCGGCATGCCGGGCGCCGCGGCGCCGATCAGGTCCGGCTGCTGGCGCAGCTTGAGGATGTCGGCGGCCGGTACGTGGCCCTCGACGAACTTGCCGTCGATCACCGCGGTGTGGCAGGAGCCGAGGCTATAGGGCACGCCCTGGCGGCTCTTGACCGCAGCCATGTCGCTCTCGACGTGGTCGGTGACAGCGAAGCCGTTGGCCTCCAGGTGCTTGATCCAGGCCTTGCAGCAGCCGCAGTTCGGGTCGCGGTGGACGTCGATGGCGATGGGCTCGGCGGCCTGGGCGCCGGCGGCGAACAGCAGGGTGGCGAGCAGGGCGAAGCGGCGCATGGGACAACTCCTCACGGGAACAGGCCGGCAGGATAACCCCGGTGCGGGCAGGGCCCAAGGGCGAAGATGTGTGCATGGATGTCCGGTCGCCGCAGTGCCGCCGGGCGAACGAACGGCGCCGTGGCGGGTCTTTTGTTGCAGTCCAGCCATGGCGAAGTGCTGGTGCGGAGTGCGGGGCACCGGCCCCGCGATTTCATGGAGGGAATCGAATGCTTTTCGCCCGAATCGTCCTGCTCGTCCAGGTTCTGGTCCTGGCGGGCCTGGGGCTGGCCTACTGGCTGAATCCCTACGAGATGGCCAACCTGAACGGCATGCTGCTGATGGAGACCGGCTCGGTGAGCAACACCCGGGTCTATTACGGCGGGCTGCAGCTGGGGCTGGCGCTGTTCCTCCTGTGGTCGATGCGGCGCCTGGAGCGGCTGGGCGACGCCCTGGTGCTCCTGATCCTGCTGCAGTCGTCCCTGGTCCTGGCACGGCTGGGGGCGCTGTGGCTGGACGGCGGCATCCTGCGCGACCTGGATCTTTCCTCGCTGCTCTACAAGCTGGTGAGCGCCGGGCTGGCCGCGCTCGCCCTGTACCGGCTGCGCCGCGAGCTGGCCGAACCGCCGCTGCTGACCGAGCGGATCGGCGACGACGGCGACCTCGATCAGCTCGTCCCGCTCGGCCGGCCGGAGCCGCGGGGCCTGACGGCCGGGCTGCGCTGAGCGGTCAGCGGCGCTCCAGCAGCACCCCCGCCTCCATGTGGTGGGTATAGGGGAACTGGTCGAACAGGGCGCAGCGGCTGATCCGGTGGGTGTCGCCGAGCTGGGCGATGTTGGCCGCCAGGGTCTCCGGGTTGCAGGAGATGTAGAGGATGCGCGAAAAGCGCCGGGTCAGCTCGCAGGTGTCCGGGTCCATGCCGGCCCGCGGCGGGTCGACGAAGACGCTGCCGAAGTCGTAGCCCTTCAGGTCGATGCCGGCCAGGCGGCGGAACGGCCGCACCTCGTTCAGCGCCTGGGTCAGCTCCTCGGAGGAGAGGCGCACCAGGGCCACGTTGTCCACGCCGTTGTCGGCCAGATTGGCCAGCGCGGCGCTCACCGACGTCTTGCTGATCTCGGTGGCCAGCACCCGGCGCACCCGCGTCGCCAGCGGCAGGGTGAAGTTGCCGTTGCCGCAGTACAGCTCGAGCAGATCGTCCTCGCGCGGACCGAGCGCCTCGAAGGCCCAGTTCAGCATCTTCTCGCAGACCGCGCCGTTGGGCTGGGTGAAGGCGCCTTCCGGCTGGCGGTAGCGGAAGCGCCGGCCGGCCACCGTCAACTCTTCTTCCACGTAGTCGCGACCGATCACCAGGCGCTGGCCCCGCGAGCGGCCGACGATGCTCACGCCCAGCTCGGCTGCCAGCTGCTCGGCGGCGACCTGCCAGGCCTCGTCCAGCGGACGGTGGTAGGCGAGGGTGATCAGCGCATCGCCGGCCAGGGTGGTGAGGAACTCGACCTGGAACAGCTTGAAGCCGAGTGCCTGGCTGGCCTGCCAGCCGGCCTTGAGCTGCGGCATCAGCCGGTTGATGTGCTCGCTGGCGACGGGGAAGTCGTCCAGCAGGATCGGCCGCGATTTGTCGCCCGGCTCGAACATCGCGTAGTGGCGCTCCTCGCCCTCGCGCCACAGGCGGAACTCGGCACGCAGGCGGTAGTGCTCGCGGGGCGAATCGAAGACCTCCGGCTCGGGCGCGGCGAAGGGGGCCAGCAGCGCGGCCAGGCGGGTCTTCTTCTCGGCCAGTTGGGCGTCGTATCGGGAAGGGTCGAAATGCGGACGGCTCATGGGAATCTCGTGGCGTGCAGGGGCCGCTGTGCCCGATGGAGACGGCCGGCGAGCGGACGGGCCCTTTCCATCGAGTCGACCCCGTGGGGGAAAGGCGGTGGATGATACCAGCTTGCCGGTGAAACGCAGCCTCGGGGCGGCCGCCGCAGGACGAAGGGGGATGCGTGGAGATGAAGAAAGCGGGCAGGGTGTGGCGGCGCCTGCTGGTACGCCCCCGGCGCGACGGCGGTCGCGCACGGGGGGCGGCGGGGCTCAGCCCAGCTGGGCCAGGCGGCGGGTGACGGCGGCTTCGATGCCGGCGGCGTCCAGGCCGCACTCGGCGAGCATCTCGCCGGGCTTGG
>NZ_JBHRSJ010000011.1:20671-62920 GCF_042643485.1 Azotobacter bryophylli | reverse complement strand
ACCCCGACGCCCGCCCCTGCCCAGCCGAGCGCCGCCGCGCCCGCCGCTGCACCGGCCCCGGCCCGCGTGCCGGGCCCGGTCGGCGCGCCGACCCGCGACGGCGTCAAGGTGCATGCCGGCCCGGCCGTACGCCAGTTGGCCCGCGAGTTCGGCGTCGACCTGGCGGCCGTTCCCGGCACCGGTCCGCGCGGCCGCATCCTCAAGGAAGACGTGCAGGCGCACGTCAAGACGATGATGCAGAAGGCCAAGGAAGCCCCGGCCGCGGCCGCGACCGGCGGCGCCGGTATCCCGCCGATTCCGGCCGTGGACTTCAGCAAATACGGCGAAGTGGAAGAAGTGCCGATGAGCCGCCTGATGCAGCTCGGCGCCGCCAACCTGCATCGCAGCTGGCTGAACGTGCCGCACGTGACCCAGTTCGACACGGCCGACATCACCGAGCTGGAAGCCTTCCGCGTCTCGCAGAAGGCCGCCGCGGAGAAGGCCGGGGTCAAGCTGACCCTGCTGCCCCTGCTGCTCAAGGCCTGCGCCTATCTGCTGCGCGAGCTGCCGGACTTCAACAGCTCCCTGGCTCCGTCGGGCACCGCCCTGATCCGCAAGAAGTACGTGCACATCGGCTTCGCCGTGGACACCCCGGACGGCCTGCTGGTGCCGGTGATCCGCAACGTCGACCAGAAGAGCCTGCTGCAGCTGGCTGCCGAGGCCGCCGAATTGGCGGAGAAGGCGCGCACCAAGAAGCTCCCGTCCAACGACATGCAGGGCGCCTGCTTCACCATCTCCAGCCTCGGCCACATCGGCGGCACCGCCTTCACGCCGATCGTCAACGCGCCGGAAGTGGCGATCCTCGGCGTGTCCAAGGCCTCCATGCAGCCGGTGTGGGACGGCAAGGCCTTCCAGCCGCGCCTGACGCTGCCGCTGTCGCTGTCCTACGATCACCGGGTGATCAACGGCGCCGCCGCGGCGCGCTTCACCAGGCGTCTCGGCGAGCTGCTGACGGACATCCGCACCATGCTCCTGTAACGGATAGAGCGCGCCACGCTCTTGCATTTGCGCCCTGCCTCGCCGGCAGGGCTTTTTTTTGCCGGCTTCCCAGGGAGGCATGGCGGCCGGGACGCGGTAGGATGGTGGGCCCAACGCCCGACATTCGCGCAAGGAGAAGTCCCATGGTGCTGCGCTCGCAAATCCTCGCCCACAAACTGGAGCTGCCTACCGCCGAACAGTCGCTGCCGGGACGCGCCACGGCGATGCCGGTGCCGGAGGCGCATTACGTCAACGGCCACTCCCTGACCCCGCCCTTTCCCGCCGGCCTGCAGCAGGCGCTGTTCGGCCTCGGCTGCTTCTGGGGCGCCGAGCGGCGCTTCTGGCAGCAGCCGGGAGTCTGGACCACGGCGGTCGGCTATGCCGGCGGCTTCACGCCGAATCCGACCTACGAGGAAGTCTGCTCCGGCCTGACCGGACATACCGAGGTGGTGCTGGTGGTGTTCGATCCCCAGGTGACCGATTACGAAGCGCTGCTGAAGGTGTTCTGGGAAGTCCACAACCCGACCCAGGGCATGCGCCAGGGCAACGACATCGGCACCCAGTACCGCTCGGTGATCTACTGCTTCGATGCCGCCCAGCGCGCCGCCGCCGAGGTCAGCCGCGAGCGGTTCGCCCGGGAACTGGCCAGGGCCGGCTTCGGCGCCGTCACCACGGAAATCGCCGACGCCCCGCCGTTCTACTACGCCGAGGCCTATCACCAGCAGTACCTGGCGAAGAACCCCGGCGGTTATTGCGGCTTGGGCGGCACCGGGGTGTGCCTGCCGGACTGAAGCGGCGGGGGCGAAGGGATCGGACCTACTCCTCGATCAGCCAATCCAGCTGCCAGCCGCCCTGGCTCTGCGCCAGGCGCTCGGCCAGCCAGGGCAGGAGCTGCCTGAGCTCGTCCTCCAGCCCCCACGGCGGATTGCTGATCGCCAGACCGGAGCCGTTCAGCCGCTGCGCATCGTCGGCCGGATGCACGTAGAGTTCGGCGCGCAGCAGCTTGGGCGCGCCGCTCTTCTCCAGTCCCTGGTAGAAACGCTTGAGCTGGCGCCGATCCTTGATCGGATACCAGATAGCCACCATTGCTTGGCGCATGCGCCCGATCGCCTCTTTCAGCGCCTGCACGCAGCGATCCAGCTCGTCCGCCTGTTCGAAGGGCGGATCGATCAGCAGCAACACGCGCTTCTCCGCGGTCGGCAGCAGCGCCCGCGGCACGTGCCAGCCCTCGCCGCGATGCACCGCCACCCGGCGGTCGCCGGCCATGTTCTCCTTGAGCAGCGCACTGTCCTCGGGATGCTTCTCGTTGAGCTGCAGGCGGTCCTGCGGCCGGCTCAGCCGCCGCGCCAGCTCGGGCGAGCCCGGGTAGTAGCGCAGCTCGCCGTCCGCATTGAGCGCCCGCACCACGCCCAGGTAGTCCTCCAGCAGCGCCGGACGGTCGCCGGCCTGCCACAGCCGGCCGATGCCCTCGCGCCACTCGCCGGTGCGGCTGGCGGCATCGCCGGAAAGATCGTAGAGGCCGACGCCGGCGTGGCTGTCCAGGTAGGCGAAGGGCGCCTCCTTGCGCTCGAGCAGGGCGATCATCCGGGCCAGGGTCAGGTGCTTGAGGACGTCGGCGTGGTTGCCGGCGTGGAAGGCATGGCGGTAATTCATCGAAAGGCTCCTCGCGGGGCGACGGATTCTAGCAGTTCGCCCCCGCCCTGGCGTGGCCGGCAGGCACGCGCAGCACTGGTCGGACAGACCCGTGGACAAGCCGCAATCCATTGAAATAGAAAGGGTCTAGCATAATCCTCAGGGTCTGCGAGGTATTCTTTTGACAGCCCGTCCCGACAATGTGCTAAATGCTTGGCGCGGCATATGCATAAGCCATGGAAATGCCAGTTAGCAGTAGGAGATTTCGACCTTGGATGCCGCGACCGTCAACAACCTGTTTCTCGTCGGCGCGCTGCTGGTAGGCACCAGCATCCTGGTCAGCTCCCTGTCCTCGCGCCTCGGCATCCCGATCCTGGTGATCTTCCTCGCGGTGGGCATGCTCGCCGGGGTCGACGGCATCGGCGGGATCGTCTTCAACGACTACTCCCTGGCCTTCCTGATCAGCAACCTGGCCCTGGCGGTGATCCTCCTCGACGGCGGCATGCGCACCCGAGCCAAGACCTTTCGGGTCGCCCTCTGGCCGGCCATGTCCCTGGCCACTCTGGGCGTGGCCGTCACCGCCGGTCTGACCGGCCTGGCCGCCGCCTGGCTGTTCGACCTCAACCTGCTGCAGGGCCTTCTGATCGGCGCCATCGTCGGCTCCACCGATGCGGCCGTGGTGTTCAATCTGCTCAACGGCAAGGGCCTCAACGAGCGGGTCAGCGCCACCCTGGAGATCGAGTCGGGCAGCAACGATCCCATGGCGATGTTCCTCACCGTGACCCTGATCGACATGCTGGCCCGCGGCGAGACCGGCTTCGGCTGGGAATTCCTGGGCAGCCTGGTGCAGCAGTTCGGCATCGGCATCGCCCTGGGCCTGGGCGGCGGCTGGCTGCTGCTGCAGACGATCAACCGCCTGTCGGTGGCCGACGGCCTCTATCCGCTCCTGGCGGTCAGCGGCGGCATCATGATCTACGCCATCGCCGGGCTGATTGAGGGCAGCGGCATCCTCGCCGTGTACGTCTGCGGCCTGCTGATGGGCAACCGGCCGATCCGCAACCGCCATGGCATCCTGCACATGTTCGACGGGCTGGCCTGGCTCAGCCAGATCGGCATGTTCCTGGTGCTCGGCCTGCTGCTCACGCCCAGCGAGCTGCTGCCGATCGCCCTGCCGGCGCTGGCCCTGTCGCTGTGGATGATCCTCGTCGCCCGGCCGCTGTCGGTGTTCGCCGGCCTGCTGCCGTTTCACGCCTTCCATCTGCGAGAGCGGCTGTTCATCGCCTGGGTCGGCCTGCGCGGCGCGGTGCCGGTGATCCTCGCGGTGTTCCCGCTAATGGCCGGCCTGCCGCAGGCGCAGCTGTACTTCAACGTCGCCTTCTTCATCGTGCTGGTCTCCCTGCTGCTGCAGGGCACCAGCCTGGCCTGGGCGGCGAAAAAGGCCAAGGTGGAGGTGCCGCCGGCGCCCACGCCGATCTCGCGCACCGGCCTGCAGATCCACCCCACCAGCCAGTGGGAGCTGTTCGTCTACCGCCTGAGCGCGAGCAACTGGTGCGTGAGCGCCGCCCTGCGCGAGCTGAAGATGCCCGAAGGCACGCGCATCGCCGCGCTGTTCCGCGGCAAGCAGTTGCTGCACCCGTCCGGCAGCACCCGCCTGGAGGTCGACGACGTGCTCTGCGTGGTCGGCCACGAGCACGACCTGCCCGCCCTCGGCAAGCTGTTCAGCCAGGCGCCCAAGCGCGGGCCGGACCTGCGCTTCTTCGGCGATTTCGTCCTCGAGGGCGAGGCCGAACTGGCGGCGCTCGCCGCACTCTACGGCTTCCGCCTCGACGGGCAGGACGCCGGCCAGTCGATCGGCCAGTTCATCGCCCGGCAGATCGGCGGCCATCCGGTGGTCGGCGATCAGGTGGAATGGAACAGCATGACCTGGACGGTCGCGGCCATGGAGGGCGATCGGGTGCGCAAGGTCGGCCTGAAGTTCCCCGAGGACGGCAGCCGCCCGTCTGTCGGCCTGCAGTTGTGACCGCGTTTATCGGAAGGGGGTGCGACTTTCGCCTTGCCTGTTACACTGTAGCGCTTTTCAGCCGTACGACAGTAGCCATGCCTGCCCTGCACACCCTGATAAGCATCCTCCTGCTCGCCCTCTGCCTGAACCTCCCCACGCTGCAAGCGGCCGAGCCGCCGTCCCGCGACGCCGTGCAGAACAGCCTGGCGAACCTGGCCGACCGCAAGCTGCCGGAAGTCGAAGAGGCTGCCATCCAGCAGTTGCTCGAGCAGACCCTAGGCCAGCTCGACCAGTTGCAGGCTACCCAGCAGCGTCTGGTCGATCTCAAGCGCCTGCTGGCCGATGCGCCCGGCCAGATCGCCGCCGCCCGGCGCGACCTGGCCCGCCTCAGGGAGACCCCGGTCGAGGACATCGCCGTCCGCTACGCCAATACCGAGGTTCCCCAGCTCGAGGAGCAACTGAGCAGCCGCGGCAACCAGCTGTCCGCCTGGCAGGAAGCCAGGGGCGCCGCCAACAGCCGCGCCATCGCCGCCCTGACCCGTCCCGAGCGGGCGCCGCTGGAGATCGGCCAGAACCAGGCGCGCATCCAGCAGATCAACGACACCCTCAAGGCCGACAAGACCGACGGCACGCCCCTGAGTCCTGAGCGGCGCGATCAGCTCAACGCCGAACTCGCCGCACTGCAGGCGGTGAACGAGCTGCGCCGCCAGGAGCTGGCTAACAACAACCTGCTGCAGGACCTCGGCAGCAGCCAGCGCGACCTGCTCGACGAGCGCATCGGACGCATGGAGAAAGACGTCCAGGCTCTGCAGTCGCTGATCAACCAGAAGCGCCTGGCCCAGTCCGAAGCGACCTACGCCGAGCTGTCGCGCAACGCCAACATCAACCATGGCGGCTTGCTGGCCAAGGAAGGGGAGGCCAACCTCAAGCTCTCCAACGACCTGCTGCGCACCACCGACCGCCTCAACGAGCTGACCCAGCGGAACCTGGAGACCAAGCAGAAGCTGGACACCCTCAACCAGAACGAGGAGGCCCTGCACGAGCAGATCGAGGTCCTGCGCGGCAGCCTGCTGCTGGCCAAGATCCTGTTCCGCCAGAAGATGGCGCTGCCGGTGGTCGAGACCGACGCGACCCTGGCCGACAATGTCGCCGACATCCGCCTCTATCAGTTCGAACTGGCCCAGCAGCGCGAGCAGCTGAAGGACCCGGCCGCCTACGTCGACCAGTTGCTGGCCAGCCAGCCGGCAACGGACAGCCAGATCAGCCCGCAGCAGCGCGACGACCTCCTCCAGCTGGTCCGGACCCGCAGCGACCTGATCGAGCAGCTGAACCGGGAACTCAACGTGCTGCTGAACGAAGCCATCACCCTGCAGATGAACCAGCAGCAGTTGTTCGATACCGCCAAGCACCTGCGCACCACCCTGGAGGAGCAGCTGTTCTGGATTCCCAGCAACAAGCCGATGGACCTGGACTGGCTGAAGGCCGCGCCGCGGCAGATCGAACAGCAGGTCGGCCACGTGCCCTGGACGTCCGTCCTGAAGGAGCTGGGCGCCGGCCTGCTCAAGCGCCCGCTGATCTTCCTGCCCCTGCTGCTGATGATGGGCGTCCTGCTCTGGCGCCGCCGCGAGATCACCCAGCGGCTGGCCAAGCTGCACCGGGACGTCGGCCACTACCAGCGCGACAACCAGCTGAACACGCCACTGGCGCTGCTCTTCAACCTGCTGCTGGCCCTGCCCGGCACCCTGTTCCTGGCGCTCTGCGGCTACGCCCTGCAGAGCGACGCGCGCGGCCAGAACGCCTATCTGGGCGCCGCGCTGATCGACATGGCCGCCGCCTGGCTGGTGCTCTACACCACCTACCGGGTGCTCTCACCGGGCGGCGTCGCCGAGCTGCACTTCGGCTGGGCGCGTCCGCAGGTCGCCTTCCTGCGCAAGCAGATGCGCCACCTCGGCCTGGTGGTGCTGGCGCTGGTCGGCGTGGCCGGCTTCACCGAGAACCAGCCGATCATTCCGGAAAACGACGTGTTCGGTAACCTGGTGCTGCTGACCGGCTACCTGATGATGTGCTGGCTGCTGGCCAAGGTCCTGCTGCGCGGACCGGCCAGCGGCAACGCCTCGCCGCTCAGCCTGCTGATCGGCCTGCTGTTCACCCTGCTGCCGCTCGGCATGGTCGTCGCCCTGGGCCTCGGCTACTACTACACCACGCTCAAGCTCAGCGGCCGGCTGGTCGAGACCCTGTACGTCCTGCTGTTCTGGGTGGTGATCGAGGCGACCCTGGTCCGCGGCCTCTCGGTGGCGGCCCGCCGGCTGGCCTATCAGCGTGCCCTGACCAAGCGCCAGACCGCCCAGGCCGACGGCGGCAGCGACGGCGAGACCCCGGAAGCGCCGGTGCTGGACATCGAGCAGGTCAATCAGCAGTCCCTGCGCCTGATCCGCCTGACCCTGTTCGGCCTGCTGCTGGGCTCCCTGTACTGGGTCTGGGCCGACCTGATCACCGTGGTCGACTACCTGGAAACCATCAAGCTCTACCAGTTCAGCAGCGGCTCCGGCGCCACCGCCACCCAGGTGGCGATCAGCCTGCGCGACCTGCTCGCCTCGCTACTGGTCGGCGCCATCACCGTGGTCCTGGCGCGCAACCTGCCGGGTCTGCTGGAGGTGCTGGTCCTGTCGCGGCTGAAGCTGGCCCAGGGCAGCGCCTACGCCGCCACGACCCTGCTCTCCTACGTCATCTACGGCTTCGGCCTGGTGACCTCGCTGTCGATCCTCGGGGTCAGCTGGGACAAGCTGCAATGGCTGGTCGCCGCGCTCTCGGTGGGCATCGGCTTCGGCATGCAGGAGATCATCGCCAACTTCATCTCCGGCCTGATCATCCTCTTCGAGCGCCCGGTGCGGATCGGCGACATGGTGACGGTGAGCGGCGTCAGCGGCTCGGTGAACAAGATTCGCATCCGCGCTACCCACATCCTCGACGCCGACCGCAAGGTGGTGGTGGTGCCGAACAAGACCTTCATCACCAGCCAGCTGACCAACTGGACCCTGGGCGACACCGTGACCCGACTGGTGCTGAAGGTCGGCGTCGGCTACGGCTCGAACCTGGAGCTGGTGCGCAAGCTGCTGTACCAGGCCGCCAACGAGAACCCGCGGGTCATGCACGATCCGGAGCCGCTGGTGCTGTTCCAGAGCTTCGGCGAAAGTACCCTGGACCACGACCTGGTCATCCACGTGCGCGAGCTGGGCGATCGCAGCCGCGCCACCGACGAGATCAACCGGCGCATCGACGAGCTGTTCCGCCAGAACGACATCGACATCGCCTTCCGCCAGGTGGACGTGTTCGTCAAGAACCTGGAAGGCCAGGAAGCGCAGATCGAGCGCGGCGCCGCGGTCCTCGGCGCAGCCGGGGCCGCGGCGGCCGAGTCGAAGAACGCCCTGCCGGGACAGTCCGTCCAGGGCAAAGCCTGATCCGCCGTCGTCCGGGGCGTGTTATGGTGATCTTCCGACGCCGTCAGTAGCGGAAGATCACTGTGAAACGCCTCAACGAACTGACCTTCGACAACCGCTTCGCCCGCCTGGGCGACACCTTCTCCACGACCGTGCTGCCCGATCCAATCGGCGCGCCGCGGCTGGTGGTGGCGAGCGAAGCGGCGTTGGCCCTGCTCGACCTCGATCCGGCCGAGACCCAGGACCCGCTGTTCGCCGAGCTGTTCTCCGGACACAAGCTGTGGTCCAGCGCCGAACCGCGGGCCATGGTCTACTCCGGCCATCAATTCGGCGTCTACGTGCCGCGCCTGGGCGACGGCCGCGGGCTGCTGCTCGGCGAGGTGGTCAACGACGCCGGCGAGCACTGGGATCTGCACCTGAAGGGCGCCGGGCACACGCCCTACTCGCGGATGGGCGACGGTCGCGCCGTACTGCGCAGCTCGATCCGCGAATTCCTCGCCAGCGAGCATCTGCACGCCCTCGGCATCCCCACCACCCGCGCGCTCTGCGTGATCGGCTCGAACACCCCGGTCTGGCGCGAAACCCAGGAGAGCGCCGCCATGCTGCTGCGTCTGGCGCGCAGCCACGTACGCTTCGGCCACTTCGAATATTTCTACTACACGCGCCAGCCGGAGCCGCTGAAACAGCTCGCCGAGTACGTCATCGACACCCACTACCCGCACTGCCGGGAGCAGCCCGAGCCGTTCGCGGCCTTCTTCCGCGAGGTGGTCGAACGCACCGCCTCGCTGATCGCCTGGTGGCAGGCCTACGGCTTCTGCCACGGGGTGATGAACACCGACAACATGTCGATCCTCGGCGCCACCCTGGACTTCGGTCCCTTCGCCTTCCTCGACGATTACGACGCCCATTTCATCTGCAACCACTCCGACTACGACGGCCGCTACTCCTACGAGAACCAAGTGGACATCGCCCACTGGAACCTGACCGCACTGGCCCAAGCGCTGACGCCCATGGTCGGCGAGAAGGAGCTGCGCGAGGGCTTCCGCCACTTCCTGCCGTCGCAGCGTCGCCAATACCTCGAGCACATGCGCCGGCGTCTGGGTCTGCGCCGCGCCGAGGAAGGCGACGACGAGCTGCTCAAGCGCCTGCTCGGATCGATGCAGCGCGGCGGCGTCGACTACAGCCTGTTCTTCCGCCGCCTCGGCGACGAGCCGGCGGCCGCGGCCCTGCGCCGCCTGCGCGAAGAATTCGTCGATCTGGCCGGCTTCGACGGCTGGAGCGGCGACTTCCTCGCCCGCCTCGCCCTCGAGGAGCCCGAGAGCGAAGAGGATCGCCGTACGCGCATGCACACGGTCAACCCCAAATACATCCTGCGCAACTACCTGGCCCAGGAAGCCATCCAGGCCGCCGAACAGGGCGACTACGGCCCGGTTCGCGAACTGCACGCGGTGCTCAGCCGCCCGTTCGACGAGCAGCCGGGCAAGGAAAGCTACGCCGAGCGCCCGCCGGAATGGGGCAAGCACCTGGAAATCAGCTGCTCCTCCTGAGGGTCCGCGGCCGATCCGCCGCACGCCTGCCGCAAGGCGCAGGCCCCGAGGAAAGCTCAGCCCTGCCCCAACCGGCGCAGCGCCTCCAGGCGGAAGGCGATGTTCTGCTCCAGTTCGGCCAGTTGGCGCTGCAGGCGCAGCCGGGTGGGCTCGTCGGCGGCGACGGCCAGCGCCTCGCGCAGTTGCGCGCGTTGCTGGAACAACTCGACCTCGGCCGGCGGCACGCCGGCGCTCTTCAGGATCTGGAAGGCCATACGCAGGCCCGGAGGGGTCTGCAGCCAGGCGGTATCGACTTCCAACGGCTTCCCGCGGCCGGCCGCAAGTTGGCCCGCGACCTCCGCCTCGGCCAGCTTGCGGCCGATTTCGTCCTCCAGGTTGCGCATCGTCTCCTCCACCCCGCTATAGCCACGAACGCCATACTACCCACGAACGGACTCGGACGTTGTCCGCTCAGGCGGCCGGCACCTTCTAGAGCAAAAAAGAATATAAATCTTATAAATCATTCTTTGACCATCTAAGACAGGCATTCTATCGTAAGCCCCTTCGCCTGCGCGCCGACGCCGGGCCGATACCTCACACGAGATTCGCACTGATCAGGTTGCCCATGCTTTCGGACTCGCTTTCGCTCTGGTTCGTCGCCGCCCTGTTGCTCTGGGTTTTGTATGCCTTCGTTCGCGAGAAGTGGAGTCCCGACATAGTCGTGGCCATCGCCGTCGCCGCGCTGCTGGTGACCGAGCTGCTGACGCCCCACGAAGTCCTCAGCGTGCTGTCCAACTCCGCGCCGGTGACCATCGCCTGCATGTTCGTGCTCTCCGCCGCGCTGGAGCGCACCGGCTGCATCGACGCCCTCGGCAACTGGCTGGGCGATCTGGTCGGCGACAGTCCGACCCGCGTGCTCGCCGGCCTGATGCTCACTGCCCTGGCGGTTTCCGCCTTCCTCAACAACACCCCGGTGGTGGCCATCCTCACTCCGGTGGCCATCGCCCTGGCCAAGCGCGCCCACAGTTCGCCGTCGAAGCTGCTGATCCCGCTGTCCTACGCCACCGTGCTCGGCGGCATGCTGAGCATGATCGGCACGTCCACCAACATCCTAGTCGACGGCGTGGCGCGCAAGGCCGGCCTCGAGCCCTTCGGCATGTTCGAGATCACCCCGGCGGCACTGGCTTTCTGCGGGGTCGGCTTCGTCTACCTGATGCTGTTCAGCCGCCGCCTGCTGCCGGACCGCGAGACCCTGTCGCGTCAGCTACGACCGAACGTCGAGCGCACCTTCATGAGCGAACTCCTGGTGCCCCACGACTCGCCGGTGATCGGCAAGACCCTGAGCGAGGCCCACCTGAACGGCGGCAGCGGCTTGCAGGTGCTGAAGATCTTCCGCGGCGACGAGCAGCTCAGCGAGCCCGGTCATGCCACCGTCCTCGCCGCCGGCGACCTGCTGCTGCTGCACGGGCACGTCAAGGATGTGGTGGACCTGCGCCAGAACGGCCACCTCGCCTTCAACCGCGGCGAGGACTTCGAAACCGTGGTCGACCACGACGTGATCCTCGCCGAGGCCATCGTCGGACGCAATTCGCGCTACAGCCACCGGCCGATGCGCGATCTCGACCTCACCCCGCGCTACGGCATCAACGTGCTCGCCGTGCATCGCCAGGACGAGAACGTGCAGAGCAACCTGGACGATTTCCAGCTGCAGTTCGGCGACGTCATGCTGGTGGAAGGCACTCCGGCGCAGATCCGCCGCTTCGCCGAGAACGGCGATCTGATCAGCCTGAACGCGGTGCAGGAGCGCGCCTATCGCCGCGACAAGGCGCCCATCGCCATCCTCGCCACCCTGGCCGTGGTGATCCTGTCCGCCTTCAGCTTCATGCCCATCGAGGGCCTGGCGATCATCGCCGGCGCGGTGGTGCTGGGCACCCGCTGCCTGGACGTGGAGGACGCCTACAAGGCGGTGGACTGGAAGGTGCTCAGTCTGATCTTCGGTATGCTGGCGATCAGCATCGCCATGGAAAAGGTCGGCCTGGTCGACCTGGTGGTGAACCACACCATGGCCGCCCTGCCCGATGCCAGTCCGCTGCTAATGCTCGGCTTCGTCTACCTGCTGACCACCATCCTCACCGAGATCCTCTCCAACAACGCCGTGGCGGTGCTGGTGACGCCGCTGGCGATCGGCATCGCCCAGAACCTCGGCCTCGACCCGCGGCCCTTCGTGGTCGCGGTGATGTTCGCCGCCAGCGTCAGCTTCGCCACGCCGATCGGCTACCAGACCAACACCTTCGTCTACAACGCCGGCGGTTACCGCTTCAGCGACTTTCTGCGCATCGGCATTCCACTGAACATCCTGATGATGATCGTCGCCATGCTGGTGCTCCCTATGGTCTGGCCGCTGCACGCGGCCTGATCCACCCGGCCATGCCATAAGTCATTGACCGGATCGATCCGCTTTTCCATGCTTTCGGTTTTCCCGAACTGCCTTGCAGGAAAGCCCCATGAAACTGGAAACCCTGGCCATCCACGCCGGCTACAGCCCCGATCCGACCACCAAAGCGGTGGCCGTGCCGATCTACCAGACCACGTCCTACGCCTTCGACGACACCCAGCACGGCGCGGATCTGTTCGATCTCAAGGTGCCAGGCAACATCTACACGCGAATCATGAACCCCACCAACGACGTGCTGGAAAAGCGCGTCGCGGCGCTGGAGGGCGGTGTCGGCGCCCTGGCGGTGGCCTCGGGCATGGCGGCGATCGCCTATGCCATCCAGACCCTGGTCGAGGTCGGCGACAACATCGTCTCGGTGGCCAAGCTCTACGGCGGCACCTACAACCTGTTCGCCCACACCCTGCCGCGCCAGGGCATCGAGGTGCGCTTCGCGCCCCATGACGACATCGCCGCCCTGGAAGCGCTGATCGACGACCGGACCAAGGCGGTATTCTGCGAATCCATCGGCAACCCGGCGGGCAACATCATCGACCTCTCCGCCCTGGCCGACGCCGCACACCGCCACGGCGTGCCGTTGATCGTCGACAATACCGTGGCCAGCCCGGTGCTGTGCCGACCGTTCGAGCATGGCGCCGATATCGTCGTGCATTCGCTGACCAAGTACATGGGCGGCCACGGCACCAGCATCGGCGGCATCGTGGTGGACTCCGGCAAGTTCCCCTGGGCCCAGCACAAGGACCGCTTCCCCCTGCTCAACACCCCGGACCCGTCCTACCACGGGGTGACCTACACCGAAGCCTTCGGGGCCGCCGCCTTCATCGGTCGCTGCCGGGTGGTACCGCTGCGCAACATGGGCGCGGCGCTGTCGCCGTTCAACGCCTTCCTCATCCTGCAGGGACTGGAAACTCTGGCGCTGCGCATGGAACGGCACTGCGAGAACGCCCTGAAGGTCGCCGAGTTCCTGAAGGGCCACGAACAGGTAGCCTGGGTGAAATACGCCGGCCTGTCCGATCACCCGGAACATGCCTTGGCCCAGCGCTACATGGGCGGGCGGCCGGCGTCGATCCTCTCCTTCGGCATCCGCGGCGGCCTGGCGGCCGGGGCGCGCTTCATCGACGCGCTGAAACTGGTGGTGCGCCTGGTCAACATCGGCGACGCCAAGTCGCTGGCCTGCCACCCGGCCTCCACCACCCACCGCCAGCTCAACGCCGAAGAGCTGGAAAAGGCCGGCGTGCCGCAGGACATGATCCGCCTGTCGATCGGCATCGAGCACATCGACGACATCCTCGCCGACCTGATCCAGGCGCTGGAAGCCGCCAAGGGCTGAGCGCCGCGCACCTGAGCCGCGCGTGCCCACGCTCCCGCGTGGGCATGCCGCCCCACCTTGATATCCCCGCCGCCGGCCCCACACTAGGGAAACAATCCCGTGGAGCCCGCCCATGACCGACACCCTGCTCATCCCCTGCCCGCACTGCCACAGTCTCAACCGCATTCCCGCCGACCGCCTGGGCGATGCGCCACGCTGCGGGCGCTGCAAGGGCGCCGTGCTGCCCGGCAAACCCTTCGCCGTCGACGGCGCCGGCTTCGCCGCCCAGCTCAAGGGCGACCTGCCGCTGCTGCTGGATGTCTGGGCCGACTGGTGCGGCCCGTGCAAGGCCTTCGCCCCGGTATTCGACCAGGCGGCCGGCGAGCTGTCCGGACGGGTGCGCCTGGCCAAGCTGGACAGCGAGGCCGACCAGCAACTGGCCGGCCAGCTCGGCATCCGCTCCATCCCCAGCCTGATCCTGTTCAGGAACGGCCGGGAAGTCGCCCGCCAGAGCGGCGCCCTGCCGCTGCCGCAACTGCTCGCCTGGCTGCGCCAGCAGGGGATCTGAGCCGGCGATCGCACGAGTCCCTTTGCCGCAGGTCAAGGCTGCGTCGCGGACTTGCCACCAGACTGAAGGCCACACAAGGGAGACATGCCATGGTCAAGCACATCCTGATCGCTCACGATCTCAGCCTGGAAGCCGATATCGCCCTGCGTCGCGCCGTACAACTGGCCAGCCAGCAACAGGCGCGCCTGACCCTGCTGCACGTGGCGGCCAGCCAGCCATCTCCCGCCTCTCTGGCCAAACTGCGTAGCGCCTGCGAAGAGACCCTGGCCAAGCACCTGCGCGAATATCCGGTGCCGGATGCGCAGCTGCGCCTGGAAGTGGGCCATCCGGCGGAGCTTATCCTGCAGTACATCAGCCTCGGCAACTGCGACCTGCTGGTCCTCGGCAGCCATCACCGGCGCGCCGCCCAGGGCTTCGCGGGGACCACCCAGGAGCGTATCCTGCAAGCCAGCCTGATTCCGGTGTTGCTGGCGATCGACGCGAGCGGCGCCCCCTACCTCCGCGCGCTGGTCGCGGTGGATTTCTCCCCCTGCGCCACCCGCGCCTTGCGCCAGACCTGGCAGCTGCTCCCGCCCGGCGCCCGGATGCACGTCCTGCACGTACACGAGATGGCCGAAATCCATGCCCGGGAAGAGACGGAGGACACCGCCATGCAGCAGGCCCTGTTCGAACAGTACATCGCCGACGAAAGTGCTGCCCTACCGCCGCGCGCCGTCCAGCTCAGCCACGGTTTCCGCGTCGGCGAGCGCTACCGGTGCCTGGACGAAACCTTGGACAGCGAGCGCCCGCAACTGCTGGCGCTCGGCGGGCATAGCCGCGATGCACTGAGCGAGAAGCTGCTCGGCAGCCTGACCCACAGCTATCTCGAGCAGCCTCCCTGCGATCTGCTGGTCGTGCGCTGAGATCCGCGGCTGCGCGCCTCACGCCTGCAGGTGATCGTGCAGCTGGACGAACTGCCGGGTGAGCTTGTGCCGTGGGTCGAAATGGATCAGCGGCATGCAGGCCTGATGGGACTCGCGCATCCTGATCGAGCTCATCAGTTGCACCGGCAGCACCGGCAGGCCCTCGGCGAGCATCTCTTCGATCATCTGCTGGGGCAGGCTCGCGCGCGGCTGGAACTGGTTGACCACTATGCCCTCGACCGCCAGGTCCTCGTTGTGGTCCTCGCGCAGCTCGTCGATCTCGGCGAGCAGGCCGTTCAGGGCCTGGCGGGAGAAACTGTCGCAATCGAAGGGAATCAGGCAGCGGTCCGAAGCGATCAGCGCCGATACGGTGTAGAAATTCAGCGCGGGCGGCGTATCCACGTAGATGTGCTCGTACTCGTCGTCCAGATCCTCGAGCAGCCGGCGCAGCTTGTTGATCTTGTGCTTGGCCTCGAGCTTGGGCTGCAACTCGGCCAGCTCCGCCGTGGCAGTGATCAGGTGGAGGTTTCGGTAAGGAGTCTCCTGGATCGCCACCCTGTTCTTCTTGCCGGCCGCCCCGGGCGACAGCACCTGCTTGAAGAAATCGGCGATGCCGAGCGGCACGGTGTCCCCGGTCAGGCCGGTGAGATAGTGGGTCGAGTTTCCCTGGGCATCGAGATCGATCAGCAGGGTGCGATATCCCTGGGCTGCACTCACCGCCGCCAGATTGCAGGCGATGCTGGACTTGCCCACCCCGCCCTTCTGATTGAACACCACGCGCCGCATGCCGATTCCCTCCCGTGCCGCCTTCGACGAAACCACACTCTATACCCGTTGCAGCACCCAACCCACTGATTTTATGGGATTCAGCCGCCGACTCAGGCACGCGTCCCGGCTTCCCGCGTGACCAGGTCGACGAAAGCCTGCGCCAGCGGCGAATGCTCCCCGCTGCGCCGCACCAGCCAGACGGCGGTGGTCGCCCCCGGATCGAGCAGGGTGCGATAGACCACGCCGTCGATTCGCATGCGCCGGAACGAGGCCGGCAGCACCGAAACCCCGAGACCGGCAGCCACCAGGCCGATGATGGTCAGCGACTCGTTGGCCTCCTGGGCGATCCGCGGGCTGAAGCCGGCCTGACGCGCCAGGCTGATCAGCTGGTCATGCAACCCCGTGCCATGGTTCCGGGAAAAGTAGACGAAAGGCTCATCGGCCAGCGCCGCCAGCTCGAGCCCGTCGCTGGGCGCGCCGGCCAGCGGGTGGCCGGCGTGCAGCAGCGCCACCAGCGGCTCGTTGAACAGCTCCACCGCCTTCAGCCCCTGCGGCAGGGTCAGCGGCCGGATCAAGCCGACCTGCAGGGATTCGTCCTCGAGCGCCTCGGTCACCTCCCGACTGCTCATCTCGTGCAGATCCAGGTGCACTTCGGGATAGGCCTGGCGGAAGGCCAGGATCGCCCGCGGGATGGTCGAGGTGAAGGGCGCCGAGGAGGTGAAGCCGATCTTCAGCTCGCCCAGTTCGCCCAGCTGCGCCCGCCGAGCCACATCCACCGCCTTGTCGACCTGGGCCAGCGTGCGCCGGGTCTCTTCGAGAAAGAGCCGTCCGGCCTCGGTCAGCGCCACACGGCGGTTGGTGCGCTCGAACAGGCGCACACCGAGTTCCTGCTCGAGCGCCTGGATCTGCTGGCTCAGCGGTGGCTGGGAAATGCCCAAGGCTTCGGCCGCGCGGCCGAAATGCAGTTCCTCGGCGACGGCGACGAAGTAACGCAGATGACGTAGTTCCATGCCTTCCAATCATTCGCAAAACATATCAAATATGTCGAATAATATATTGGAAAGATTAAATCAAGCCCCCTATTCTGTCGCTATAAAGCCAATGAATCAGACATCCACGCCCTGTTTCGAACCCGAACGGCGCGCGTGACGGGCAGCTTTTGCCCGAAAAAAACCGACAGAATCAAGGATGCCCGAATGGACCAGAACGTTTCGCCCTCGCGCCGCGAGCTACTCCAAGACGACGAGGAGCCTGCCCCCAGCCTGCCCGTGGAGACCTTCACCGAGAAGGGCACCCGGCAATTCCTTCGCACCTCCCTGGCGCTGTTCTCCGGCGGCTTCGCCACCTTCGCCCTGCTCTACTGCGTGCAGCCGATGATGCCGCTGTTTTCCAGGGCCTTCGGCCTCAGCGCCGCCCAGAGCAGTCTGGTGCTCTCCGTCTCGACCATCGCCATGGCCATCGGCCTGCTGATCACCGGCCCGATCTCCGATGCCGTCGGACGCAAGTCGGTGATGGTGATCTCCCTGCTCGCCGCCGCCCTGTTCACCCTCGGCGGCGCCCTGATGCCCAACTGGCACGGCGTGCTGCTGATGCGCGTGCTGGTCGGCCTGTCGCTCAGCGGTCTGGCCGCGGTGGCCATGACCTACCTTGCCGAGGAGATCCACCCCCAGCATCTCGGCCTGTCCATGGGGCTGTACATCGGCGGCAATGCCATCGGCGGCATGAGCGCGCGCCTGGTCAGTGGCGTGCTGGCGGACTACGTCGACTGGCACGCCATCCTCGCCCTGCTGGGCGGCACAGCCCTGCTCGCCGGCCTGCTGTTCTGGCGTCTGTTGCCGGATTCGCGCAACTTCCGTCCGCGCCCATTGCGACCGCGCAGCCTGCTCCAGGGCTTCAGCATGCATTTCCAGGATGCTGGGCTGCCCTGGCTGTTCCTCCAGGGTTTCCTGCTGATGGGCAGTTTCGTCACCCTCTACAACTACATCGGCTATCGCCTGCTGGCCGCGCCCTTCAACATGAGCCAGACCCTCATCGGCGTGCTCGCGGTGGTGTACCTGTCGGGGATCTACAGCTCCGCGCAGGTCGGCGCCCTGGCCGACAAGCTGGGCCGACGCAAGGTGTTCTGGGCGGTGATCCTGCTGATGCTGGCCGGCCTTGCGCTGACCCTGTTCGATCGCCTGCCGGCCGTGCTGATCGGCATGCTGCTGTACACCTTCGGCTTCTTCGGCGCCCACTCGGTGGCCAGCAGTTGGGTCGGCCGCCGTGCCACGCAAGCCAAGGGCCAGGCCTCGTCGCTCTACCTGTTCAGCTACTACCTCGGCTCCAGCATCGCCGGCACCCTGGGCGGAGTGTTCTGGCGCATCGCCGGCTGGGATGGCATCGGCCTGTTCCTCGGCTCGATGCTCTCGATCTCGCTGCTGGTGGCCCTGCATCTGACCCGGGTGCCCGCCCTGCCCGGCAATCAGCTGCGTCACGCGCACTGAGCGCACCGGACAGCAAAACGCCCCGCAATGCGGGGCGTTCTTTTTGGCGGCGGGAGCGACCCGACTTACTGGTGGTACTGCGCAGACAGCTCGTGCACCGCCTCGATGAACACGCCGGCATGGGCCGGGTCGACCTCCGGCGTGATGCCGTGGCCGAGGTTGAAGACGTGCCCGGGGCCCCGTCCGTAACGGGCCAGGATACGTCCGACCTCGGCGCGGATCGCGGCCGGGTTGGCATAGAGCACGGTCGGGTCCATGTTGCCCTGCAAAGCCACCTTGTCACCGACCCGGCGGCGCGCCTCGCCGATGTCGCAAGTCCAGTCCAGCCCCAAGGCCTCGGCGCCGGTCTCGGCCATGGCCTCCAGCCACAGGCCGCCGTTCTTGGTGAAGAGAATCACCGGCACCCGGCGCCCTTCGTGCTCGCGGATCAGGCCGTGGACGATACGCTCCATGTAGAACAGGGAGAACTCCCGATAGGCCGCATCCGACAGGCTGCCGCCCCAGGTATCGAAGATCTGTACGGCCTGGGCTCCGGCGCGGATCTGACCGTTGAGGTAGACGGTCACCGCCTGGGCCAGCTTGTCGAGCAAGGCGTGCATGGCTTGCGGGTTGTCGTAGAGCATCGCCTTGCACTTACGGAAGTCCTTGGAGGAGCCGCCCTCGACCATATAGGTGGCCAGGGTCCAGGGGCTGCCGGAGAAGCCGATCAGCGGCACTCGGCCATTCAGCTCACGACGGATGGTGCGCACCGCGTCCATCACGTAGCCGAGGTCCTTCTCCGGATCGGGGATCGGCAGGGCATTGATGTCGGCGGCGCCCTCGATGCGCTTCTTGAAGCGCGGCCCCTCGCCGCTTTCGAAGTACAGGCCGAGCCCCATGGCATCGGGAATGGTGAGGATGTCGGAGAACAGGATCGCCGCGTCCAGTGGATAACGCTCCAACGGCTGCAGGGTCACTTCGCAGGCCAGCTCGGGGTTCATGCACAGGCTCATGAAGTCGCCTGCCTTGGCTCTGGTCGCGCGGTATTCCGGCAGATAGCGGCCAGCCTGACGCATCATCCACACGGGCGTGACGTCGACGGGTTGCTTGAGCAGGGCACGCAGGAAGCGATCGTTCTTCAAAGCAGTCATGGCAAAGTCCCAGCAAAAAAGTGCCGACATTTTCGCAAAGCCCGACACAAAAGGCACGGCGAGCGCTGTGCCTTTTGTCCTGGGTCTTGATGCAGGTCAGCCAGGCGGGCAGCCCAACCATCTCTATATGGTCCGCCATATATAGCCCGATCCACTACTCCGCTGAAAATGCAACAGGCGTGGATATCCATGCGATATACGCTCAGCCCAGGATAATAACGTTAACCGGCACATCGGTTTGACAGGCTCTTTCGCATATCAAAGGGCAAGAACAAGTCTAAGACCGGAAAACGCAGGACTTCATTTTCCTCATCAGGCTTATTCCCTTGGCCTGCCCCGCAAGCGCTCATGCAATAGCCAACAAAACCGCCGCATTAAATCACCCTGCCCCGCACGGCAAAACCTAACGAATCGAATGGCCAACACATAGCTAGTTTTCTCCACTGCCCACATCAATTAACAACAATATAAAGTGACTAATAAGACTTCATCCCCCAGATAGTTCGACTACCTTTAATCACTGAAGCACATACCTGTGCCCGGCTAATGCCGGCCCACACGTCTGGCAAAGATGATGCACATCAAAGAGATAAGCACGGGAAAGAGCCAAAACCCGAGACCTTGACGCAAATCAAAAAGCGCCTGCGTAAAAAGCACTACGGCATAGCGTCAACGACGCCAAGTTCAGTCATTCAAACAAATCGAGCCGGTGATCTTTTATTGAGTTACGTCAAAACGGAGCGGCCCCAGAGAACTAACATCAACACCACTAAATAAAGAATTAAATGGCTTACTGGAGCACAACATGCGCAAGTCCCTGATCATCCCGTCCTTGCTGGCCTTGGGGGTAGCTGCCCCTGCGGTGCACGCCCACGAGGCGGGCGACATCATCGTCCGGGCGGGCTCTATCTGGGTTGTCCCCGACGAGGATAGCCAGCGCCTCAAGATCAATGACGGGTCCGTTTCTGGCACCAAAGCCACGGTGGGTAGCGACACCCAACTGGGTTTGAACTTCGCCTACATGCTGACCGACCACTTCGCGGTCGAGCTGCTGGCGGCGACTCCCTTTACGCATACCGTGGGTGTCAGAGGACTTGGAGCACTTGATGGCAAGTTGGCGGACGTCAAACAGCTGCCCCCGACCCTGAGCTTGGTCTACTACCCGCTGAAGAGCAGCTACGCCTTCCAACCTTATGTCGGCTTCGGTGTGAACTACACCATGTTCCTCGGCAACAACCTGACCGGCGAGCGCCACGCACAAGGCTTCAGCAACATGCACATGTCCAACTCGTGGGGTTGGGCTGCGCAATTCGGTGCCGATTACATGCTGACCGACAGCATCATGGTCAACGCCCAGGTTCGCTATATCGATATCAGCACCCAGGCCAGGGTTCATCTAGGGGCGAATGAGGTCAAGGCCGACGTGAATATCGACCCGTGGGTCTACATGGTCGGTCTCGGCTACAAATTCTAAGCCGGTCCTCATGGAACGTGTAAAACAGGCGCCTCGGCGCCTGTTTTCATTTGCGCGGCTAACGCCCCAACAGGCGCGCCAAGCCAACGTTCATCGGCGTCGGCGTGGGGAGCTGATAACGGCTGAGCAGACGCCGATTGTCCGCCAGGGAATGGCGGATGTCGCCTGCACGCGACTCCCCATGGATCACCGGCGGCAGGCTGCCGAGCAGGTTCGATATCTCACTTAGCAGCCGATTCAGTGTGATGGAGCGGTTCAGCCCGACATTCACCGCGCCCGGGAAAACCTCCGGCGCATCCAGAGCCTGCACCAGCACCTTGACCAGATCGCCCACGTAGACGAAATCCCGGGTCTGCTCGCCATCGCCGAACACCGTGATCGGCTGGCCCTGCAGAGCACGCTCGGTGAAGATGCTAATCACTCCGGAATACGGCGAGGAAGGATCCTGGCGCGGCCCGTAGATATTGAAGAAGCGAAAGATCGCCGGGACCAGCCCATGCTGGCGGCGATAGAAATCCAGATAATGCTCGCTCGCCAGCTTGTCCGCCGCATAGGGGGTGAGCGGCGCCTTCGGCGTATCCTCGTCGATCGCCCGTCCCTCGCCGTTGTTGCCGTACACGGCAGCGCTGGAAGCGAACACGATCCGCTGGACATGCAGCTCGCGCATGGCCTCGCAGACGCTCAGGGTACCGACGAAGTTGCTGCGATGGGTAACCACCGGCTCCTCCACGGAGGCCTGCACCGAAGCGACCGCCGCCAGATGGGCGACCGCCCGACAGCCGGTCATGGCCTGGAGCACCCGGTCGGCATCGGCGACGTCTCCCACGATCAGTTCGAGACGTGGATGGCCAAGCGGAAGATTGTCGGCCTTGCCGGTCGAGAGGTTGTCCAGCACTCGAACGCAGAAGCCACTGGCGAGCAATGCGTCGACCAGATGGGAGCCGATGAATCCGGCTCCGCCGGTGACGAGAATGGGAAGATCAGACATGGCGATAGTACCGGTCCAGTAGGTTCGGCAGGCCGGTACGCCAAGCCCGCGGCTTGATGCCGAAGGTGTTGAGGATCTTCTTACAGGATAGCACCGCATGCTGCGGCTCTTCGGCCGCATCCGGGCGGGCGGCATGGGGCTGGGCCAGGACATCGGTCACGGCGAGCCGGCAATGGCTGCGGGCCTCGCCCAGAACCGCCTGACCGAACGCCAGAGCGGAGGCCGCCTCATGTCCGCCGTAATGATAGGTGCCCCAGAGCGGCGCCCGGCAATCGAGCTGCTTCAGCACGGCCAGCATCACCCGCGCGGCATCGTCCACCGGCGTCGGGTTGCCGCGCCGATCATCGGCCAGGGTCAGCTCGGTCTCTCGCTCGGCGCGCTTGAGGAAACGGCTCAGGATACCGTCCTGGCTGTCGTCGAACAGCCAGCCGAAACGCAACAGCACATGCCAGGGGCAGATGGCTCGCACGCTCTGCTCGATGCGCCACAACGCCTGCCCGCGGAGCCCCAGGGGCTCGGGCTCGTCCTTCTCGCTGTAGGCGGTGGCGCGCGCCCCATCGAAGACGCGGTAGCTGGAGGGCTGTAGCAGGATGATGTGGTGGTGCAGGCAGAGCTCGGCCAGACGCTCTACGGCTCGCTCCTGCGCTGCGAAGCGTTCGGGATCGGGCCTCTCGGCCTGGAACCAGTCATGGTAGTAGGCGAGATTGACCAGCGCGTCGGGGCGCGTCTCATCGAGCAATCGGGTCAGACTGGCAGAATCCCAGCCGCTCTCCGGCGGGCGGGGCGCGAGAAAATTGATATCGGCCTCGGCGCCCAGTCGGATAGCGGCCTGCCCTAGGGCGCTCCCGCCCCCCAACAGCATCAGGCGCATGTGCATTGAGTTATCGCTCTCAGTTGGCGGAAGAATGAATATGCATCGGCATTTTGCGGATTTGCGCCGGCCACGTCACTACTGGCAGAACCGCACGGTAGCTGAGCACTCAATGCCGCCACACCCAATGGGATGAACAAAGCCGGCAAATGAGAATAGAGGAGCCAGAAGTTGCCTTTTTACCTACAGCACAGGGCTGTGCAGGGCTTACAGAACGCAGAAGCAGACGGGGGCGGAGAAGATCACTATCAGCCGAGTAACCGCTAAGCATGGCTGCAAGGCAATACAGGCCGTCGATTCAAAGGCGTCGTCATAAGTCCTTTTACGACAGTTGTTTGAGCTAACAAGCAGAAGGGAGGTGGATTCATCCGAGGAGCGAATCTCTCGGGCGCGCTTTCTGGATAGAAATTGCGCGACGGGAAACTTTTCCGTTTAAGACAAGACCCCGCCAAGCGGGGTCTTGTTTCAATTACGTGAATCGCCGCCTTTAGAACGGGATATCGTCGTCGAAGCTGTCGTAATCCGGGGCCGGCTCCTGCCTGGTCGCGGGTTGCGGGGCCGGGCGAGACTGCGGGGCCGGCGCGGGCTGCATCTCGCGCGCCGGACGCGGCGCGCGCGGAGCATCATCGGCATTTCCACCGCGACCGCCGAGCAACTGCAGCGTGCCGTTCATGTCAACGACGATCTCGGTGGTATAGCGGTCTTGACCGTCCTGCCCTTGCCACTTGCGAGTTTGCAGCCGTCCTTCGACGTAGCACTGCGAGCCCTTGCGCAGATACTCGCCGGCGATCTCGGCCAGTTTGCCGAAGAACACCACCCGGTGCCATTCGGTACGCTCCTGCTGCTGACCGGTCTGCTTGTCCTTCCAGCTGTCGGTCGTAGCCAGGGTGATGTTGGTGACCGCATTGCCGTTGGGCAGGTAGCGGGTTTCCGGATCGCCACCGACATTGCCGATCAATATGACTTTGTTAACCCCACGGGCCATAACGTTCTCCTAGGCTTCAGCACATCGCAGGCGCCGACTCGATCAGGCGCTCCAAGGATGTACGATCCAGTTTTTGAGTATCCACTTTGATGTAAAGGGCGGCCTCCTCGGCCACCACCATGGCATCCGCCACACCCGGAGCCGCCAGCAGGCGCTGGATCAGGCCGGCATCGCGCAATGCAGTCGGCGAAAGCGGCAGCCGCAGGCTCGTGACATACGGAGGTTCGCGCATGGTAACAGCTATGACGAGCCACAGAGCGCAGAGCAATGCGCAACCGACGAACACGCCGCCAAGCCCTCCCTGTTGGTATAGCCAACCGCCAAGAATTCCGCCCAAAGCCGCCCCCAGGAACTGGGTGGTGGCATACACGCCCATTGCCGTCCCCTTGCCACCGGCCGGGGCGACCTTGCTGACCAGCGAAGGCAGGGATGCCTCCAGCAGGTTGAATGCCGTGAAAAAGATCACCGCGCCGATCACCAGCATGGTCAGACTGTTTCCGAACTGCCAGAAGAACAGCTCGCAGAACAGCAACACCGCTACGGCTGCTCCCAACACGCGCTTCATACGGCGTTTCTTTTCGGCATAAATAATGAACGGCACCATGCCGAAGAAGCCTACGAGCAGGGCGGTCAGGTAAACCCACCAGTGCTCTTCCCGGGGCAGCCCGCCCCTCTCCACCAAGGCCAGGGGCAAGGCGACGAAGCTGGCCATGAGGATGGCATGCAGGGCAAGGATGCCGAAGTCCAGGCGCAGCAGGTCGCCATTGCGCAGAGTCGAGCGGATGGCCTGACCGGCCACTACGGACTCCCGGTGCTGCAATGCGCCAGTCCCCTTGGGCACCAGCGCGACGACCAACACGATCCCCAGAAGAGCCATCCCGGCGGTCACCCAGAACAGCCCGGACAGCCCGAAGGCCCTCGTCAGCAGCGGGCCGACCACCATGGCCACGGCGAACGATAGGCCGATGCTCATGCCGATCATGGCCATGGCCTTGGTCCGGTGCTGCTCACGGGTGAGATCGGAAAGCAGCGCCATCACCGCAGCGGAGATGGCGCCAGCCCCCTGCAACACGCGGCCGGCGATGACGCCCCAGATCGAATCGGCCCCAGCCGCCAGCGCACTACCGGCGGCAAAGACCAAGAGGCCGGCATAGATGACCGGCCGCCGACCGATCCGGTCGGAAAGCATGCCGAAGGGAATCTGCAGCACCGCCTGAGTGAGGCCATAGGCACCGATGGCCAGGCCGATCAACGCCGGCGTGGCATCGGCCAGATCCATGCCGTAGGTGGCCAGCACCGGCAGCACCATGAACATGCCGAGCATGCGAAAGGCGAAGACCAGCGCCAGTCCGATCCCCGCTCGGATTTCTCCGCTATTCATGCGTTCAGTGTCATGCATGGTCCGCCCTCATGAAAAATGCGCCGGGATTCTACCAGCGGTCCCGCCGACAGCCCATGCAAACATGCAGGCCAACTGCCGATAAAGATATCGCAGACCTGACCAGGCACTTTGCCGGTGCAGTTCCGAGCGACTTATACTGAGCTGTTTCCGCCCGCCATGCGAGACCGTTTTGGACAAGATCCTGATCCGTGGGGCGCGCACCCACAACCTGAAGAATATCGACCTCACCCTGCCACGCGACAAGCTGATCGTGATCACGGGCCTGTCCGGCTCCGGTAAGTCTTCGCTGGCCTTCGACACGCTCTATGCTGAGGGTCAGCGCCGCTACGTCGAGTCGCTCTCGGCCTATGCCCGGCAGTTCCTGTCGATGATGGAAAAGCCGGACGTGGACACCATCGAGGGCCTGTCTCCAGCGATCTCGATCGAACAGAAATCCACCTCGCACAACCCACGCTCGACCGTCGGCACCATCACCGAGATTTACGACTATCTGCGTCTTCTCTACGCCCGGGTCGGCATCCCGCGCTGTCCCGAGCACGACATTCCGCTGGAAGCTCAGACCGTGAGCCAAATGGTCGACCAAGTCCTGGCGCTCCCCGAAGGCAGCAAACGCATGTTGTTGGCACCCGTGATCCGCGAGCGCAAAGGCGAGCACCTCGCCGTGTTCGAGGAATTGCGCGCCCAAGGTTTCGTCCGCGCCCGGGTCGACGGCAAGCTCTACGAGCTCGATGAGCTACCTAAGCTGGACAAGCAGAAGAAGCACAGCATCGAGGTGGTCATCGACCGCTTCAAGGTCCGTGGAGATCTACAGCAGCGCCTCGCCGAGTCATTCGAGACGGCACTGAAACTGGCTGACGATATCGCCCTGGTCGCTCCCATGGACGACGAGGAAGCGGAGGAGCTGATCTTCTCGGCACGCTTCGCCTGCCCGGTCTGCGGCCACTCCATCAGCGAGCTTGAACCCAAGCTGTTCTCCTTCAACAACCCGGCCGGCGCCTGCCCCACCTGCGACGGCCTCGGGGTCAAGCAGTTCTTCGACGCCAAGCGCCTGGTGAACGGCGAGCTGACCCTGGCCGAGGGCGCGATCCGCGGGTGGGACCGACGCAACGTCTACTACTTCCAGATGCTCGGCTCGTTGTCGGCGCACTATGGCTTCGATCTGAATGTCCCATTCGGACAACTCTCGCCAGAGCATCAGAAAGCCCTTCTCTACGGCAGTGGCCGGGAGAACATCGATTTCCGCTATCTCAACGACCGCGGAGATGTCGTTACCCGGCCGCATCCCTTCGAGGGCATCATTCCCAATCTGGAACGGCGCTACCGAGAGACCGAATCGAACAGCGTACGTGAGGACTTGGCCAAGCTGCTCAGCACCCAGCCCTGTCCCGACTGCCGCGGTACGCGACTACGGCGCGAGGCCCGGCATGTCTGGGTAGGCGACAAGACCTTGCCCGGGGTCACCGCCATGCCGGTAGGCGATGCCTGCGGTTACTTCGAAAATCTCGCGCTGAGCGGACGCCGTGGCGAGATCGCCGCGAAGATCCTCAAGGAGATCCGCGAGCGCCTGCAGTTCTTGGTCAACGTCGGTCTGGATTACCTGACCCTGGACCGTAGCGCCGACACGCTGTCCGGGGGCGAGGCGCAGCGGATACGCCTGGCCAGCCAGATCGGAGCAGGCCTGGTCGGCGTCATGTATATCCTCGACGAACCCTCTATCGGCCTTCACCAGCGCGACAACGAACGCCTGCTCAGCACCCTCACCCGCCTGCGTGATCTCGGCAATACGGTCATCGTGGTGGAGCACGACGAGGACGCCATTCGCCTGGCCGACTACGTGGTGGACATCGGGCCTGGCGCTGGCGTACATGGCGGCCAGGTCGTCGCCGAAGGGACTCCCGGCGAGATAATGGCGCATCCTGTGTCTCTCACTGGCCAGTATCTCTCCGGCCGGGAGAAGATCCGCTATCCCGCGGAGCGGACGCGACGCGACCCGAAGAAGCTGCTCAAGCTCAAGGGAGCCCGCGGCAACAACCTGCAGAACGTCAATCTGGAAATACCGCTGGGCCTCCTGACCTGTATTACCGGTGTATCCGGCTCCGGCAAATCGACACTCATCAACAACACCCTCTTTCCACTGGCTGCCAATGCGTTGAACAAAGCTTCCTCCATGGAGGTGGCTCCCCATGATACCTGTGACGGCCTGCGGCACCTGGACAAAGTAGTGGATATCGACCAGAGCCCCATAGGTCGCACGCCGCGCTCCAACCCAGCAACCTATACCGGTCTATTCACACCGATTCGGGAGCTGTTCGCCGGAGTGCCCGAATCGCGCTCGCGTGGTTATGGTCCGGGACGGTTCTCCTTCAACGTCAAAGGCGGACGCTGTGAGGCCTGCCAGGGCGATGGCGTGATCAAGGTGGAGATGCATTTCCTCCCGGATATCTACGTGCCCTGCGACGTATGCAAGGGCAAACGCTACAACCGGGAAACGCTGGAAGTGAAGTACAAGGGGAAAAACATCCACGAAGTCTTGGAAATGACCATCGAGGAAGCCCGCGAGCTGTTCGATCCAATCCCCGCCATCGCCCGCAAACTGCAAACGCTGATCGATGTAGGCCTCGCCTATATCAAGCTCGGCCAAAGCGCTACGACTCTGTCGGGGGGAGAGGCCCAGCGGGTCAAGCTATCGCGAGAACTATCCAAGCGCGACACGGGCAAGACCCTGTACATTCTCGATGAACCGACCACAGGTTTGCACTTCTCCGATATCCAGCAACTCTTGGACGTACTTCATCGCCTGCGCAACCACGGCAACACCGTGGTCGTGATCGAGCACAATCTGGACGTGATCAAGACTGCCGATTGGCTGGTCGATCTGGGGCCGGAGGGAGGATCTCGTGGTGGACAAATCATAGCCAACGGCACGCCGGAAGAAGTGGCCGCGATACCCCATTCCTATACCGGTCAGTTTCTCAAACCATTGCTGGAAAAAGACGGGAGGCTGTAACGGCCTGCAAGAGAGATCACCTGTCGAACAGGCCCGACCGGAATGCGGGCCTGGCGAAATTCAATACCCTGGGGCTGATACATTCCTAGGTAGAGAAGCAGTAGTACGCTCAAGGCACAACACTGAGGGGCAAAGAGTCTGCGGGGGGATAAAAGAAACCAAATCTTTATGGCATAAAAAAACCGAGCCTGAGGGCTCGGTCTTTTTCACCTGCAGATCTTACTCTGCAGCCGCTTCGACCTGACCGGCAACCGGACGGTCAACCAGCTCGACGTAAGCCATAGGGGCGTTGTCGCCGGCGCGGAAACCGCACTTCAGGATGCGCAGATAGCCGCCTTGACGATTGGCATAACGCTTACCGAGATCGTTGAACAGCTTGCCCACAGCGGCTTTCGAGCGAGTACGATCAAAAGCCAAACGGCGATTGGCGACGCTGTCTTCCTTGGCCAGGGTGATCAGCGGCTCAGCAACGCGACGCAGCTCCTTGGCCTTCGGCAGGGTGGTTTTGATCAGTTCGTGCTCGAACAGCGACACTGCCATGTTCTGGAACATGGCCTTGCGGTGTGCGCTAGTGCGGCTCAGGTGACGGCCACTTTTACGATGACGCATGGTTCAATTCCTTACCAAACTTATTCGTTCGGTGATGATGACGATCAGGCCGTGGCCTTATCGTCTTTCTTCAGACTTGCCGGCGGCCAGTTGTCGAGGCGCATACCGAGGGACAGACCACGGGAAGCCAAAACGTCCTTGATTTCGGTCAGGGACTTCTTGCCCAAGTTAGGAGTTTTCAACAGCTCAACCTCGGTGCGCTGAATTAGGTCACCGATGTAGTAGATGTTCTCCGCCTTGAGGCAGTTGGCCGAACGAACGGTCAATTCCAAATCATCGACAGGGCGCAGCAGGATGGGATCGATCTCGTCCTCCTGCTCGACCACCACCGGTGCGGTATCACCCTTGAGGTCGACGAACGCGGCCAACTGCTGCTGCAGAATGGTCGCGGCACGACGGATGGCCTCTTCAGGATCCAAGGTACCGTTGGTTTCCAGATCAATGACCAGCTTGTCCAGGTTGGTGCGCTGCTCGACACGGGCGTTTTCCACCACGTAAGCAACACGACGGACCGGGCTGAAGGAGGCGTCCAGCTGCAGACGACCGATGCTGCGACTCTCGTCCTCATCACTCTGGCGCGCGTCGGCGGGCTCATAGCCACGACCACGAGCCACCTTGAGCTTCATGTTCAGCGTGCCGTTGTCCGCCAGATTGGCAATCACGTGGTCGCCATTGACGATTTCGACATCATGATCCAGCTGAATATCGGCAGCGGTGACCACGCCCGAACCACTCTTGCTCAGGTTCAGCGTTACTTCGTCACGGCCGTGCAGCTTGATAGCCAGGCCTTTCAGGTTGAGCAGGATTTCAATCACATCTTCCTGAACACCTTCGATGGCACTGTACTCATGAAGCACACCATCGATTTCGGCCTCGACCACTGCACAGCCAGGCATGGAGGACAACAGGATGCGACGCAGCGCGTTGCCCAAGGTATGGCCAAAGCCACGCTCGAGAGGCTCGAGCGTGATCTTGGCGCGGGTCGGACTGACCGCCTGCACATCGATGTGGCGGGGGGTCAGAAACTCATTTACCGAACTCTGCATGGATACACCTATTTTCTAGCCCTTACTTGGAGTAGAGCTCGACAATCAGGTTTTCGTTGATGTCGGCAGACAGGTCGCTACGAGCAGGCACGCTCTTGAACACGCCGCTCTTCTTCTCTGCGTCCACTTCAACCCACTCGACGCGGCCTCGCTGCGCACACAGATCCAGAGCCTGGGCAATACGCAGCTGGTTCTTGGCTTTCTCGCGGACGGCAACCACATCACCAGCCTTCAGCTGATAGGACGGGACATTGACAGTTTGACCGTTAACGGTGATCGCTTTGTGAGAAACGAGCTGACGGGACTCTGCACGGGTGGAGCCGAAGCCCATGCGGTAGACAACGTTGTCCAGACGGCATTCCAGCAGCTGAAGCAGGTTTTCGCCGGTAGCGCCTTTGCGGCTGGCAGCTTCCTTGTAGTAGCCGCTGAACTGACGCTCGAGGACGCCATAGATACGACGGACTTTCTGCTTTTCACGCAGCTGGGTGCCGTAGTCGGAAAGACGACCGCGACGCTGGCCATGCTGGCCAGGAGCACTTTCGACGTTGCACTTGGATTCGAGCGCGCGAGCACCACTCTTCAGGAAGAGATCGGTACCTTCACGACGAGACAGTTTGCATTTGGGACCAATGTAACGAGCCATTTCTTACTGTCTCCTATTACACGCGACGCTTCTTCGGCGGACGGCACCCGTTGTGCGGGATGGGCGTCACGTCAGTGATGCTGGCGATTTTATAGCCACAGGCGTTCAAAGCACGCACGGCGGACTCGCGACCCGGGCCGGGCCCCTTGACGTTTACGTCGAGGTTCTTCAGTCCGTATTCCAGAGCAGCTTGGCCAGCGCGCTCAGCTGCAACCTGAGCAGCGAACGGGGTGCTTTTGCGCGAGCCACGGAAGCCGGAGCCACCAGAGGTAGCCCACGACAGAGCATTGCCCTGACGGTCAGTGATGGTCACGATGGTGTTGTTAAAAGACGCGTGAATATGGGCGATCCCATCAACCACTGTCTTTTTGACTTTTTTACGAGGACGAGCAGCAGGTTTTGCCATGATCAGATTCCTGTCGATTCGCGAATGCGATTACTTGCGGATCGGCTTACGCGGGCCCTTGCGGGTACGCGCGTTGGTTTTGGTACGCTGGCCGCGAACCGGCAGGCCACGACGGTGACGCAGACCGCGGTAGCAGCCCAGATCCATCAAGCGCTTGATCTTCATGTTGATTTCGCGGCGCAGGTCACCCTCAGTGGTGAACTTGGCGACTTCGCTACGCAGTTGCTCGACCTGCTCGTCGGAAAGATCCTTGATTTTGACTGCCGGGTTGACGCCGGCAGCGGCACAGATAGCCTGTGCACGGGTGCGACCAACACCGTAGATGTAGGTCAGCGAGATAACAGTATGCTTGTTATCTGGAATGTTGACGCCTGCAATACGGGCCATTCAGTGGAACTCCAATTGACAGCTACCCACACCCTGGAAGCCAAGAAACAGGGCGCGGGATAATAGCGCTGTAGTAATAAAGAATCAACCCGGCAGCGCACTAGCTGCCGGGTTCATTACGCGCGAATCACACTCAGCCTTGGCGCTGCTTGTGACGCGGCTCCGCGCTGCAGATCACGCGAACGATACCGTCGCGACGGATGATCTTGCAGTTACGGCACAGCTTCTTCACCGATGCACGAACTTTCATCACCAACTCCTCGAACCTTATGGGCGCACTTCAGCGGAGCATGCCGCTGCCGTAACCCTTCAGATTGGCTTTCTTCATCAGGGATTCGTACTGGTGCGAAACGAGGTGCGATTGTACTTGCGACATGAAGTCCATAACAACCACAACCACGATCAGCAACGAGGTCCCGCCAAGGTAGAACGGTACGTTGGCTGCAACCACCAGGAACTGGGGAAACAGGCATACGGCCGTCATGTAAAGAGCACCGAACATGGTCAGACGAGTCAGCACACCATCGATATAGCGAGCCGATTGTTCACCAGGACGGATACCCGGAATAAAGGCACCAGACTTCTTCAGATTCTCTGCAACGTCCTTCGGATTGAACATCAATGCCGTATAGAAGAAGCAGAAGAAAATGATTCCCGCACTGAACAGAAGAATGTTCAACGGCTGACCGGGAGCAATGGCTTGAGCGAGATCTTGCAACCAGCCCATGCCCTGCGACTGACCGAACCAAGAACCTAGCGAGGCGGGAAACAGCAAGATGCTGCTGGCGAAAATAGCCGGAATGACACCAGCCATATTCACTTTCAACGGCAGGTGGCTGGTCTGAGCAGCGAAGACCTTTCGGCCCTGCTGACGCTTAGCGTAGTGCACCGCGATACGGCGCTGACCACGCTCGACAAAAACCACGAAACCGATGATAGCTACAGCGAGCAGAGCCACAGCAAGCAGAGCAATGATATTGATGTCTCCCTGGCGGGCAGACTCGAAAGACTGCCCTATCGCCGCCGGAAGACCAGCCACGATGCCAGAGAAGATAAGCATGGAAATACCATTACCTATGCCACGCTCGGTGATCTGCTCACCCAGCCACATCATGAACATAGCCCCGGCCACGAATGTAGCCACAGCCACGAAGTAGAAACCGAAGTCAGTGGAGAAGGCCACACCCTGGCTCGCCAGGCCAACGGACATACCGATAGCTTGAACGACAGCGAGCGCCAGAGTGCCGTAGCGGGTGTACTGGCTGATCTTTCGACGGCCAGCCTCCCCCTCCTTCTTCAACTGCTCCAGCTGCGGACTAACTGCAGTCATCAACTGCATGATGATCGAGGCCGAGATATACGGCATGATCCCAAGCGCGAAGATACTCATCCGCTCCAGCGCCCCGCCGGAGAACATGTTGAACAGACTAAGAATGGTCCCCTCATTCTGCTGGAACAGTTCCGCCAGCCGGTCGGGATTGATTCCGGGCACTGGGATATGAGCCCCTATCCGATAGACGATGATTGCTAGGAATAGGAAACGCAATCGAGCCCAGAGCTCGGACAATCCGCCATTGCTGAGTGCGGAGAGAGCACCTTGCTTAGCCATTTAGTCCTCGATTTTACCGCCAGCTGCTTCGATGGCCGCACGCGCACCCTTGGTGGCGGCGATTCCTTTCAGAGTGACAGCCCGCCCAACCTCACCGGACAGCATGACCTTCACGCGCTGTACGTTCTGATTGATCAGATTGGCATCTTTAAGCGCTTGCAGGGTCACGACGTCGCCTTCTACCTTCGCCAGCTCGGAGGTGCGCACTTCAGCGCGATCCAGAGCCTTCAGGGAGGTGAAGCCAAACTTCGGGAGGCGACGGTGCAGCGGCTGCTGGCCGCCCTCGAACCCGGGAGCGATCTTGCCGCCGGAGCGGGAAGTCTGACCCTTGTGGCCGCGGCCACCGGTCTTGCCCAGGCCGCTACCGATACCACGACCGGGACGGAGCTTTTCGCGACGGGAACCCGGCGCGGAACGCAGATCGTTCAGTTTCATGAATTAACCCTCCACACGCAGAAGGTAGTTGGCCTTGTTGATCATGCCACGATTTTCAGGAGTATCCTGAACCTCGACGGTATGACCGATACGGCGCAGGCCGAGCCCCTTGACACAGGCCTTGTGGTTGGCCAAACGGCCATTCAGGCTCTTGACCAGAGTGACTTTAACAGTTGCCATGATCAGAGAATCTCCTCGACGCTCTTACCACGCTTGGCTGCTACGGAGTCAGGAGACTGCATGCTCTTCAGCCCTTTGAAGGTGGCATAAACCACGTTCACCGGATTGGTAGAGCCGTAGCACTTGGCCAGAACGTTCTGCACACCAGCAACCTCAAGGACGGCGCGCATGGCACCACCAGCGATGATGCCGGTACCTTCGGAAGCAGGCTGCATGAACACCTTGGAGGCACCATGGGCGGACTTGATCGGGTATTGCAGAGTGGATCCATTCAGATCCACCTGAATCATGTTGCGACGTGCGGCTTCCATGGCCTTCTGAATGGCCGCCGGGACTTCGCGGGACTTGCCACGACCGAAGCCGACGCGCCCCTTACCATCACCGACCACGGTCAGCGCGGTGAAGGTGAAGATACGGCCGCCCTTTACGGTCTTGGCAACGCGGTTAACCTGAACCAGCTTCTCGATGTAGCCTTCGTCGCGCTTTTGCTCGTTATTTGCCATAACTTAGAACTCCAGCCCGCCTTCACGAGCAGCATCGGCCAGTGCCTTGACACGACCGTGGTACTTGAAGCCAGAACGATCGAATGCCACCTGAGTGACACCAGCCGCTTTCGCACGCTCAGCCACTAGCTGACCGACCTTCTTGGCCGCGTCGACGTTGCCGGTGGCACCATCACGCAGTTCTTTGTCCAAGGTCGAGGCAGAAGCCAGAACCTTGCCGCCGTCGGCCGAAATGACCTGGGCGTAAATGTGCTGGGAAGAGCGATACACGCAGAGGCGTACAGCTTCCAGCTCGCGCATTTTCAGGCGTGCCTTGCGAGCGCGACGCAGACGAGTTTCTTTCTTTACGCTCATTTGCTATGCCCTACTTCTTCTTAGCTTCTTTACGAAGAACGACTTCGTCGGCGTAACGCACGCCCTTACCTTTGTAAGGCTCCGGCGGACGGAAGTCGCGAATTTCAGCCGCCACCTGACCGACCAGCTGCTTGTCGATACCCTTGATCAGGATATCGGTCTGGCTAGGAGTCTCAGCGGTAATGCCTTGCGGCAACTCGTAATCGACCGGGTGCGAGAAGCCGAGAGCCAGGGACAGCACTTGACCTTTGGCTTGCGCCTTGTAACCAACGCCGACCAGCTGGAGCTTACGTTCGAAGCCTTGACTGACGCCGATCACCATGTTGTTCACCAGTGCGCGGGTGGTACCGGCCATGGCCTTGTTCTGCTGGTCCCCATTACGTGCGGCGAAACGCAGCTCACCAGCATCATGGATGACCTCAACGGACGAATGCACTTTGAGCTCGAGAGCCCCTTTAGCACCCTTCACGGAAAGCTGCTGACCGGCCAGTTTGACCTCAACGCCAGCTGGCAGCTTGACGGGGTTCTTAGCAACGCGAGACATGCTTATCCCCCCCTTAGAACACAGTGCAGAGCACTTCGCCACCAACGCCAGCAGCGCGAGCAGCACGATCAGTCATCACACCTTTGTTGGTGGAGACAATCGAAACGCCCAGGCCACCACGCACTTTCGGCAGCTGATCGACGGACTTGTACTGGCGCAGGCCAGGACGACTGACGCGCTTCAGCTCTTCGATGACCGGGCGGCCTTCGAAATACTTCAGCTCGATGGACAGCTGCGGCTTGGCATCGCCGCTGACCTGGTAATCCGAAATGTAGCCTTCGTTTTTGAGAACGCTGGCTACTGCCACCTTCAGCTTGGAAGACGGCATGCTTACCACTGTCTTCTCAGCCATCTGGGCATTACGGATACGAGTTAGCATGTCCGCTAACGGGTCCTGCATACTCATGGGCTAATTGCTCCTGATACTAAAAGGAAGCCTTACGGCCTATGTTCCCGAACACCGAGCAAGAAGCCCAGGCTCAGGAGAGCCGGTCATTCTAGAGACTGCTCAAAAACGAATCAAGCCCCAAAAGGGGCTTGATTGATGATCTACGGAATCGAGAGAAGACTCTCCCGCTAGCGCGATCGATAGGCTTACCAGCTGGCCTTGACCAGGCCCGGTACGTCGCCACGCATGGCTGCTTGACGCAGCATGTTACGGGACAGACCGAACTTGCGGTACACGCCATGCGGACGACCGGTCAAGCGGCAGCGATTGCGCAGGCGAGAGGCACTGGCATCACGCGGCTGCTTCTGCAGGGCGATCTGAGCTTCCCAACGCTGCTCCGGAGTGGAGTTCGGGTTGGCAATGATAGCCTTCAGCTCGGCACGCTTCTTGGCGTACTTGGCGACCGTTTGCTGACGCTTCAGCTCACGGTTTTTCATGCTCTGTTTGGCCATTTCCTACTCCAATCAGTTGCGGAACGGGAAGTTGAAGGCGCGCAGCAGAGCACGACCTTCATCATCCGTACGGGCAGTGGTGGTCAGAGTGATATCCAGACCACGCAGCGCATCGATCTTGTCGTAATCGATCTCCGGGAAGATGATCTGCTCCTTGACACCCATGCTGTAGTTGCCACGTCCATCGAAGGACTTGGCATTCAGGCCGCGGAAGTCACGCACGCGCGGCAGGGAGATGGAGAGCAGACGATCCAGGAATTCGTACATCCGATCATGACGCAGAGTCACCTTGACACCGATCGGCCAGCCTTCGCGGATCTTGAAACCAGCGATGGAGTTGCGAGCGTAGGTCACGACCGGCTTCTGACCGGTGATCTTTTCCAGATCGGCAACAGCGTGCTCGATGACTTTCTTGTCACCGACCGCCTCGCCCAAACCCATGTTCAGGGTGATTTTAGTGATGCGCGGAATTTCCATCACATTCGCAAGCTTCAGTTCTTCCTTCAGCTTGGGCGCGATTTCCTTCCGGTAAATCTCTTTCAGTCGTGCCATGGTGTTTTACCTATGATTCTCAAGCGCCAACCGGCTTCTGGGTGGACTTGAAGACACGAATTTTTTTGCCTTCTTCGACTTTGAAGCCAACGCGATCAGCCTTGTTGGTTTCAGAATTGAAGATTGCAACGTTCGAAACGTGCAACGGCGCTTCTTTCTCGACGATACCGCCTTGTACGCCCAGCATCGGGTTCGGCTTGGTATGGCGCTTCACCAGGTTGATCCCACCGACGACCAGACGGTCGTCAGCGAGGACCTTGAGCACCTTGCCGCGCTTGCCCTTGTCTTTGCCGGCGATGACGATGATCTCGTCGTCACGACGAATCTTTTGCATGACGGCTTCTCCTTACAGCACTTCGGGGGCGAGCGAAACGATCTTCATGAACTTCTCGGAACGAAGCTCACGAGTCACTGGCCCGAAGATACGAGTGCCGATCGGCTCCTGCTTGTTGTTCAGCAGAACCGCGGCATTGCCATCGAAGCGGATGATGGAGCCATCGGGACGGCGTACGCCGTGCTTGGTGCGAACCACGACAGCGGTCATCACCTGGCCCTTTTTCACCTTGCCGCGCGGAATTGCTTCCTTCACGGTCACCTTGATGATGTCACCAATACCAGCGTAACGACGATGCGAACCGCCGAGCACCTTAATGCACATGACGCGACGGGCACCGCTGTTGTCGGCCACATCGAGCATGGATTGAGTCTGAATCATAACTTTCTCCGACCCTTAGTCTCTTAGACTTCCACCGCGCGCTCGACGACTTCCACCAGCATCCAGGACTTGGTCTTGGCCAGCGGACGGGTCTCGCGAATGGTGACGAGGTCACCCATGCGGCACTGGTTGGTTTCGTCGTGAGCGTGCAGCTTGGTCGAACGCTTAACGTATTTACCGTAGATCGGGTGCTTAACGCGGCGCTCGATCAGGACGGTGACGGTCTTGTCCATTTTGTCGCTGACAACACGGCCGGTCAGCGTGCGAACGTTTTTCTGAGCTTCAGCCATGATCACTTACCTGCTTGCTGGTTGAGCACAGTCTTAACGCGAGCGATATCGCGCTTCACTTGCGAGAGCAGGTGAGTCTGCCCCAACTGGCCAGTTGCCTTCTGCATACGCAGATTGAACTGGTCACGCAGCAGGCCGAGCAGTTGCTCGTTCAGCTGCTCCACTGATTTTTCACGAAGTTCATTCGCTTTCATCACATCACCGTCCGCTTAACAAAAGTGGTGGCGAGCGGCAGCTTTGCAGCAGCCAAGGCGAATGCCTCACGCGCCAGCTCTTCGGAAACGCCCTCGATCTCGTAGAGCACCTTGCCCGGCTGAATCTGGGCTACCCAGTACTCGACGCCACCCTTACCTTTACCCATACGCACTTCGAGGGGCTTCTTGGTAACGGGCTTGTCGGGGAAAACGCGGATCCAGATCTTGCCGCCACGCTTAACGTGACGAGTGAGTGCACGACGTGCAGCTTCGATTTGACGTGCGGTGAGACGACCACGGCTCACGGACTTCAGAGCGAACTCGCCGAAGCTGACCTTGCTACCGCGCTGAGCCAGGCCGCGGTTGTGGCCGGTCATCTGCTTGCGGAACTTCGTACGCTTTGGTTGCAACATTTGGCGTACCCCTTATTTCTTAGCAGCTTTACGAGGAGCGGGCGCTTGAGGCTTGAGCTCTTCCTGGCGGCCACCGATGACCTCGCCTTTGAAGATCCAAACCTTGACGCCGATCACACCGTAGGTGGTGTGCGCTTCATAGGTGGCATAGTCGATATCGGCACGCAGAGTGTGCAGAGGCACACGGCCTTCGCGATACCACTCGGTACGGGCGATTTCAGCACCACCCAGACGACCGCTCACCTGAATCTTGATGCCCTTGGCACCAATGCGCATGGCATTCTGCACGGCGCGCTTCATGGCACGACGGAACATAACGCGACGCTCAAGCTGCTGAGCTACGCTCTGCGCAACCAGCATACCGTCGAGCTCCGGCTTGCGGATCTCTTCGATGTTGATGTGCACCGGCACACCCATTTGCTTGGTCAGGTCCTGACGCAGCTTCTCAACATCCTCACCCTTCTTGCCGATCACAATGCCGGGACGAGCGGTATGGATGGTGATGCGTGCGGTCTGAGCCGGACGAGCGATGTCGATACGACTCACGGACGCGCTTTTTAGTTTGTCCTGGAGATACTCACGAACCTTCAGGTCTGCCAGCAGATAATCAGCGTACTGACGCTTGTCTGCATACCAGACGGAGGTGTGCTCCTTGACGATTCCCAGGCGGATGCCAACGGGATGTACTTTCTGACCCATCTGATCGACTCCGTTACTTGTCCGCAACCTTGACAGTGATATGGCAAGACCGCTTGACGATGCGATCAGCACGACCCTTGGCGCGCGGCATGATGCGCTTGAGCGAACGGCCTTCGTTGACGAAGACGGTGGAGACCTTCAGATCGTCCACGTCGGCGCCTTCATTGTGCTCAGCGTTGGCAACGGCCGACTCCAGCACTTTCTTCATGATCTCGGCGGCTTTCTTGCTGCTGAAAGCCAGGAGGTTGAGCGCGTCGCCCACCTTCTTCCCACGGATCTGGTCGGCGACCAGGCGGGCTTTCTGGGCGGAGATGCGAGCGCCCGACAACTTAGCGGCTACTTCCATCTTTCCTTACCCCTTAGCGTTTGCCTTTCTTGTCCGCAGCATGCCCACGATAGGTGCGGGTAGCAGCGAACTCGCCGAGTTTGTGGCCGACCATGTCCTCATTCACGAGAACCGGAACATGCTGACGACCGTTATGCACAGCAATGGTCAGACCAACCATCTGCGGCAGGATCATGGAACGGCGCGACCAGGTCTTAACCGGCTTGCGATCGTTCTTTTCCACCGCCGCTTCGACCTTCTTCAGTAGGTGAAGATCGATAAAAGGACCTTTTTTCAGAGAACGCGGCACTGTCGTATCCCTCTAGTTACTTGCGACGACGGACGATCATGTTATCGGTGCGCTTGTTAGTGCGAGTCTTCGCGCCCTTAGTCGGGAAGCCCCACGGCGACACCGGATGACGACCACCGGAGGTACGACCTTCACCACCACCATGGGGGTGATCGACCGGGTTCATCGCCACGCCACGAACAGTCGGACGAATACCCTTCCAGCGTTTGGCACCAGCCTTACCAAGCGAGCGCAAGCTGTGCTCGGAGTTGGACACCTCGCCGAGAGTCGCACGGCACTCAGCTAGCACTTTGCGCATTTCGCCAGAGCGCAGACGCAGAGTCACGTAAGCGCCTTCGCGTGCGACCAGCTGGACCGAAGCCCCTGCAGAGCGAGCGATTTGGGCGCCTTTGCCCGGCTTGAGTTCGACACCATGGATGGTGGAGCCGACCGGAATGTTACGCAGCGGCAGGGTGTTACCAGCCTTGATCGGAGCGTTGACGCCGGAAACCAGCTGATCGCCCGCAGCCACGCCCTTCGGCGCGATGATGTAGCGACGCTCGCCATCGGCGTACTTCAGCAACGCGATGTGTGCGGTACGGTTCGGATCGTATTCGATGCGCTCGACGGTGGCAGGAATGCCATCCTTGTTGCGACGAAAATCGACTAGACGATAGTGCTGCTTGTGGCCACCGCCGATATGACGAGTGGTGATGCGGCCATTGTTGTTACGACCACCGGTCTTGGACTTCTTCTCCACCAGCGGTGCGTAAGGAGCGCCTTTGTGCAGCTCCTGGTTGACCACCTTGACCACGAAACGGCGGCCAGCGGAAGTCGGTTTGCATTTAACGATTGCCATGATGCACCCCTTTACTCAGCGCTGCTGGCGAAATCGAGATCTTGACCCGGCTGAAGGGCTACATAAGCCTTCTTCCAGTCGTTGCGCTTGCCCAGACCGCGAGCAGTACGCTTGGTCTTGCCCTGTACATTCAGGGTGGTGACGCGAGCGACCTTCACGTTGAACAGGCTTTCGACGGCCTTCTTGATTTCCAGCTTGGTTGCATCAGTGGCAACCTTGAAAACGAATTGGCTCTTGCTGTCCGCCAGCCCAGTGGCTTTCTCGGAGATGTGCGGACCAAGCAGCACTTTGAATACGCGTTCCTGGTTCATCCCAGCAGCTCCTCGAATTTCTTCACAGCCGACACGGTGACCAGCACCTTGTCGTATGCGATCAGGCTGACCGGATCGGAACCTTGGACATCACGCACATCGACGTGCGGCAGGTTGCGCGCAGCCAGATACAGGTTTTGATCGACGGCATCGGACACGATCAGCACGTCATTCAGACCCAGGCTACCCAGCTTGCTCACCAGGGCCTTGGTCTTCGGCGCATCGACAACGAAGTCCTCAACGACAATCAGACGATCCTGACGCACCAGTTCGCTCAGAATGGAGCGCAGGGCGGCACGGTACATCTTCTTGTTGAGCTTTTGCTCATGGTTCTGCGGACGAGCGGCGAAGGTCACACCACCGCCACGCCAGATCGGGCCACGAGTGGTACCGGCGCGAGCGCGGCCGGTGCCCTTCTGACGCCAGGGGCGCTTGCCGCCACCGGAGACGTCGGAACGGTTCTTCTGCTGCTTGCTACCCTGACGAGCGCCAGCCATGTAAGCAACAACCGCCTGGTGAACGAGGGTTTCGTTGAACTCGCCGCCAAAGGTGCGCTCGGAGACTTCGATCGCCTGAGCGCCATTCACATTCAATTGCATCTCAGCACTCCCCTCTTAACCGCGAGCCTTGGCAGCCGGACGCACGAGCACGTCACCACCGGTAGCACCAGGAACGGCACCCTTAACCAGCAGCAGATTACGCTCAGCATCGACACGCACAACTTCCAGGGACTGCACAGTCACGCGCTCAGCGCCCAAGTGACCGGACATCTTTTTGCCCTTGAACACACGACCAGGAGTCTGGCACTGGCCGATGGAACCTGGAACACGGTGAGAAACGGAGTTGCCGTGACTGTTGTCCTGGCCACGGAAGTTCCAGCGCTTGATGGTACCGGCATAGCCTTTACCCTTGGACTGACCGGTGACATCCACCAGCTGACCCGCTTGGAAAATCTCCGCCTTGATCAGATCGCCAGCCTGGAATTCGCCCTCTTCGAGGCGGAACTCGTAGACGCCACGACCTGCAGCGACGTTGGCCTTGGCAAAGTGACCAGCTTGCGCCTTGGTCACGCGAGAAGCACGACGCTCGCCGACCGTGACCTGCACAGCGCGATAACCGTCGCTCTCTTCGGTTTTGAATTGGGTCACGCGATTCGGCTCGATCTCAATGACCGTAACCGGAATGGAGACACCCTCTTCGGTGAAAATGCGGGTCATACCGCACTTACGACCGACTACACCAATAGTCATGTTGTTAAACCTCATGAGTGTACGGGGCTTTCACCCGCTATGGCCGCCCATTTCAGAGCGTTACACGACCAAAACCTACCAGGTCTTAGCCGAGGCTGATCTGCACTTCCACGCCAGCCGCCAGATCAAGCTTCATCAGCGCATCGACGGTCTTGTCGGTGGGCTGAACAATGTCCAGCACGCGCTTATGGGTACGAATCTCATACTGATCGCGCGCGTCCTTGTTGACGTGCGGAGAGATCAGTACGGTGTACCGCTCTTTGCGGGTAGGCAGAGGAATCGGACCACGCACCTGAGCACCAGTACGTTTCGCGGTTTCCACGATTTCCTGGGTAGATTGATCAATCAGGCGATGGTCAAAAGCCTTCAACCGAATACGGATTTGTTGGTTTTGCATTTTGACCTCAGACTCGAAGTTGCCGTCCTTACCAGGCGAAAATACGCCCGATAAAAGGAGGCGCAATTGTACGGATGCCCCCCCAGGGTGTCAATAAATGACCAATAAATAGAAAAAGCCCCCGAAGGGGCTTTTTCTTACAACTCACCGATTACTCGATAATTTTGGCAACCACACCAGCACCGACGGTGCGACCGCCTTCGCGGATGGCGAAGCGCAGGCCGTCTTCCATGGCGATCGGAGCGATCAGGGTGACGGTCATCTTGATGTTGTCACCCGGCATCACCATTTCGACGCCTTCCGGCAGCTCGCAGTTGCCGGTCACGTCGGTGGTACGGAAGTAGAACTGCGGACGGTAGCCCTTGAAGAACGGGGTATGACGCCCA